>DASWOL010000078.1:0-18335 GCA_036398695.1 Cellulomonas sp. | reverse complement strand
GTGGTGATCTTGCCGCGCCACTCGAAGGACACGATGCGGGCGATCAGCGCCAGCAGGATGACGAACAGGGCGAGGTACGCCCCGGAGAACAAGGTCGCGTACCACTCGGGGAAGGCCGCGAAGGTGGCGCCGCCCGCGGTGAGCAGCCACACCTCGTTGCCGTCCCACAGCGGGCCGATCGTGTTGATCGCGACGCGCCGTTCCTTCTCGCCGCGCGGGATGAACGGCAGCAGCATGCCGACGCCGAAGTCGAAGCCTTCGAGGACCAGGTAGCCGGTCCACAGCACGGCGATGAGGAGGAACCAGATCAGTTGCAGTGTCTCGTGGCTCATGGCATGCGCTCCGGCTCAGTACGCGAAGGACAGGGGCTTGTCGGCCTCGTCCGTCCGGTTGGCGGGGTTGTCCGGGCTCGGGTCGACCGGGTCGTCCTCGACGCCGCCGATCGTGTAGCGGTGCATCAGCCGGTACCAGGCGACGGCCAGCACCCCGTAGACGAGGGTGAACAGGACCAGCGAGATGACCACGCTGACCGGTCCGACCTGCGGCGACACGCCGCGCGCGGTCAGCTGCCACACCATGTCGACGCCCTCGGGGTTGGGGTTCGGCGCCACCACCCACGGCTGGCGTCCCATCTCGGTGAACACCCAGCCGGCGGTGGACGCCAGGAAGATGGTCGGCATCGCCCACAGCGCGGCGCGTGACAGCCAGCGGCTGCCGGACAGCCTGCCGCGGCGCGTCAGCCACAGGGCGAGGAGCGCCAGCAGCCCGGCGAACAGCGCGAACCCGATCATCAGCCGGAACGACCAGAACGTCACGGCGAGGTTCGGCACGTAGTTGATGCCCGTGCCGTACTTCTGCTCGTACTGCTGCTGCAGGTCGCGAACCCCGGTCAGGTGTGCGTTCCAGTCGCCCGTGGCGAGGAACGAGGTGACACCGGGGATCTCGACGAACCGGCGGACGCTGTCGGGGTTGTTCGAGAAGTCACCGATGGCGAACAGCGTCATCGCCACCCCGTCGCCGGAGTTGATCACGCCCTCGGCGGAGGCCATCTTCATGGGCTGCTGCTGGAACATCAGCTTGCCCTGGATGTCACCGGTGATGCCCACGACGACCGCGGCGATCACCATGACGACGAGTCCGAGCTGCAGCCCCGGGCGGTAGACCTCGCGCGCCTTCTCGCTGTCGCCGGCGCGCACCAGCCGCACCATCCACCAGGCGCAGATCGCGGCGACGAACGTGCCGGCCGTGAGGAACGCCGCACCGATCGTGTGCGGGAACGCCGCGAGCACGGTGGGGTTGGTCACCACCTTGGCGAGGTCGACCATCTCCGCGCGGCCCGTCTGGGGGTTGAACGTCGCCCCGACGGGGTGCTGCATCCACGAGTTGGCGGTGAGGATGAAGTAGGCCGAGACGGTGGACGCGACGGCGACCAGCCAGATGGTGGCCAGGTGCACGCGCTTGGGCAGCTTGTCCCAGCCGAAGATCCACAGGCCCAGGAACGTCGACTCGACGAAGAAGGCGATGAGGGCCTCCATCGCCAAGGGGGCGCCGAAGATGTCCCCGACGAACCGCGAGTACTCGCTCCAGTTCATCCCGAACTGGAACTCCTGCACGATGCCGGTCGCGATGCCGATCGCGAAGTTGATCAGCAGGAGCTTGCCGAAGAACTTCGTCAGCTGGAGCCAGCGCTTGTCGCCGCGGCGCACCCACAGCGTCTGCATGATCGCGACGAGGGTGGACAGCCCGATCGTCAGCGGCACGAAGATGAAGTGGTAGACGGTGGTGATGCCGAACTGCCAGCGGGCCAAGTCGAGCGCGTCTGCTGCCACGGAGCTCTCCGTACTCTTCCGACGATGGAGGCGATGCAGGTCACCGACGACCCCGCCACCTGGCACGACGCTAGGGCCAGGCCCCCCGGCGATTCGGGACCTTAGTCCCACGTTCAACGGGACGAATGTCCCATGACACCGCCATCGCCGCGGCGGGCGCGGGACGGCTCGCCGCGGATGCTCGACGCCGGGCGGGACCACGGGCGTGTGCGATACTGGCGGAGGCAAGGGGGCGCTCCACACCGCTCCCGACCCGGGCCGCAGCCCCAAGCGCGTCGTGCGCGTCAGCCGCCGCCCCGCCTGTCGGGCTCCCGATCGGAGCTACCCCGGGCGGGCACCGCAGGCGCTGGTGCCGATCCGCTGGGCAGTGGCGACAACGACGACTTCCGTCGCCGCGCGCAGGGCGCGAGCGACGACCGACCGGCCCAGCGGCGCCGCGCAGTGTGGGCGTGGCAGTTGCCGGGCACCCAGGAGCACCACGCGTGACCGAGCAGAGCACCCCCGACGTCAGCATCGAGACCACGACGGCCGGGGGTGAGGGCACCAAGCCCCGGCGCCGCCGCGCCACCCGCCCCGCAGCGCCTGTCGCGGTCGGTCCCGACGAGACCACGGCGCCGGTCGTCGAGTCCGCCTCCGCCCCCGTGCGGGCGGCCCTTGCCGATCACGCCACGCAGCCTGCGGCCGACGAGCCGGCGGCACGCGTCGCCGACGAGCCGGAGACGCACGGTGCCGACGAGCCCGAGGCGCACGCTGCCGACGAGCCCCCGGCGCCGGCCGGGGACGAACCCGCAGCCCGCGCGCCGCGTCGCCGGGCCACTCGCGCCCGCAAGGCCGCCACCGCCGTCGAGGCGCCCGCCGAGCCGGCCCCGGCCGAGCCGGCGTCCGACGAGACGGTCGAAGAGGTCATCCTCGAGGAGATCGTCGAGCCGGAGCCGGAGCCTGAGGCCGAGCCGGAGGTTGATGCTGAGCTCAGGGACGCCGACGAGTTCCAGGCGCCCGCCGAGGCCCAGCCGACCCAGGCCCCGCGCCTGGCGACGACCGCCGTCCTCTTCCAGGCCCCCGACCTGAGCCAGGTCCGTCCCCGGCGTCGTCGTGTGACGGCCACCGCCGGCTCCCCGGAGGAGATCTCGCAGGCCGCCGCACGGCGTGAGGCTGCCGACGAGGCCGCTGAGCGCGAGGTGCTGGACGCGGCCATCGAGACCGAGCCCGCTGACGAGGCCGTCGAGGGGCAGCCCACCGGCCGGTCGCGCTCGCGCCGCCGCCGCGGCGGTCGCGGCCGCGGTGCCCGTGACGAGGGGCCCGCCGCCGACGAGGCGGACGAGCCGACCGATGTCGTGGAGCTCGTCGAGCTCGCTGAGCTTGCTGAGACTGCCGAGCTCGACGGTCTCGATGGAGCCGACGAGCCCGACGACGAGGACGCCGACGCCGAGACGGACGACGGCACGTCGACGCCGCGTCGTCGGCGCCGTCGGGGCGGCCGTGGTCGTCGTGGCCGCGGCGAGGGCACTGCCTCCGAGTCCGGCGCCGAGGGCGCCGAGGCGCCCGCGGACGACGACGAGCCGGACGAGGACGACGAGCCTGAGAGCGCGGGTGAGGACGGCGAGAGCACCACCAGCACGCGTCGTCGTCGTCGCCGCCGTCGTGGCTCACGTGCCGAGGTCGACGAGCCCCGCCGCCGCGACGAGGTCACCGCGCTGCGCGGTTCGACGCGCCTGGAGGCCAAGCGCCAGCGACGCCGCGAGGGCCGCGACGCCGGCCGCCGCCGCCAGATCATCACCGAGGCCGAGTTCCTCGCGCGCCGTGAGGCCGTGGACCGCGCCATGGTGGTGCGCGAGCGCGGCGGACGCACCCAGATCGCCGTGCTCGAGGACGGCGTGCTGGTGGAGCACTACGTCTCCGACCAGGCCGCCGCGTCGATGGTGGGCAACGTCTACCTGGGCCGCGTGCAGAACGTGCTGCCGAGCATGGAGGCGGCGTTCGTCGACGTCGGCAAGGGTCGCAACGCCGTGCTCTACGCGGGCGAGGTCAACTGGGACGCCGCCGGCCTCGAGGGCGGTCAGACCCGGCGCATCGAGCAGGCGCTCAAGTCGGGCGACTCCGTGCTGGTGCAGGTGACCAAGGACCCGATCGGCCACAAGGGCGCCCGGCTCACCAGCCAGGTGACGCTCGCCGGCCGTTACCTGGTCTACGTGCCGGGCGGCGGCATGACCGGCATCAGCCGCAAGCTGCCGGACACCGAGCGCAACCGGCTGAAGAAGATCCTGCGCGACATCGTCCCGGACTCGGCAGGCGTCATCGTCCGCACCGCGGCCGAGGGTGCGAGCGAGGACGAGCTGCGCGCCGACATCGCCCGGCTGACCGGCCAGTGGGAGGCGATCGAGGCCAAGGCCAAGACCGCCAGCGCTCCGGCGCTGCTGCAGGGCGAGCCGGACATGTCGATCCGCGTGGTCCGCGACATCTTCAACGACGACTTCTCCTCCCTGGTGGTCCAGGGCGACGAGGCGTGGGCGACCATCTCGACCTACGTCTCGGCGCTGGCTCCGGACCTCGCCGCGCGCGTCACCAAGTGGACCGGCAACCTCGACGTGTTCACGGTGCACCGCGTCGACGAGCAGCTCGCCAAGGGCATGGACCGCAAGGTCTGGCTGCCGTCGGGCGGTTCGCTCGTCATCGACCGCACCGAGGCCATGACGGTGATCGACGTCAACACCGGCAAGTTCACCGGGGTGGGCGGCACGCTCGAGGAGACGGTCACCCGCAACAACCTCGAGGCCGCCGAGGAGATCGTCCGGCAGCTGAGGCTGCGCGACATCGGCGGCATCATCGTCATCGACTTCATCGACATGGTGCTGGAGTCCAACCGCGACCTCGTCCTGCGCCGGCTCGTCGAGTGCCTCGGCCGCGACCGGACCAAGCACCAGGTGGCCGAGGTCACCTCGCTCGGCCTGGTGCAGATGACGCGCAAGCGCGTGGGCCAGGGCCTGGTCGAGGCGTTCAGCGAGACGTGCGAGCACTGCCACGGGCGCGGGTTCATCGTCCACACCGACCCGGTGGAGCGGAGCAACGGCCGGCCGGACGCCGGCGGCCAGGCCGCTCCGGCGGAGCCGGGGGACAAGCGCTCGCGGCGCAAGCGGGGTGCGGAGCCGGCGGCGACGCCGGTGCCGGTGGTCCCGGTGCTGCCGGAGGCTCGCGAGGCGGTCAAGGCGACGCTGGCGACCATCGCCGCCGCAGCCGCCCACGCGCACGAGCACGACCACGAGCCGGGCCTGGACGACTGGGCAGGCGAGGACGGCCCGGAGGCGGCCGTGCACGCACCGGAGGCGCCCGTGAGCGCACCGGTGACGGCGGAGGAGCCACCGGAGGCGGCCGCCAGCGCGCCGGAGCCGGTGGTCCCGGCCCATGCCGACGAGTCCCGCGCGTTCGACGTGCTGGCGGAGCTGGCCGCGCACATGCCGGTCGGCGACCGGCCGGCCGCGCCCGCGCCCGAGAGGTCCGCGCTGGACTCGCTGGCCTCCCTGGTGCAGATCGCCACCTCGGTCACGCCTGACGAGCCCGTCACGGTGGTCGACGTGCCGCAGACGTCCGGCGAGGGCACGCCCGGCCCCTCGGAGGAGGCGGCGGACGAGAGCGAGGACGGCCAGGGCGAGCTCAGGCTGGCGCAGGTGGACCCCAGCTTGTTCGACGACCCCGGTGACGAGGACGACCCCGGTGACGAGGTCGACGAGCGTTAGGACGGTTTGACCGGGACCGTCAGGGTCCGTACCCTGGACGGTCGGCGCTCGGCGCCGTCAAGGCGCCCCGAGCGAACCCCAGATTGCCGACGGAGAACGTCGTGCGCGGGTTCGCCGAACGCCGCGGAACTCAGGACTTCGAGCAGAGATGAGCAGCAACGTGGTGTACGCGATCGTCAAGGCCGGTGGCCGCCAGGAGAAGGTCGCAGTCGGCGACATCGTCGTGGTCGACCGCCTCTCGGCGCGACCCGGTGAGTCCGTCACGCTGCCCGCATTGCTGCTCGTGGACGGTGAGAAGGTCACCACCGACGCTGCGGCGCTCGCCAAGATCACCGTCAGCGCCCAGGTGGTCCGCGACGAGCGTGGGCCGAAGATCGCGATCCTGCGCTTCAAGAACAAGACCGGCTACCGGCGCCGCCAGGGCCACCGTCAGGACCTGACCCGCCTCAAGGTCACCGCCATCAGCTGAGCCCTCCGGGCTATCGAACAGGGCTACGGAAACCAGGAGAGTTCGACATGGCACACAAGAAGGGCGCGAGCGCCTCGCGCAACGGCCGCGACTCGAACGCGCAGCGCCTCGGCGTCAAGCGCTTCGGCGGACAGCTGGTCAAGGCCGGCGAGATCCTCGTGCGTCAGCACGGCACGCACTTCCACCCCGGCAACAACGTGGGCCGCGGCGGGGACGACACCCTGTTCGCGCTGGCTCCCGGCCACGTCGCCTTCGGCACCCGTCGGGGCCGCAAGGTGATCGACATCGTCGAGCAGGCCTGATCTCAGTCACACGTCGCGAAGGGGCGCACCGCTCGGTGCGCCCCTTCGTCGTGTCACCAACGACTCGGAAGGAGGAGGACCGTGGCGACCTTCGTCGACCATGCGGTGCTGCACGCCGCCGGCGGTGACGGCGGGGACGGCTGCGCCTCCATCCACCGGGAGAAGTTCAAGCCGCTCGCCGGCCCCGACGGCGGCAACGGGGGCAACGGGGGGTCCGTGATCCTCGAGGTGTCCCCGCAGGTGACCACCCTGCTGGACCTGCAGCACGCCCCGCACCGGCGGGCGCAGCGCGGCACGCAGGGGATGGGCGACCATCACGACGGCGGCAGCGCGCCGGACCTCGTCGTGGGCGTGCCGGAGGGCACCGTGGTCAAGACGGTCGACGGCGAGGTGCTCGCGGACCTCGTCGGGGTCGGCACGCGCTTCGTGGTGGCCGCCGGTGGCCGTGGCGGCCTGGGCAACGCGGCGCTGGCGTCGGCACGGCGCAAGGCGCCCGGGTTCGCACTGCTGGGCGAGCCGGGGGAGTCCGCGGACGTCGTGCTCGAGCTGAAGTCGATCGCCGACGTCGCGCTGGTGGGCTTCCCGAGTGCCGGCAAGTCGTCGCTGGTGGCCGCGATGTCCGCGGCACGGCCGAAGATCGCCGACTACCCGTTCACCACGCTGGTGCCGAACCTCGGCGTGGTCCAGGCGGCCGACGCGCGGTACACGGTCGCCGACGTGCCGGGGCTGATCCCCGGCGCGTCGACGGGCAAGGGCCTCGGGCTGGAGTTCCTGCGGCACATCGAGCGGTGCGCGGTGGTGGTGCACGTGCTCGACTGCGCGACGCTCGAGCCGGGCCGCGACCCGGTGACCGACCTGGTCGTGATCGAGGCGGAGCTCGCGGCCTACGCCGGCGACCTGGGCATCGAGGGTGGCCGCGTGCCGCTCATGGAGCGCCCGCGCCTGGTGGTGCTCAACAAGATCGACGTGCCGGACGCCCGCGAGCTGGCCGACCTGGTGCGCCCGCAGCTGCTGGAGCGCGGGCTGCCGGTCTTCGAGATCTCCGCCGCCACCCACGAGGGGCTGCGACCGCTGACCTTCGCGCTCGCCGAGCTCGTCGGGCAGGCGCGTGCCGAGGCGGCGGCCGAGGAGCCGGCCCGTGTGGTGCTGCGGCCCCGCGCGGTGGACGACGCCGGCTTCACGGTCACACGGCGGGAGGCGGCCGGCGAGCTGTGGTTCGCCGTGCGCGGCACCAAGCCCGAGCGGTGGGTGCGGCAGACGAACTTCTCGAACGACGAGGCCGTGGGCTACCTGGCCGACCGCCTGGCGCGGCTCGGCGTCGAGGAGGAGCTGCTCAAGGCCGGTGCGGTGGCCGGCGACGAGGTGCGCATCGGGCCCGACGAGAACTGCGTCGTCTTCGACTGGGAGCCGACGCTGGTGACGGGTGCCGAGCTGCTCGGCGGCCCGCGTGGCACCGACCCGCGTCTCGGCGAGGGCGACCGGCCCACCCGCGGCGAGAAGCGGTCGGAGTTCAAGGAACGGATGGACGCCAAGTCCGCCGCCCGCGCCGCGCTGTGGACCGAGCGCGAGGCCGGCGTCTGGACCGACCCCGACAGCTGATCGGTGCGGTTGCCTGCCCCGGACGCTGTGCGGGCGTTGCCGTGGGAGAGCCGCTCGGTGGGGGAGGATGGGGGGTTGTGAGCGCCGCGCCCCTCGTCAGCCGTGAGCAGCTGCCGTCGGCGGCGCGGATCGTCGTCAAGGTCGGGTCGTCGTCGCTGACCGACCCGGACGGCCACCTCGACCCGGAACGGCTCCGGGCATTGGTGGACGTGCTCGCCGCGCGGCGCGCGGCGGGCCAGCAGGTGGTGCTGGTCTCGTCGGGCGCGATCGCCTCCGGGATGGCGCCGCTGGGACTGCCGTCCCGCCCCCGCGACCTGGCCACGCAGCAGGCCGCCGCCTCCGTGGGGCAGGGCCGCCTGATCGCGTACTACACGGCCGCCTTCCACGCGCACGGCCTGCACGTCGCCCAGGTGCTGCTGACGGCCGACGACACCGTGCGGCGCGGCCACTACCGCAACGCGTTCCGCGCGCTGGCCCGCCTGCTCGACCTGGGCGTGGTGCCGGTGATCAACGAGAACGACGCCGTGGCCACCGAGGAGATCCGGTTCGGCGACAACGACCGGCTGGCCGCGCTCGTCAGCCACCTGGTGCAGGCGGACGCGCTGGTGCTGCTCACCGACGTCGACGGGCTGTACACCGGCCCGCCGGCACGTCCCGGCTCGGTGCGCATCGAGACGGTGCGCGGCCCGGCGGACCTCGACGGCGTCGAGGTGACCGGACGGGGCAGCGCGGTGGGCACCGGCGGCATGGTGACCAAGCTCGAGTCGATGGCGATCGCCACCGGGTCGGGCATCCCGGTGGTGCTGACCTCCGCCGAGCAGGCCGCGGCGGCGCTGGCCGGCCAGGACGTGGGGACGTGGTTCGCCGCCACCGGCCGGCGCACGTCGATCCGGCTGCTGTGGCTGGCGCACGCCGCCCGGCCGCGCGGGCGCCTGGTGCTCGACGAGGGCGCGGTGCGGGCGGTGGTGGAGCGGCGCACGTCGCTGCTGCCGGCCGGCGTCACGGCGGTGGACGGCGAGTTCGAGTCCGGAGACCCGGTGGAGCTCGTCGGGCCGGACGGCGTGGCCGTGGGCCGTGGGCTGGTCGCCTACGCGTCCGACGAGGTGCCGGGTCTGCTCGGCAAGTCGACCACCGTGCTGCGTGCCGAGCTGGGCCCGGGCTACGACCGGGAGCTGGTGCATCGCGACGACCTGGTCCTGGTGCGCCGCCGCGCGAAAGCTACGCTGGATCGGTGACCGTTCCCGTGACGACCTCCGCGCCCGCTGACGTGCTGGGCGAGCCCCCGGCGGCGGATGCCTCGGACGGTGTCCTCGAGGTGGCGCGGCGCGCGAAGGTGGCCTCGCGAGCGCTGGCGACGGCTACGCGCGCGACGAAAGACGCGGCGCTCCTGGCGATGGCCGACCGGCTGCTCGCCGCGTCCGACGAGATCCTGTCGGCGAACGCCGACGACGTGGCGCGCGGCCGTGCGCGCGGCCTGGCCGACGGGCTGGTCGACCGGCTGACGCTCACCCAGGCGCGGCTCGAGGGCGTCGCCGCCGCGCTGCGCGACCTGGCCGCGCTGCCAGACCCGGTGGGGGAGGTGGTGCGCGGCTCGACGTTGCCGAACGGGCTGCTGCTGCGCCAGGTGCGGGTGCCCATGGGCGTCGTCGGGATGATCTACGAGGCGCGGCCCAACGTCACCGTGGACGCCGCCGGGCTGGCGCTCAAGAGCGGCAACGCCGTGATCCTGCGCGGAGGGGCCGCGGCGGCGCGGTCCAACGAGGTGATCGTGTCGGTGCTGCGCGACGCGCTGACGGTGCGCGGCCTGCCGGCCGACCTGGTGCAGTCGATCGACGCGTGGGGCCGGGAGGGGTCCGTGGCGCTGATGCACGCGCGCGGGCTGGTCGACGTGCTGATCCCCCGGGGCGGGGCGGACCTCATCCGCACCGTGGTGCAGGAGGCGAGCGTGCCGGTGATCGAGACGGGGGTGGGCAACTGCCACCTGTACGTCGACGCCGGCGCGGACGTCGCCAAGGCGGTCGCCATCCTCCTCAACGGCAAGACGCAGCGCGTGGGCGTGTGCAACGCCCTGGAGACGCTGCTGGTGCACCGCGCCGCGGCCGACGAGTTCCTCCCGACCGCGCTCGCCGCGCTGGCGGCGGCCGGCGTCACCATCCACGGCGACGCCCGCGCGCTGGCCCACGTCCCGGCCGGGGCCACCGCCTACCCGGCGACCGACGAGGACTGGGCGACGGAGTACCTGTCGCTGGACATCGCGGTGCGCGTGGTCGACGACCTCGACGCGGCGCTCGAGCACATCCGCACGTGGAGCTCCGGGCACACCGAGGTGATCTGCACGCGCGACCTGGCGTCGGCCGACAGGTTCGTCGCCGAGGTGGACTCCGCGGCGGTGATGGTCAACGCGTCGAGCCGGTTCACCGACGGCGGGCAGCTGGGCCTGGGCGCCGAGGTGGGCATCTCCACCCAGAAGCTGCACGCCCGCGGCCCCATGGGCCTGGCGGAGCTGACCACCACCAAGTGGGTGGTGCACGGGGACGGTCACGTCCGTCCTTGAGCGTCGCCTGTCTCGTGAGAGACTGAAGGTCTCACCGCGCCTGACCACGTTCTGAGGAGGAACCGTGCACGCTGCTCTGGCCGCCGCCGCCGAGGCGACGACGAAGTTGCCGTTCCCGCCGGTGGTCTTCGGCATTGGGGCCTTCGCCGGGCTCGTCGCGCTGCTCCTCGTGACGTACGCGTTCCGGAACGCGGGCTCGCGCCACTGAGGCGCCGTCGCCGATCCGATGACTCGACCGCGACTGGGCGTGATGGGCGGCACGTTCGATCCCGTCCACCACGGCCACCTCGTGGCGGCCAGCGAGGTCGCCGCGCAGTTCGATCTCGACGAGGTCATCTTCGTCCCCACCGGGCGGCCGTCGTTCAAGCAGGACACCGACGTGACGGAGTCCGAGCACCGCTACCTCATGACGGTGATCGCCACGGCATCGAACCCGCGGTTCACCGTCAGCCGGGTGGACATCGACCGGCAGGGGCTGACATACACGGTCGACACGCTGCGGGACCTCAAGAGGCAACGGGGTGACGCGGACCTGTACTTCATCACCGGTGCCGACGCCCTCGAGCAGATCCTCACGTGGAAGGATGCGGACGAGCTGTTCACCATGGCGCACTTCGTCGGGGTCACCAGGCCGGGGCACCAGCTGACGGTGGACGGCCTGCCGGGGGAGCACGTCAGCGTGCTCGAGGTCCCCGCACTGGCGATCTCGTCCACCGACGTCCGGGCCCGCGCCCGGACGGGCAAGCCGGTCTGGTACCTCGTCCCGGACGGGGTGGTGCAGTACATCGCGAAGCACGGGTTGTATCGAGGTCTGTCATGAGTGAAACGGGAGGGCGCCGCAGTCGCCGCGAGCTGCGGTCGGACGCGGAGAGCCGGACGGAGGCGCAGCCGGCGCCCGCACGCGCGCCGGAGTGGCTGACGTCCGCCGTGCCCACGAGCCCCACCGGCGAGCACAGCGCCGTGCCCGGGTCGCGGCGGGCGCTGCGCGAGCAGGGTGCCACCGGCGCGACACCCGCGTCCCCTCCGCCCGCGGCTTCGCCCGCCTGGCCGCCCGCCGGTCGGCCCGCGACCCCCGCCGGCGGCACACCCGCGTGGGCGGCCGGAGCCACCAGCCGGCACGACGATCAGCCCACCCGCCGGTCCGCCTTCAGCGGTGGCGCCGCGAGCGGCCCTGCGGCGGTGCCGTCGGCGCCCACAGCCCGCCCTGTGCCGGTGGCCGGCGAGCCCGCGGTGCCGCCCAACCGCGCGGCGTCCGTCGCTCCGCCGGCTGCTGCCCGACCGAGGGCGGCGTCCCCGGCTGCCGCCCCAGCGGCTCGCGCTGTGCCGACCTACCCGGTGGCGCCCGAGCGACCGTCCTCGCCCTCGTCCTCACCTGCGCCCTCGTCCTCGCCCTCGCCCTCGTCCTCCGCCGGCCACTCGTCCGTCCCCGAGCGCCCCGCGTTCGGGTCGCCCGCGGCCACGCCCTCGTCGGCCCCGTCCGAGCCCACCTCGCGGCGTACCGCGTGGGCGCCCGTGCCCGCCTCCGCCCCGCCGGCGCCGGGGGGTGTGTCCGCGTCGCTACCTGCGGCGTCCTCGACGGCGGCGCCCACGGCGTCCGTGCCGGTGGTCCCGGCCCGCGGCACGCCGTTGCCCGTGCGGCGCGTGCCCACACCGCTTGCCGCCCAGCCGGGTATCGCTCAGCCGGGCGTGGCCCAGCCGCCGGTTGCGCAACCGCCGGTCGCCCAGCCCCCGGCTCCCCGACCGAACGTCGCGCAGCCCCCGCCATGGGCGGGTCAGCCGGCGCAGCCGTCCCTCGGTGGCTGGTTCCCCGCCACCGGTGCGACGTCGACCACCGCAGCCCCCGGCCACCGGGAGCCGGCGGCACCACCCGAACCGGTTGTCCACCTCGGACCGTGGGCGGCCGACACGGCCGAGGCTGGCTCCGAGGCCGAGGCCATCGGGGACGGCAGCGACGGCGTCGGCGTGCACTCGCCGTTCCCCGCCACGGGCGCGTCCGCCGTGGTCAGCGCCGTCGAGACGGACGACGACGAGCCCGACGAGCCGCCGGTGCGCCGCCGCCACCCCTACACCTGGCTGCACCTGGTGGTGCTGGCGCTCGTCGCCTTCGTGCTGGGCTTCCTCATCGTCGCCCTGTGGAACCAGGGCCGGTCCAACGGCGCGATCCCGGGGGAGTCCGGCACCGCCGGCGCCCTCGGCGTCGTGGTGCTGTCGCCGCCGGCCTCGTCGTACACCGCCTGACCCGAGAACCCGAACCAAGGAGCCGCGTGCCCGCGACCGAACGCGCCGTCGAGCTGGCCATAGCCGCCGCCCGAGCTGCCAGCGACCGCAAGGCCCAAGAGATCATCGCCCTCGACGTCAGCTCGCAGCTGGTGCTCACCGACGTGTTCCTCATCGCGTCCGGCACCAACGAGCGGCAGGTGGGGGCCATCGTCGACGCCGTCGAGGAGGCGCTGCTCAAGCTCGGCGCCAAGGCCTTGCGGCGGGAGGGCAAGACGCAGGGCCGCTGGGTGCTGATCGACTTCGGAGACGTCGTGGTGCACGTGCAGCACGCCGAGGACCGCGTGTACTACGCCCTCGAGCGTCTGTGGAAGGACTGCCCGGTGATCGAGCTGCCGCCGGACGCGCGAGGCGAGGCGGACCGGTGACCGTAGGGCGGCTGCTGCTGTGGCGGCACGGGCGCACCGCTGCGAACGCCAGCTTCCGGCTGCAGGGCCAGATCGACATCCCGCTGGACGACGTCGGGCGCTGGCAGGCACGCACCGCCGCGGCGAGCCTTCTGGCGCGCTACGAGCCCACCGCGATCGTCTCGTCGGACCTCTCACGGGCGCGCCAGACGGCGGACACCCTGGCCCGTGCCACCGGCCTCACGGTCACCGTGGACCAGCGGCTGCGCGAGCGCGGCTTCGGTGCGTGGGAAGGCCTGACGGGCGACGAGATCGGGGCGCGCTGGCCCGAGGAGTTCGAGGCGTGGCGCAGCGGCGGCGATCCCGAGGGTGTCGACGCCGAGACACGGGCGGACGTCGCGGCGCGGCTGGGTACCGCCGTCACCGAGCATGCGAGCGCGCTGGGGCCGCAGGACACGCTCGTCGTCGTCTCGCACGGTGCCGCTATCGCCCTGGGCGTGGGAGAGCTGCTGGGGCAGCCGCCGGCCTGGCGCGGGGTGGTGGGGCTGCAGAACGCGCACTGGGCCGAGCTGACGCCGTCACGCGGGCTGGTGGAGCCGGCGTGGCGCCTGCACGGCTTCAACCTGGGCCCCACGGACGCCTCGCGTGACTGGAACGCCGGCCCCGACGCGGCCTCCGACGAGGACGGGGAGACCCGCGACCCGGATTAGCACCGGGGCTGGGTTCTCGCCTAGACTCTCCCAGCGCCCTGCGAGGGGCGTGGGCTCGTCTCGGCGGGCTTGGGGCTGTGGCGCAGCTGGTAGCGCACCTGCATGGCATGCAGGGGGTCGAGGGTTCGAGTCCCTTCAGCTCCACCATATGAGGCTTACTAGAAACACCGCCCAGCATGAGCGCGGTGAACAGCGAAGCCCATGACCCGAAGGTTGAGGGACGGTCCGAACGGGCTTTCCGTTCGTCTTTGTCGGCGTGGTTGGCTGCGAGTGCCCGCGTGTAGGCGGCCGTGGCCGCATCCCGGTCGTTGGGCCAGCCCGCGGCGTCGACCGCCTCTTGGCCCGCGTAGAGGGCGTCGTAGGGGTCGTTCAGGGCGGCTGCGCTGACCTCGGTGTGGTCGGGCTCGTCGATGTAGATGGCCTGGTAGAGCAGCTGGTTTAGGCGGCGCTTGTTCTCGTCGCTCGCCGCCAAGTACAGGTCCGTGGCGTCCCGTAGCAGCGCCAGGTGCTCCTCGATGATCCGGTGCCCGACCGCCAGGTCGGTGTCGACGGCTTGGGTCTCGGCGAGCAGGCGATCGCGGTCGTGCTGGATGCGGAGCAGTCGTGACTTGATCTTGGCCTGGGGCAGTTGGGCGTCGGCGGCCAGGTCGATTAGGTGTTCCTCTTGGGTGTCGAGTTGGTCGATCTGCTCGTCCAGCTGGTTCTTGAGGAGCCGTTGGGCTTGCTCCTGGTCGGAGACGGCGTCGTCCATGGCCTTGCAGACGAGCTCGATGAACTCGTCGCTGAAGTGCTTGCGGCGGTAGTAGTGCTCGACGGCTTCCTCGACCCGGTAGACGTCGTGGTGCGGTTGGTGGCAGATGCCCTCGGTGCGGTTCGGGCAGAAGAAGTAGAAGTACTCACCGCCGTTGCGTCCGATGACGTGCTGGACCAGCAGACGCTGGTCGATGCCGCGCAGCCGCTTGCACTCGCCGCAGTAGACGGTGCCCTTCAGGAAGTGGTGGTGAGTGCGCCGCCGTTCGCCGGCGACCCCGCGTGACCGAATGATCGCCTGGACGCGGTCGAACAGCTCTTCGTCGATCAGGGGCGTGTGACGGCCGGGGAACTCCTCGCCCTTGAAGTTGATGATTCCCAGGTAGTAGCGGTTCTTGAGCAGTCGCTGCAGCTTGCTGGCGGTGATCGGGCCGGCCAGCCGCTTGGCGGTGGCGCGGGTGCGCAAGCCGCGATCAGTCAGCTCGTCGGCTAGATCGGCGAGCGTGTACTCGCCGCTGGCGTAGAGCTCGAAGGCCAGCTTGATGAACGGTGCTCGTTCCTCGTCGACCACGATCGTGCGGATCTCGCGGCCCTCGGTGCGGTCGATGAAGTTCAGGTAGCCGAGTGGGGCCAGGCCGAGCGAGCCGCCGCGCTTGGCCTTCTCGGCCATCTTGTAGCGGATGTCCTCGCCGGAGGCGCTGGAGCTGAACTCGTTGAAGACCGCGATCATTCCGCGCATGGCCTTGCCAGCGGCGGTGTCGTCGATCGGCTCGGTGACCGAGATGAGCTTGACGCCGAGCTTGGCCAGGGCGACGCCGAGGATGGCGTCCTCCCACTGGTTCCTAGCGGCGCGGCTGAACTTGTAGACGATGACATAGTCGACGTCACGCTGAGCGGCGATGCGGGCCAGCATGCGGCGGAAGGCCGGGCGCTTCTCGATGGACAGCGCCGACTTGCCGGGCTCGACGTACTCGTCGACCACTCCCAGCCCGAGGCTGTCGGACTTGCCGAGGCAGGCGGTGCGCTGGGTAGGGATCGACTGGCCGAGCGGGTCATAGCTCGTCCGGGTCTGGCCCGCGCTCGACACCCGCAGGTAGGTGACAGCACGCTTGCCAACCGGCACCGTCACCGGGTCGAGACCGACGAAGCGGTCCTCGTCGTCGAGCCAGTCGTCGGGCAGGTCGGGCAACTCGCCGCCGAGGTCTGGGACGCCGGGTAGGTCGGGGAGCCCGAAGCTGTTCATCGGGTGTCCTCCTTGAGGTCGGTCAATGGCGTGGATGGGAGCAGGCTCTGGGGGAAGGAGAGGCGGCGCAGCTTGGCAGCCAGGGCGGCCGCATAAAGGTCGCGTTCGGCGCGCAGGTCGTCTATTAAGCACGGTGCCGCCGTGCCCAAACTGACGCCCAATCGACCGAGAATCATGCATTGTGAGCGTCTGTGTAGCGCCTGGATGACGGTGGTCGGCAGCAGCGCCAAACTGTCCAGGAGGGGCCTTCGAACCAAAAGGTCGCAGGTTCGAATCCTGCCGGGCGTACCAACGAATGCCGCCGATCTGACCCCTGTCGATCGGCGGTTTTCGTTGGTCTTGATTGTTTGCCTAATGTCAGGGAACGTGTTGTCGCTAGGGCACCGTGCCCTAGGTTGACGCCCAAAGTCGCCCAGTCGGTCCAGGTGGCTGCCGGTTGCTGCACGCAGATCGCCGTATATGGCGGGGCCGAACAACTCGCCCTCGATGGCAGTCATGGCGTTGCGAGCGTCTTCGAGATTGGTGTGCTGGTAGAGCTGCTGGGTCGTGGTCACGTCCGAGTGGCCGAGGATGGTCTGGGCGTCGCGCGCCGGGATGCCGAGGTTCTTGAGCATCGTGGCGGTCGTGTGCCGCGTGTGGTGCACAGTGATCCGGGGCAGACCGGCCTGCTCGCGCAGCGCGTGGAAGGTCCGCACGAAGTTCTTCGGGTCGACGGCATTGCCGGTGCTGGTTTGCAGGACGAGCCGATCAGCGATGGGCGACAGGCGGGGGTTTCCCGAGAGCGGCGGCTGGATGCCCTGAGTGACCGCGGACCGCAGCAGCACCTCGCGCACCGACGGCAGCAGCGGCAGGGTCCGGCGTCCGGCGGACGTCTTGACCGGCCCCACCAGCAGCTGTCCGTTGAGGCGCTGGATCTGCTGCTCGATCGCAAACGTGTCGTTCTCGAAGTCGATGTCGCCCCAGCGCAGGCCGAGCACCTCGCCGCGGCGCATGCCGTACAGGACGAGCATCTGGAAGCCGGACTCCCAGCGGTGGCCGCGGACGTGGTCGAGGAAGCGGCGGGCCTCGTCGACCGTCCAGGGACGGATGGCCTTGCGCTCGTAGTGCGGCGGATCGACGAGCCGGGCGACGTTGCGGAAGACGAGCTCTTCCTTCTCGGCGCGGCTGAGGGCGGCGGACAGCACGGTGCGCACGTTGCGGATGGTGCGAGCCCCGTGACCGGCCGCCCCCAGCTGGTTGACGAGTTGCTGAACGTCGGCGACGGTCAGGGCCTTGAGGGTGCGCTTGCCGAGGTTCGGCACGAGATACAGGCGAATCGCGCACTCGTAGCTCTTGGCTGTCGCCGGTCGGTTCCTGAAGCGCACGACGTCGTCGAACCAGTGGTGCAGATAGCGCTCGACCGTCCATGTCTTGATGGGGGACGGGATGCCGTGACGGTCCTTCTCGAGCTGATCGCGCAGGAGCTCACGCGCCGCGGTCTTGGTCTGGGCGCAGGCGGACCAGCGATGACGGGAACCGTCGGGAGCCGTGAGCCAGGCGCGAGCCTGGTAGCGCCCGTCGCGCCGCAACGTGATGGAACCTTCGCCGCGTGGCCGCCTAGGCACGGTCGGCCTCCGCCGGAGCGCCACCGGCGACTGCGGCGACGTACTCGCTGAGTGCATCGACGGGAATCAGGCGCCGGGTGCCGATCTGTGCGCTACGGATCTGCTTGGCCTGGATCATGCGGTTGAGCGTCCAGGGGCTGATGCGCAGCATCTCCGCGGCCTCGCGGACGGTGTAGAAGTACGGCTGTCCGGCGACTTGGGCGGCGGCACCTGGGAGCTGGCTATTCGGCGTCGTCATGGCTGTCTCCCTTCGGTCGGTCGCCCTTGATGTGCCCGTTGAGGTCGAGCGCGATCAGGCGTTGCAGGGCGCGTTCCTTGGTGACGCCGAAGCGGATGGCCAGGTCGATGAGGTCGGCGCCGCAGCTGCGAACGGCGGCGCGGAAGCCGCGCTCGGGCATCAGGACGGAAGCGGCGAACAGGTCGGCGGCCAGCTGGGCTTGGGCGTGGCAGACGTCGGCCTCGGGGCTGTAGAGCCGGTGAAACATCGGGTGGTCGAGGATGCGTTTGAGCTCGGTGAGGATCTGGTAGCGCTGCTCCTCCCGCGGCTCGGCGGAGCGCACATGGATCACGAACTGACCGGTGCCGCGGTCGTAAAAGCTGAGCACCGCGGCCGGCATGTTGGGCACGCGCTCGATCCGGATCTCCGGCAGCAGGGCGATGTAGTGGTCGGGTTCAAGGCTGAGGGCCTTGGCATCGGCGGCAAGGGTTGAGGCTTGGGCGAGCAGCAGGCGCTTGGCTTTGCGCCAGCTGGGGCGACGCCGCAGTGAGCGCAGATGGCGCAGACGCTCAAGGGCTTCCGTCCGGGTGTGACGAAGCAGTGTCCGTCGCTGACGAAGTTGTTCGGTGGTTGAAGTCATGGTGATTTCCCTCCTTTCGCCTGACGTCTGCCCCTGATCTGCGCTGCTCCTGGCCCTAGTCGT
>DASWOL010000077.1:0-3791 GCA_036398695.1 Cellulomonas sp. | reverse complement strand
CGTCCGTCACGGCCCGGTGGAACAGGCTCTGGGACGCCACCAGCCAGTCCGTGCCCTGCGAGGCCACGGCCCCGGCGGCCTCCAGGTGCAGCAGCAGGCGCGCCCACTCCAGGCCGTGGCCCACCGTCGCGCCGTAGGGCTTGAACTGGTCGTCCGGCCGGTCCGCGTTGAGCTCCGGCTGCGGGGTCCAGTGCTCGTCGAAGTGCTCCGGCAGCCGCCAGCCGTTCGCTGCGGCCGACGAGGCCGCGAACGAGGCGATCCGCGCCGCCCGCTCCAGCCACACCCGCTCACCGGTGACGTCCGCCGCCGCCAGGAAGGCCTCGACCGTGTGCATGTTCGCGTTGATGCCGCGGTAGGCCTCGAGCGTGGTGAAGGTGGTGTCCCAGGTGTCGACGGCCCTGCCGTCCTCCTCGTCCCAGAACCTCTTCTCGAACGTCGCCAGCCCGTCCGCCAGCAGCTGCGAACCCCCCGCCAGCCCGGCCGCGGTGGCCGACGAGCCGGCGAGCACGACGAACGCGTGGGTGTAGGCCGTCTTGTCCGGTGCGGGCGTGCCGTCCGCACCGACCGACGGGTACCACCCGCCGTTCTCCCCGTCCCGCAGCCGCCCGAGCAGTCCCGCCAACGCCGCCTCGGCCACCGGCCGCGCGCCCGGCACACCCAGCAGCGTGCCGATCGAGTAGACGTGCACCGTGCGGCAGGTGATCCACGTCTCGACGCCGCGGTCGAGCCACGGCGACCCGTCGTCCGACAGCCAGGCGGCCCCGCCACCGGGGTAGGGCGTGCGCCGGCCGAAGGCGAGCAGGCTCGCGCCGTGCCGGGCCAGCCAGTCACGATGGGTGGGCAGCAACGGCCACGAAGTCACAAGGGAAACCTAGCGCAGGGATTTCTCCGCGATGGCCGCGTCCCCCGCCGCGCGGGCCGCCCTCCGGTACGCGCGGGCCTCGTCCTGCCGCACCCGCTCGGCACCGGAGGCGATGGGGGCGCCCAGCTCGTCGGGCGAGAAGCCGAACGCGTCGACGAGGTCCTGGGCGTGCGGGCGCAGCCGCGTGAGCAGCCGGTCCCGGTACGACGAGACCGTGCGTGCCCGCCCCGCGGACATCCGGCCGTTGACCAGGTACCAGGCCAGGTGACGGTCGATCAGCGTCAGCCCGAACAGGTCACGCACCCACGTCAGCACCTGCCGGGTCCCCGGGTCGGGGACCGTCGCCAGCGCCCGCGTGAACGCGTCCCACTGGACGCGCTCGGCGTGGGCTCGCGCCACCTCGACCATCTCGTGCTGGTGGGACTCGAGGAGCACGGCGGCCGGACCGGGTGCCATCCGGCGCGCGGGGGCCAGGGCGGCGGCCAGGTCGGCCACCATCGCCTCCACGCGCTCGGTCAGCAGCTCGCGCTGGGTGGCCTCGTCGCGCAGCGAGTTGACGGAGCGGCGTGCGTCCCCCGCGTCGACGAGCGTCTGGGCGGCGCGGATCAGCGGGGTGCGGTGCAGCGCGACGTCGGCCGCGCGGCCGGCGACGAGCCGCGCCACCTCGGTCCGGCCGCCCGCCTTGACCGCCGTCGCGTAGTCCGACAGCAGCCGCTTGGCGACCAGCTGGTACAGCACGGTGTTGTCGCCCTCGAAGGTGGCGTACACGTCGAGGTCGGCCCGGAGCCCGACGATGCGGTTCTCGGCGAGGAAGCCCGCCCCGCCGCTCGCCTCGCGGCACACCTGGAGCGTGCGCAGCGCGTGCCACGACGACGTGGGCTTGAGCGTCGCGGCGAGCGTCTCGAGATCCTCGCGCGCGTCCGGGGTGTCGCCTCGGCCGGAGAACACGTCGTCGAACGCCGCCAGCAGCTCCTCGTGCGCGTAGGCGGTGGCGTACGTCTCGGCGACCAGCGGCAGCAGGCGGTGCTGGTGCTCGCCGTGGTCGAGCAGCACCACCTCGTCGTCCCCCGCGCCGGCGAACTGGCGCCGCTGGTTGCCGTAGGTCACCGCGACCGCCAAGCCGATCTTCGCCGCGTTCGCGGCCGCGCCGTCGAGCGAGACGCGACCCTGGACCAGCGTGCCGAGCATGGTGAAGAACCGGCGTCCCGGGCTGGCGATCGGCGAGCTGTACGTGCCGTCGGGCGCCACGTCGCCATACCGGTTCAGCAGGTCGGCGCGCGGCACGCGGACGTGGTCGAACCACAGCCGTCCGTTGTCGATGCCGTTGAGGCCGCCCTTGTAGCCGTCGTCCTCCCCGCCCACGCCCGGCAGGAACGTGCCGGTCCGCGGATCGCGGATCGGCACGTAGAAGGCGTGCACGCCGTGGTCCACGCGCGGACCGCCCGGTGCCGCGGTGATCAGGTGAGCGAACACCACGGCGGCCACGCCGTGGGACGCCGCGTTGCCCAGGTAGTCCTTCCACGCCGCCCGGAACGGCGTGCGGACCACGAACTCCTGCGTCGTCGCGTCGTACTCCGCGGTGGTGGCGATCGCGGCGACGTCCGAGCCGTGGCCGGTCTCGGTCATCGCGAACGCGCCCGGCACGTCGAGCGACATCGCCCCGGGGAGCAGCCGTGCGTGATGGTCGGCCGTGCCCAGATGGAGGATCGCGGAGGCGAACAGCCCCCACTGCACACCGGCCTTGATCTGCAGCGACGGGTCGGCCGCGACCAGCTCCTCGAACCGGGCCAGGCTCCCGCCGTGGTCGTCCGCCCCGCCGAGCGCGGACGGGAAGGCGCGCAGCACGTCGTGGTCGGCGACGAGGGCGCGCAGCTGGGTCAGCACGCGCTCACGCTGCTCGGCGAGCGACAGGCCCTCGATCGCGCGGAAGCCGGGGTCGGCGGCCAGCGCGCGCGCCTCGCGGCGCAACGTGGCGTAGCGACCGAGCAGGTGCTGCTCGAGCACCGGGACGTCGACGCGGGGCTGGACGTGATGGGCGGCAGGCGGGCGACGGCGGGCGGCGAGCCCCTCGAGAACGGTCACGGTTCCTCCTTCGGTTGCACGCGGCCACGGGCCAGCAGCCCCACGGGCCCCGCCCACAGCCAGGACGTCACCTGCGCGGCGAGCGCCTCGCGGTCCGGCCGCTGGTCACGGTGCGCCACCCACCACTCGCCGGCGCCCCGGACGAAGCCCACCGCGCCGGCCGCCCAGGCGGCCGTGGTGGCGGCGTCGGGGCCGCCCGCCTCGCCGGCCTCGCCGACCAGCCCGCGGGCGAAGGGCCCCGCGACCAGCTGGGTCACGGAGCCGAGGAAGTGCTCCACCGACCCGTCGCGCGTGACGAAGGCGTAGACGTTCGGCGAGGACTCGACCATCCCGAAGTACACCGACACCATGGCGCGCAACCCCTCGCGCGGGGTGGGCTGGGCGGCGAGCGCCAGGGCGAGCGCCTCCTCGATCTCACGCACCACGAGCCGGGCGACCTCGACCTGGAGCGCGGTCTTGTCCGCGAAGTACCGGTAGACGAGCGACTTGGACGTCCCGGCGTCGGCCGCGATCTCCTCCATGGAGACGTCGGGACCCCGGTGGTGGACGCTGCGACGAGCCTGCGCGACGAGGTCCTCGCGCCTCGCCTGACGGTGCCCGGCCCAGCGCGTGGCGCGGCCGTCGGCGACGCGGCCGACGTCGGGTTCGAGCGGGCCTACGGCCGTCGTCGGCCCGGCCTGACGAGCGGGACTCACGGAACCGACGGTATCAGGTACCATCCGTACTGCACAGATTTTGTAGGACCTAAGTCCCTGCCCGTTGCCGTGACCAGTGGCTCTCTGACCAGAGCGACCAGACTGACCAGTCAACGCGGTGCGGCCCGACATCGATGGTGATGGAGCGATGG
>DASWOL010000076.1:0-5529 GCA_036398695.1 Cellulomonas sp. | reverse complement strand
ATCTTCGCGTCGACCCTCAACCGCAACGGCGACCTCATCCCCATCACGCTGGGCATCTACCGGTACATCGGCAACAACACGACGGAGTGGAACTCGATCATGGCGACCGCCGTGGTCGCCTCCGTGCCCGCCGCCGTCCTGCTCGTGCTGGCCCAGCGCTACGTCGCCGCGGGTGTCACCGCCGGCGCCATCAAGGACTGACATGGATCACCCCACCCCCACGGTCGCCGCACGCGCGTCGGCCGTCCCCGTCCTGCCCGTCGCGCCGGGCTCCGGCACGCGGCGCGGCGCCGGGCTGGACGAGGTCGTGCTGCGACCGGGCTTCTGGCACGACCTCCAGGCCACCAACGCGAGGGCGACGCTGCGGCACTGCCTCGACTGGATGGAGCGCCTCGGCTGGCTCGCGAGCTTCGACCGGGTGGCCGGTGGGGTGCCCAACCCCGACCGGCCGGGCTGGGCGTTCGCCGACTCCGAGGTCTACAAGCTCATCGAGGCAGCGGCCTGGGAGCACGGACGCACCGGCGACCGGGACGCCGACGCGCTGGTCCGCACACTGACCGGCCGCGTCGCCCGGGCGCAGGACGCCGACGGCTACCTCAACACCTGCTTCGGGCACCCCGGGCGACCCGACCGCTACACCGACCTCGAACACGGTCACGAGCTGTACTGCACCGGTCACCTGCTCCAGGCCGCCGTCGCCCGGGTGCGCACCACCGGCCCGGACGACCCGCTGGTCGACGTCGCGCGCCGCGCCGCCGACCACGTCTGCCGTGAGTTCGGACCCGACGGGCGCGAGGCGGTCTGCGGGCACCCGGAGATCGAGGTCGGCCTCACCGAGCTCGGCCGGGCGCTCGGCGAGCCCCGCTACACCGCGCAGGCGAGGCTGTTCGTCGACCGTCGCGGGCACGGGCTGCTCACCCCGATCCCCCTGCTCGGGCCCGGGTACTTCCAGGACGACGTGCCGGTGCGCGACACCGATGCCTGGCACGGGCACGCCGTGCGGGCGCTCTACCTCGCCGCCGGGGCGGTCGACGTCGCGGTCGACACCGGCGACACCGGGCTGCTCGACGCGATCGAACGGCAGTGGACCCGCACCGTCGAGCGCCGCACCTACCTGACCGGGGGCATGGGTTCCCGGCACCAGGGCGAGGACTTCGGCGACGACTGGGAGCTGGCACCGGACCGCGCCTACTGCGAGACCTGCGCGGGCGTCGCCTCGGTCATGGTGTCGTGGCGGCTCTACCTGGCGACGGGCGACGTCCGGTACGCCGACCTCGTCGAGCGCACGCTGGTCAACGTCGTCGCCACGTCCCCGCGGTCCGACGGGCGGGCGTTCTTCTACACGAACCCGTTGCAGCAGCGCGTCGCCGGCGGCGAGGCCGAGGCCGACGAGGTCAACCCGCGCGCCGAGGGTGGGGTCCGGGCGCCCTGGTTCGAGGTGTCGTGCTGCCCGACCAACGTCGCGCGCACGCTCGCGTCGTGGTCCGCGTACGCCGTGGCGGTCGACGGCGACACCGTCGAGCTGCTGCAGTACGCCGCCGCGGACGTGCGCGTGCGGCTCGCGTCCGGCGGCGAGGTCGCGCTCCGGGTGCGCACCGGGTACCCCGTGGACGGCGAGATCGAGATCGAGGTCGTCGCCGCGCCGCAGACGCCGGTGGGCCTGCGGCTGCGGGTGCCCGCGTGGGCGGCGGGGGCGTCGCTGGTCGTCGACGACCGGGTGCGGGACGTCGAGCCCGGGTTCGCCGAGGTGCGGCGCGTGCTGCGCGCCGGCGAGCGGATCACCCTCCGGCTGCCCGTCGCACCGCGGCTCACCTGGCCCGACGAGCGGATCGACGCCGTGCGCGGCTGCGTCGCCGTCGAGCGTGGTCCGGTCGTCCTGTGCCTCGAGTCGACCGACCTGCCGGGCGACGTGGACCTCGAGGCGGTGCGGCTCGACCTCGCGGGTCGGTTGCGCGATGTCGCGCCCGGCGCGGAGGTGGACGTCGTCGTACGGCGGCCCGCCGCGTCGCCGACCGGGGTGCCGCCCTACCGGGCGGAACCGCCGAAGACCACCGGGCTGCCGGAGCACCGGTCGACGGTGCGGCTGCTGCCGTACCACTCGTGGGCCGAGCGCGGTCCCGCGACCATGCGGGTGTTCCTCCCGGTGGCCGACTGACGCTGCGGCCGGTCCGGGGCTCGGCGGACCTCCCGTGGTGACGGCGGCGCGGCGGCCATCGCGGCCCCGGCCCGCCGGGCGAGGGTGGGACCCACGATCCCCCGATCACCGCGGCCTTCATCCGGCCCCGCACCGGGGCGAGGCTGAGGCCATGACCACTTCTCCTCGCACGGCCGTCGTCACCGGCGGCAACCGCGGCCTCGGCCGTTCTACCGTCCTCGCCCTGGCGCGGGACGGCGTCGACGTCGTCCTGACCTACCGTTCCCACGCCGACGAGGCGGGCGCGGTCGTCGCCGAGGCCGGGGCGCTCGGCGCCCGTGCCACCGCGCTGCGGCTGGACACCGCCGAGCCCACGACCTTCCCGGCGTTCGCCGACGAGCTGCGCGCGGCGCTGGCCGCGTGGGACCGGTCCACGGTCGACCTGCTCGTCAACAACGCCGGCCACGCGACGGTCACCCGCCTCGGCGCCACCACCGCCGCCGACCTCGACGGGCTGTACGCGGTGCACTTCCGCGCGCCGTTCCTGCTGACCCAGGAGCTCGCCCCGGTGCTGGCCGACGGAGGCGCGGTCGTCAACCTGTCCAGCGGCCTGGCCCGGTTCGCCGGCGACGGCTGGTCGGCCTACGGGTCGATGAAGGCGGCGATCGACCAGCTCACCCGCTACTGGGCCAAGGAGCTCGGCGTGCGAGGCATCCGCGTCAATGCCGTCGCCCCCGGCCCGATCGGCACCGACTTCGGCGGCGGCGCCGTGCGGGACGACGGCGCGGTACGCCGGGCGATGGCCGGGCAGGCGGCGCTCGGCCGCGTCGGCGAGCCCGACGACATCGGCCCGCTCGTCGCCGCCATGCTCGCCGGCCCGATGCGCTGGGTCACCGGCCAGCGCATCGAGGCCTCCGGCGGCACGCTCCTCTGAGCGCGGCAGGATGGGAACCGTGGACCGCGCCCAGCTCGCCGACTTCCTCCGCACCCGCCGCGAGGCGTTGACCCCGGAGGACGTCGGCCTGCCGCGCGGTCCACGGCGCCGCACCGCCGGCCTGCGCCGCGAGGAGGTCGCCGCCCTGGCGGAGATGTCCGCCGACTACTACACCCGCCTCGAGCAGGGCCGCGGGCCGCAGCCGTCCGAGCAGATGCTCGGCGCCATCAGCCGCGGCCTGCGCCTGACGCTCGACGAGCGCGACCACCTGTTCCGCCTCGCCGGCCGCGGCACCCCCGAGCGGACCGCCCTGGCCGGCCACGTCTCCCCCGCTGTGCTGCGCATCCTCGACCGGCTCCAGGACACCCCTGCCCAGGTCGTCAACCTGCTCGGCGAGACCCTCGCCCAGACCCCGCCCGCCGTCGCCCTGCTCGGCGACCAGCTCGCCTACACCGGGATGCGCCGCAGCCTGCTCTACCGCTGGTTCACCGACCCCGGCTCCCGGCGCATCTACCCCGTCGACGACCACCCGATGCACTCCCGCATCTTCGCCGCGGACCTGCGCCGCGCCGCCACCCGGCTCCCCCACGACGCGCGTGTCGCCGCCATGGTCCGCACGCTCACCCAGCAGAGCACCGAGCTCGCCGAGCTCTGGGCCCGCCACGAGGTCGCACCGCGGCACGACACCAAGCGCATCGCCCACCCCGAGCTCGGTGTCATCCACGTGCAGTGCCAGGTGCTCGACGACCCGGCGCAGCAGCAGGCGCTGCTGGTGTTCACCGCCACGCCCGGGACGGTCGACGCGGAGAAGCTGCGGCTGCTGGCGGTGGTGGGGGCGCAGCAGATGTAACGCCCACCCCGCCACGCTCAGTCGAGCGGCCGGACGGCGACGGCCTCGGCCTGGGCCCTCGTCTCGAACATCGCCCGGTAGAGCTCCACCGCTGCCGCCTGCGCGCCGGCGATGTCGTGGGCGCGGGCGGCGGCCTGCACATCGCCGGTCAGGTCCCGGCCGGACCGCTCGGTCGGCACCTGCGGCCGGGGCGGGTGGACGACGACGTCGACCTCGTAGCCGCGATAGCGACCCGCCGCGTAGGTCATCACCGCGGCCGGGCACCACAGGTCCAGCGTCCCGGTGCCGTCGGAGACCTCCCACCTGCCACCGGCGTCCGTGAAGATCACGCGGCCGACCCTGACCTGGATGGTCCCGGCCGCATCGACGCCCGTCGTCGCCCGGCGGAGCAGGTCGGCGATCGTCGTGGTCGCCCCGCGCGGGCGCAGGGCGTCGGTGTCGATACCCTCGGCGGCCAGCCAGTGGGTCGGCCAGTCCTTCGGGTCCTCGCCGATGTGCCGCGCGGCGCCCAGCGCGCCGAGGGAGCCAGCGGCGGTGACCCGGGCGTCACGCACCTGCTTCCAGTCGCTCTCGTAGTTGAACACCGGCCAGGACCTGCCCTCGTGGTGCACGTGCCGGAACTCACGGGCGTCGATCCACATCGCCAGCAGGTCGACGTAGTCCGCCAGGGACGCCGCCGCCACCCGGTAACCGTCACCGGCGTACTCCCACGCCAGCAACGGGCCACCCGACCCCCGCCCGTCCTCCAGCTCGACCGACAGGAACATGTGCGACTGGTAGAACACCGGGAACAGCAGCCGCGGATACATCAGCGGCCGCGTCTGGCAGTGCATCACCCAACCGTCGAGGGAGAACTCCGGACCGCTGGGGCCCGGCATGGGCGCCACGCTGATCGTGCTGACGTCGATCCGCCGCCAGAACCTCGCCACGTCCTCCGGCAGCCGCAGCGGCAGGATCTGCTCGCGGATGCGCTCCAGGTGCTGCTCGACGCCGGCCGGGGCCGGGCGCACCGGGTCCAGACCCGCATGGTCGTGCGCCGCGATCAGCCGGTCCAGCGCCTCGTCGATGTCCACCGCCCCCATGCCCGGTCTGTCGGCATCCGGGCAGCACCGTCTGAGCCTCGTGACGTCCGGCCACCCGATCGGCCCGCCCCGCGACCCGCTGAAGCGCCCTGGCGACGCGCACCAGGCGCTCGCACACGTTCTCCGGCGAAGATGTTGGTGCCGGTGTCGGATCGCGGCAGAGTCGTTCGTAGCAGAGGTGAGAGGCGACCACCGGGGCCGCCGGACCGGGAGTCTGCGCACGGCGCGACACCTGGTCTCGTTCGACCGCGACCAAGGAGGCAATCAGATGGCCCGGTACCTGCTGTCCGTGTACGGACCCGCCGAGCGCAACGAGTTCGGCGACTACCCCACCAAGGAGGACATGCTCCAGGCGTTCGAGGACACCGGGGCGTTCAACGACAAGCTCGTGGCCGAGGGCTACTTCGTCTTCGCCGACGGGCTGGAGCAGGCGACGACCGCCACGGTCGTCGACGGTCAGGGCGACCAGCCGGTGCTCACCGACGGGCCGTACCTGGAGGCCAAGGAGTACCTCGGTGGCTTCTGGGTG
>DASWOL010000075.1:0-20715 GCA_036398695.1 Cellulomonas sp. | reverse complement strand
GCGCGGTCCACGGCGCCGCACCGCCGGCCTGCGCCGCGAGGAGGTCGCCGCCCTGGCGGAGATGTCCGCCGACTACTACACCCGCCTCGAGCAGGGCCGCGGGCCGCAGCCGTCCGAGCAGATGCTCACCGCCATCAGCCGCGGCCTGCGCCTGACGCTCGACGAGCGCGACCACCTGTTCCGCCTCGCCGGCCGCGGCACGCCGGAGCGGAGCGCCCTGGCCGGCCACGTCTCCCCCGCCGTCCTGCGCATCCTCGACCGGCTCCAGGACACCCCCGCCCAGGTGGTCAACCTGCTCGGCGAGACCCTCGCCCAGACCCCGCCGGCCGTCGCCCTCCTCGGCGACCAGCTCGCCTACACCGGGATGCGCCGCAGCCTCCTCTACCGCTGGTTCACCGACCCCGACTCCCGGCACATCTACCCCGACGACGACCACCCGATGCACTCCCGCATCTTCGCCGCCGACCTGCGCCGCGCCGCCACCCGGCTCCCCCACGACGCCCGCGTCGCCGCGATGGTCCGGTCGCTCACCCGGGAGAGCACCGAGCTCGCCGAGCTCTGGGCCCGGCACGAGGTCGCGCCACGCCACGACACCAAGCGCATCGCCCACCCCGAGCTCGGCGTCATCCACGTGCAGTGCCAGGTGCTCGACGACCCGGCGCAGCAGCAGGCGCTGCTGGTGTTCACCGCCACCCCCGGGACGCCGGACGCGGAGAAGCTGCGGCTGCTCGCCGTCGTCGGCGCGCAGACGATGTAGGTGCTCCGACCCGCGCTCCGACCCGCGCTCCGACCCGCGCTCCGACGGCCGCGCAGGAGTGCGGCCTGCATGCCGGTCGAGGTCTGACGCACCGCGCTGATCCGCGGCGCGGGCAGTCGACCGTAGTTATTGGTTCTCCAACCAATAACTGGCTATGCTGGCTTCATGGCGCGACCACGGACGTCCGACGAAGGCACGGTCATCACCGCCGCACGCCGGCGGCACCACGGCGACGGGGCGACGAGCGCGGCCGGGCTCCGCGCGACCTCCGGCGGCCAGGGGTGAACGGCCCGGATCCCGACCGGACGCTGCTGGCGCGCTTCCCCGACGGGCTCACCCGCTGCGCCTGGGCCGCCGGCCCCCACGACGACGCGCAGCAGTACCACGACCACGAGTGGGGCATCGAGTCGCACGACCCGCGCCACATCTTCGAGACCCTGACCCTGTGCGGGTTCGCCGCCGGCATCCGCTGGGCCAACGTCTACCGCAAGCGCGAGGGCTTCCGCCGCGCGTTCCGCGACTACCGGCTGGACGACGTCGCCGCCATGACCGACGCCGACGTCGACGCGCTGATGCAGGACACCTCGATCATCCGCAACCGCCGCAAGATCGAGGCGACCATCGGCAACGCCCGCGCCGCCCTCGCGCTCGACCGCCCGCTCCACGAGCTCGTCTGGGACCACGCGCCCCACGAGCACCGGGCGCCGCGGGGAGCGGCGGACTTCGTGTCGAGCAGCGCAGAGGCAGCGGCCCTCGCCCGGGCACTCAAGTCGGCCGGGTTCGTCTGGGTGGGGCCCAGCAGCGTCTACGCGTTCATGCAGACGGTCGGGATCGTCAACGACCACGTGGCGGGGTGCTTCCGCGCAGGGACTGTCCAGCCCCGACGGACGACGGGCGTCCACGCCGTGCTCGGATCCGGCTCCGCCGTCGACAACGGGGCACCGGACCCGCTCTCGTCGACCCGCGTCTCCTGCCGCACCCGCTCGTCCTGCGCGAGCTGACGACTGGGCTGGAAGGCGTCCATGAGCTCCCCGACGACCGCCGCGCCGCCGGCGGAGGGCTTCCGTCCACGGCCGACTCCACGAGCCCGACCGCGACCGCCCCAGCGGTCGATGCAGCCAGGCTGCGGCGCCGCGTGGCCCGACGACGTCACGCGGTCACAGGCGGCCCGCCAGGGCGTGGGCGACCTGTTCCATGCGGGTGCGGAAGGTGCCGTGCGCGCCGAGATGGAGGGCAAGGTGCTCGGCGCCCGCCGCGCGGTAGGCGAGAGCTCGCTCGACCAGGCCGGTCACCGACGACCCCTCGTCCCACCCCAGCCTCGCCGCGGGGACCACCGTCCGCCCGGCCGCCAGCCGCGCGAGCGTGGCCACCTGCTTGGCCGTCACGAACGGTCACGCAACGGCAGGACCAGCACCGACGTGCCGAACCGCAGGCGGCTGGTGACCGCCGTCAGGTGCCCGATCGTGACCAGCGGCTCGTCGACGCCGCCGAAGACCGCGCCGTACTCCCCCGGCGGCAGGACGTGGTCGGGCAGCCAGGCGGTGGTGCAGCCGAGGCCCTCGGCCGCCTGCGCCAGATCCACGAGCCGGCGCACCGGCATCGAGGCCGACTCGTCCGGCAGGACCACCTGCAGCTCCATGCCCGGGCACAACCCACAGCCGCCACCATCGATTCCGGGAGACGGTCGGGCACCGGGGCGAGGCCCGCAGGCGATCACGCGTCCGGCCGAGGCATCCTGGACGGCGACGACGTCGGCGCTGACCCCCGCCCCGCTGTCGGTCGCCGGGCGCCTCGGCCAGTTCCTTGAGAGAAATGTCGGTGACGGTGTCGGATCGGGGCGCAGTCGTTCGTCGCAAGGACAAGAGGCGGCCACCGGGGCCGCCGGACCAAGGAGACGGTGAGATGTCCCAGTACCTGCTGTCCGTGTACGGACCCGCCGAGCGCAACGAGTTCGGCGACTACCCCACCAGGGAGGACATGCTCCAGGCGTTCGAGGACACCGGGGCGTTCAACGACAAGCTCGTGGCCGAGGGCTACTTCGTCTTCGCCGACGGGCTGGAGCAGGCCACCGCCGCCACGGTCGTCGACGGTCGCGGCGACCAGCCGGTGCTCACCGACGGGCCGTACCTGGAGTCCAAGGAGTACCTCGGTGGCTTCTGGGTCATCGAGGCACCCGACCTGGACGTCGCGCTGCGGCTCGCCGCGGAGGGCTCGAAGGCCTGCCGCGGCAAGGTCGAGGTGCGACCCTTCCAGACCGCCGAGTCCCTCGAGGCGCTGCTCGAGCCGTGACGGAACCGACCGTCGAGGAGGCGATCACCCGGGCCCACCGCCGGGAGTGGGCCCGGGTGGTCGCCACCCTGACCCGGCGCTTCGGCGGCCTCGACGCCGCGGAGGACGCCGCCGCCGAGGCGTTCGCCACTGCCGTCGAGCGCTGGCCCCACGACGGCGTCCCTCCGAACCCGGGCGGGTGGCTCATGACCACTGCCACCCGCAAGGCCATCGACCGTCTCCGCCGGGAGTCGCGCCGCGACGACAAGCACCAGGAGGCTCAGCTGTTGTTCGACGACGATCCTCCCCGGCCGCTGGGCATCGTCGACGACGACCGGCTCCGGCTGATCTTCACCTGCTGCCACCCCGCGCTCTCCCCGGAGGCCCGGGTGGCGCTGACGCTCCGGATGGTCGGCGGGCTGACGGTGCCCGAGATCGCTCGCGCCTTCCTGGTCCAGGAGGCGGCGATGGGCCGGCGCATCACGCGCGCGAAGGCCAAGATCAAGGCCGCCGCCATCCCCTACCGGGTCCCCCTGGCGCACGACCTGCCGGCCCGGCTCGACGGTGTGCTCACCGTCCTGTTCCTCGTCTTCAACGAGGGCTATCTCGCCACCGGGGCCGAGACGGACCCCGTTCGCACCGACCTGACCGACGAGGCGATCCGGCTCACCCGGCTGCTGCTCGGCCTGCTGCCCGATCCGGGCGGTGAGGTCACCGGCCTGCTGGCGCTCATGCTGCTGACCGAGGCCCGCCGTCCCGCCCGCATCTCGGCGACCGGTGAGCTGGTCACGCTCGACGAGCAGGTGCGGAGCGCCTGGGACCGCGACCTGATCGACGAGGGCCACCGCCTGCTCCGGGCGCGCCTCGCCGCCGTCGCCGCGGGCGGTCCGCCTCCCGGCCGCTACCAGCTGCTCGCCGCGATCAACGCCGTACACACCGACGCCCGCGACGTGCGTGAGACCGACTGGTCACAGATCGTCGCCCTCTACGACCGGCTCGTTCGTCTCGACCCCTCACCGGTGGTCGCCCTCAATCGCGCGGTCGCCGTCGCCGAGCTCGACGGGCCCGAGGTAGGGCTCGCGCTGGTCGACCGCCTGCCCCTGGAGGGCTACCACGCCTTCCATGCGACCCGCGCCGAGCTGCTGAGGCGTGCGGGCCGCCGCGAGGACGCTCGCGCCGCCTACGGCCGCGCCATCGAGCTCGCCGGCAACACCGCCGAGGCCGCCTACCTCACTCGCCGGCGCGGCCAGCTCGGTGCGCCGGACGCGGCGGCGGCGCGGCCCCCGCGTCAGCCGTAGCGGTACTCGACCCCCATGGTGGGCCCGGGGTACGTCCAGCGGACCACCACGTTGCCGGTCCCGAGGATGCGGCACGTGCCGCACTCGAGGCAGCCGGCGTAGTCGAACGTCTGGTTCCCGCTCGCGTCCACCTTGTAGAGCGCCGCCGGGCAGGCCCGCACCAGCCGGAGGAACGCCTCAGGCTCGGCGTGGTCGACGATCTCGATGTGCGGGTTGCCCTCGTCCACCTGGTACTTGTTGCGGCCCAGGTACTCGTCCACGTTCACGGTGATGGGCTCGAGCTGGCTCACAGCGCCTTGGCTCCCTTCCAGAAGTCGCGGGCGAGGTGCAGATACCCCACGCGTTTGGCAATGGGTGGCACGGCCTTGCGCAGGGGCACCACCGGGGTGCCGTCCACCGCGAACAGCTGGCGGAACAGGTCACGGGCCATCGCCGGGTAGTCGACGAACAGGCGCGTCGCGTGCTCCATGAAGCCCGGGAACGTGCGCAGCGTCCGCAGGTCCTTCATCACGAAGCTCTGCTCGAGCGCCGTGACGTAGCCGGCCAGGCCCGCGCTCGACGTGTCGCCGGCTTCGAGTGCCGCCGCCGCCTGCTGCCCGGCCATCTGGCCGGCCGCGATCGCCAGGTCCATGCCCCGCACCGTGTAGCCCGCGTTGATGCACATCATCGCCGACTCGCCGGCCAGCAGCACCCCGTCGCCGACCAGCGGAGGCATCGCGTCGAACCCACCCTCCGCCACCAGGTGACCCGAGTGCTCCACCACGGTGCCACCCGCGAGCAGCGGTGCGACCGCCGGGTGGCGCTTGAAGTCCTCCAACATCTGGTAGACGGGCGTCTCCGCGGTGACCAGGTCCGAGAGCGTGGCGACCACCCCCACGGACAGCGACGCTTTGTTCGTGTACACGAACCCGCCGCCCACGTGGCCATGGGTGGCGTCGCCGACGAACAGCCACGCCGCGCCCTCCCCGTCCGCGCACGTCAGGCGATCGCTGATGGTCCGCTCGGGCAGCTCGATGATCTGCTTGACGCCGACGGCCACCTGGCCGGGCGCGGGCCGGGCGGCGCCCACCGCCTGCGGCGTGAGCAGGGAGTTCACGCCGTCCGCGAGGATCACCACGTCGGCCGTGATCTCGTCGTCGCCCGCCCGCACACCCGTGACGCGCGTGCCGTCCTTGAGCAGCGACTCCACCGCGATGCCGGTCACGTACTCGGCGCCCGCCGCCTCGGCCTTGCCTGCCAGCCAGGGGTCGAACCGTGCGCGCAGCACGGTGTACGACTCGGCGCGCTCGGTGCGCAGCGCAGCGTCGGTGTAGTCGACGGTGACGTTCGCGTCCGGCGCCAGCATCGAGATGCGCTCGCGGACCACGCGGCGCTCCAGCGGCGCCTCGGACGCGAAGTCCGGGAACACCCTGCGCAGCGAGTGCGTGTAGAGGCGGCCTCCGGAGACGTTCTTCGCCCCCGCGAACGTCCCTCGTTCGACGACCAGGACGCTCTTGCCGGCACGGGCGAGCTCGTAGGCCGCGACGGGCCCCGCGCAGCCCGATCCGACGACGATCGCATCGAAGTCAGCCATGGCTACCTTCCTAACTCTTGGGGGGTGAGGGCACTGGCCTCGGTCAGCGTCAGGTGGCGCGTCTCGGGCGCGTCGATGATCGACCAGACCAGTGCGACCACCAGGAGCCCGGCGCCGACGAGCATCGTCGGGCCCACCCCGAACGCGGCCAGGAACAGCGGCAGCCCGTAGGTGGAGACCACGACGCCGATCCTGCTGATCGCGATCGCCACGCCGACCGCGGTGGCACGGATCTCGGTGGGGAACAGCTCGTTGGGGTAGAGCCACTGCAGGATGCCGGGCCCGCCCGAGAAGAACGCGTAGATGCCGAAGGCGACGACGATCACCACGGCCGGAGCGGCAGGCGCCACACCGGGGATCAGCAAGCCGACCGCCATCAGCGCCAGGCTGCCGATCAGCAGCGGCCGGCGTCCCAGCGAGTTCAGCCAGAACATCGCCGGGATGCTGCCGACGATGAAGAAGACACTGATCAGCGCCTCGCCGAGGATCGACATGCGGTCCGAGCCGAGGCCGAACGCCTCGAGGATCTGCGGCCCGAAGGTGTACATCGCGTACATCGGGACCACCTGGCACAAGATCAGCACCCCGAGGTACACCACCCGCCGGGAGTAGCCGGCCCGGAACACGTCCGCGAAGCGGGTCTTCACCACCTGCTCGTCGTCGAGCTCGACGTCCTCGCCGTACACCCGGTGCACGGTGGCGCGAGCGACGTCGATGCGCCCGTGCCGGGCGAGCCACCGCGGTGACTCGGGGATGTCGCGCCGGCCGACGAGGAGGATCACGCACGGCAGCGCCGCGCTGCCGAGCATCCAGCGCCACCCTTGCGCGACGTTGACGAGCGCGAAGCCGACGAACGCCGCCACGGTGGCGCCGACGTACCAGGCGATCGACACCACGCCCATGCCGGTGGCCCGGGCGCGCCTCGGCACGAACTCCGTGATCAGCGACGTCGCGATGGGGTAGTCCGCCCCGACGAAGAAGCCCAGCAGCAGGCGCAGCACGATCAGCTGCCACGAGTTCGCCACGAAGACGCTCGCGAGCGAGGCCACGCCGATCGCGGTGACGTCGAGGATGAACATGGTGCGCCGGCCGAGGCCGTCCGTCAGCCGCCCGGCGAGGATCGAGCCGACGAAGATCCCCGCGAGCGAGGCGGCGCCGATCAGCGCCTGGTCGGTCGACGTCAGGCCCAGCGCCGGGCCGAGCTGGACCAGGGCGACGCCGATGATCGACAGCGCGTAGCCGTCGAGGAACGAGCCGCCGCTGGAGAAGAGCACGATCTTCCTCAGGAACGGACTCATCTCGACGTCGTCGATGGTCCGGCGGGGCGCCAGGCCCGCGGGTGCTATCTCCACTCGACGATGCCCCAGTTCAGGTGCGGCTTGGCGTCCGGGGCGTCCGTGTCCACCAGGCGGAACCGCAGCTCGTGGTCCCCCACCTGCCACAGCTGGGTGGTCAGCGTGGACCCGGGGTGGACGGGCGAGGTGATGCGGGTCTTGAACCGCGTCAGCCGCTCCGGCTCCCCCGGCATGAAGGTGGAGATCGCGTGCCGCATCACCACACCGGCGTAGCTGATGGCGTGCAGGATCGGTCGCGGTTCGCCGTTCTCGGCCGCGTAGTCCCAGTCGACGTGCTGCGGGTGGAAGTCGCCGGACAAGCGGTAGATCAGCGCCTGGTTCTCGGGGATCGTCTCCACGATCTCGCGGTCGGGCGCCCGGTCGGGCATGTCCACGACGTCCTTCGGCGCGGCCGGCCCGCCCCACCCGCCGTCGTAGATGAGGCAGTCCCAGCTCTCGTTGGTGAGCAGCAGGTTGCCGTCCGAGTCGTAGGTGTCGCCGATGTGCTGGGCCAGCAGGCCCTTGCCCTCGCCGCGGTCGTAGAGGCCGGCGAGCCGCACCTTGGTCTCCAGGTGGTCGGCCATCTTCGTGATCGGCCGGTGGACGCGCAGGTCGAAGCCCCAGTGCAGCGAGCCGGCGTAGTTGTAGCCGTAGTCGATGGTCCTGGTCACCTCGCTGTCGACGATCAGCATCGCGCCGAACATCGGCAGCACGTTCAGCTGCGGGTCGCGCTCGTCGTGCTCGTTGACGTACTGCAGGTCCTCCTTGCCGTCGATGCCGGCGCCGCAGCCGAGTGCGAACAGCTCGAGGTCGCGGAAGGTGTAGTCGCGGACGAACGGACCGAAGCTCTGGCCCACCATCTCGGTCTTGATGCGTTTGATCGGTGCCATCTACTTCTCCACTTCCTTGTGACGCTGTGTGCCGACGACGGACGGGCACAGCAGCCGCTTCTCGATCTTCATGCTCGGGGTTCTGGGAAAGTCGTCGACGAACTCGACCTGGCTGGGCACCTTGAAGTCGATGAGCTCGCGCCGGCAGTAGTCGACGACGTCCTGGGCGCTGAGCACGGAGCCCGGCACGCGGCGGACGAAGGCCATCACGGCCTCGTCGCGGATCGGATCGGGAACGCCGACCACGGCCGCCTCCGCGATCTCGGGGTGGGCGGTGAGCACCCGCTCCAGCTCGAGCGCGGAGATGTTCTCGCCGGAGCGCTTGATCACGTCGCGGTCCCGACCGGCGTAGTAGAACCACCCGTCGGCGTCGCGATAGCCCAGGTCGTAGGTGCGCAGCCACCCACCCGGCAGCAGCACCTGCCGGGTCTGCTCCGGGTTGCCGTAGTAGCCGGCCATCAGCGACGTGCCCGGCGTGCCCTTGATCCGGATCTCGCCGACCTGTCCTGCGGGCAGCTCACGGTTGTCGGCGTCGAAGACGCCCACCTCGTACCCGAGCCCCGGGCGTCCCACGGACGGCCATCGGCGTTCACCCACCGGAGGGTCGGTCAGCGCCCAGCCGATCGACTCGGTGGACCCGTACGTGTTGAGCAGCGGAACCGCGAACCGCTGCTCGAAGGCGTCCTTCTCCGCGTCGCTGAGCCCCATGAAGAACAGGGCGTCGCGCACCCGGTGGTCGCAGTCGTGCGGGCTCGGCGGCTGCAGCAGCATGGTCCGGACGATCATCGAGATGATCTGGATCACGGTGGCGTCGTTCTGGCGCACCTGCTCCCAGAACCGGTGGGCGGAGTAGGCCTCGGCCAGGATCAGGCACGCGCCGGCCACCAGCACCGGCATCAGGGCGGCCAGCTGGAAGTTCGAGTGGCAGGCCGGCATCGGCGTGAACAGCCTGTCGTCCGGACGCAGGCCTGTCTCCCACACGCCGTAGTGGCCCGCGAACACCAGGTTCGCCTGGGTGACCATGACGCCCTTCGGCTCCGCGGTGGTGCCCGAGGTGTAGAGCAGCTCCGCGAGCGCGCCGGAGTCGACGGTGCCCACCGCGGGCGGCAGCGGCGAGGCGCGCCTGCAGGCGTCGGCCAGGTCGAGCGTGTCGTCGTGCGCCCGGGTGGCGCCGACCTCGATCAACGGGCCGCGCACACCTGAGGCCGCGTTGTCACGGCGCAGTGCCCGGTGCATGTCGGCACAGCTCGTGTCGACGATGGTCCAGGCGGGCCGGCAGGCAGCGGTCATCCGCGCCACCTCGGCCGGACTCGCGCCCAGGGCGATCGGCACGGTGACCGCCCCGAGCTTCGCGAGCGCGAACAGGCAGGTCACGAAGTCGGGGCTGTTGCGCAGCTGCACCGCCACCAGGTCGCCGTCGCCCACACCGAGGCCGGTGAGGGCGTTGGCGGCCCGGTTGATCCGCCCGTCGAACTCCCGGTAGGAGAACTCCTGCCGCGATCCGTCGGCGCTGAGCCACACCAGGAACGGACGGTCGCCACAGGTGCGCACCGCTGCGGCCCACACCGAGCCCACGTTCTGTCCACGTGCGATGTCGTTCACGGCACTACCAGGCCACCTACCGGGCCAGGGCGTTCGTGAGCGCAGGCAGCACGTCGTACAGGTCGGCGACCACACCGAGGTCGGCCTGCGCGAAGACGGGAGCGTTCTTGTCCCGGTTGATCGCGACGATCACCTTGGCGCCGTTGACCCCCACCATGTGCTGCACCTGGCCCGAGATCCCCACGGCCAGGTAGAGGTCGGGACGGATGGTCGCCCCCGACACTCCGACGTACCGTTCGGCAGGCAGCCAGCCCAGACCCTCGGCCAGCGGCCGGCTGCATGCCAGCTCGGCACCGAGGGCGCTCGCCAGGTCGCGGGCAAGCCCCAGGTCCGCCTCCGCGGCGAACCCACGGCCGACGCCGACCACCCGGCTCGCGGCCGCCAGGTTCACCGGCTCGCCCGCCTTCGGACGCACCTCCACCACGTGCACGCCCTTCGGCGCGGCCGCCATCTCGATCCGCTCGACGCGTCCGGCTCCGGCGGGTGGTTGCGCCGGCAGCACGCCGGGCGCGACGACGAGAACCGCCGGCGACCGGGTGGACCGTTCGGTCGCGGTGGCGAGGCCGGCGAAGGCGGTCCGCGTGATGACCACCTGGTCACCGTCCGTCTCGACCGACGAGGCGGTGAGCGCGCTCGTGCCGAGCTCGGCCGCCACGAGGCCGGCCAGCAGCCTCGACGAGACGTCCGAACCGAACAGCACGAGCCTGGCTGAGCACGACCGCAGCAGGTCGGCGATCGGCGTCGCGTAGCTCTCGACGAGCACGCCGTCGGGCGGGGCGGGCACGCAGACCGTCAGGTCGGTGCCGGGCAGCGCGTCGTCGCCGCCCACCACCACGGCGTTGACGCGGTCGGCCAGCTGCCGTGCGCCGAGCACGAGCGCGGCCGACGCCGGTCCCGGCGCGACCACCCACACGTTGTCCAGGCTCATCGGGCACCTCCCATGGAGTCCAGGTAGTCGACCAGCTGCGCCACGACGTCGGCGGTGTCCCCGTCGATCACCCGGTGCGCGCGCTCCACCTGGTCGACGGCGAGCAGTGACGTCCGTTCGGCGGACGGCGCGGGCGCGTCGATGCCCGCCAGCTCGCTCGTCGGTCTCTTGCCCGCGGCCAGCACGTCCCTCATGCCCGGGATGCGCGGGGTGTTGATGCCGGAAGTCAGGCTGAGCACGGCGGGCAGCTCGACCTCGAGGATCTGCACCACGTTCTCCAGCGGCCGCTCCACCACCAGGTGGTCCCCGGCGAGCGTGATCTTGTTCACGCCGTTGAGCGTCGCCGCGCCCAGCAGCGCACCCAGCTCGTTGCCGACCTGCTGGGCGTAGACGTCGGAGGAACCGGCCCCCAGCAGCACCACGTCGACATCGCCGATCCGGAGCAGTGCGTCTCGCAGCACCGTGGCGGTCTGGAAGCTGTCCAGGTCGGCCAGCGCGTCGTCCGAGACGACCACCAGCTCGTCCAGACCGCGGGACAGCGCGTCCTTGCGGAACTTGGAGCCCGCCAGGGCCGCGCCACCGACGGACAGCCCGACGGCCACGCCTCCGGTCTGGTCGGCGAGCACCCTGGCCGCCTCGACGGCGTTCAGGTCGTACGTGCCGATCTTCCAGGCGGCCCGCTCCAGATCCAGGGTCCGGTCCGGGCGGGTGGCGATGTCCTCGGCCTCGGGAGCGGCCTTGAGGCAGGCGACGACCTTCATGCCTGGACCTGCGTGGAGAGCTTGACCGTGCCGGCCTCGGCCAGGGCGCGGATGTCGTCGGCGGAGTAGCCGAGACGGGTCAGCACGTCAGCCGTGTCGTAGCCCTGGTCGGGCATCGGGCGCCACACCTGACCCGGGTCGCGCGCGAACTTGGGGAAGACGCCCAGGCCCTTGAACGTGCGGCCGTCGGCGGCCTTCCAGTCCTGCCACACCCCGCGTTCGGTGAGGTGCGGCTCGGCCACCAGGTCGGGGAACTCCATCACCTTCTGAGCGGCGATCCGGTGGGCGGAGAACTCCTCCTCCACGTCCGACACCTTGCGGGCGGCCAGGAACTCCTCGAGCTTCTGCTCGATCAGCTGGGCCTTGGGGCTGGACAGCCACAGCGCGCTGGTGCCCTCCGGGTAGTCCTCGGTGCCCCACAGCTCGCCCAGGCCGATGGTCTCCAGCAGGTACTTGTTCTGCTGGACCCCGTACACGGTGAGGCCGATGAACCCGTCCGCGCACCGGTACTCGCCGATGGCGCACAGGTTCTGGTTGCGGGCGCCGGGACGCGGCCAGACCACGCCGGCGTTGAGGTAGTCGACCAGGTAGTACTGGCCGATGGACAGCAGCGTCTCGTACATCGCCAGGTCGATGCTCTCCCCGACGCCGGTGGTCTTGACCTTGTGCAGAGCGGCCAGCGAGGCGCCGATGATCATCAGGCTGTTGAAGTAGTCCCCGGTGTACGGGCCGGGGTTCATCGGCTGTTCCTGGGTGCCGTTCTGGCTCATGTACCCGCTGTAGGCCATGGTGGTCAGGTCGTAGGCGGCCCGGGTGACCCGTTCGGGGACGCCGGTCTGGCCGTAGCCGGACACGTGCACCACCACCAGGTCCGGGTTGCGCTGCCACAGCGCCTCGTCGGTGATGCCGTGCCGGGCGTAGGTGCCGCCCTTGCTCGACTCGATGAAGATGTCGGCGTCCTCGATCATCCGGAACAGGACCTCGCGGCCGTCGTCCCGGAAGTAGTCGAGCGCCACGCTGCGCTGGTTGCGGCGCTCGGCCTCCTTGAGCCACGGGGTGTCGCGCACCGTGTCACCGGCGCCGGTGTTCTCGATCCAGGTGACGTCCGCTCCCCAGTCGGCCATGAGGCAGCCCGCCTTGGGAACGGCCTCCTCCATCGCCGAATAGACCACGCGCACGTCGTCCAGGACGCCGAAATGCGGCTTGCCGTTGGGAATCTGCATGATTGTCGCCTCGCCGTCAGGACTGGTATTGACGCAGGACACCCTTGGCCAGGGTGAGAATCATCATTTCGTCGGTGCCGCCGCTGATCCGGTCCACGCGCAGGTCGCGCCAGATCCGCTGGATGCGGTGGTCTCCCGCGACCGCGACGCCGCCCATCACCTGCATCGCGTCGTCGACCACGGCGAACGACGCCTTGGCGCAGAAGTACTTGCACATCGCGGCGGAGGCGGAGGTCATGCCGTCGGTGTCGTAGTGCCACGCGGCCTCGTAGACCATGTTCCGCATCGAGTTGACCTTGATCGCCATCTCCGCGAACTTCAGCTGGTTGAGCTGGAACCGGCCCACGGGCTTGCCGAACTGGACCCGCACGTTGGCGTACCTGGCGGCGTCCTCGAAGGCGCACAACGCCGTGCCGTAGTCGCACGCCGCGACCAGGAAGCGCTCGAAGTCGAAGTCGGCGACGCCGCGCTTGAACCCGTTGCCCTCGGTGCCGAAGATGTCCGACTCCGCCAGCTCGACGTCCTTGAGGTAGATGTCCGAGCAGGAGTCCATGCGCAGGCCCAGCTTGTCCAGCGGCTCCTTGGTGATGCCGGGCAGGGACATGTCCACGAAGAACTCGGTGAACTGGTCCGGCTGCTCAGCGTTGCGCGCCATGATCACCAGGTACGGCACGTGCATTGAGGACGTGATGAAGGTCTTGTGCCCGTTGAGGTAGATCTTGCCGTCGCGGCGGGTGTAGGTGGTCTGCAGGCTGCCCACGTCGGAGCCGGCGCCCGGCTCGGTGCAGGCCGAGTTCCAGATCTGCTTGCCGGTGCCGACGTACGCCAGCACCTTGTCGATCTGCTCGGCGGTGCCCTCGCGCAGGATCGTCTCGAAGCACGGCAGCTGGTAGAGCACGTAGGTGGGCGCGCCCCAGCGCCCGAGCTCCTCGTAGACGGCCGTGAGCGTCACCAGGCCCAGGTCCAGGCCTCCGCGGTCCTCCGGCAGCATGATGAGGTCGAAGCCGAGGTCGCACAGCGCCTTCACCCAGCGCTCCGGGTAGGCGTGAGCCTTGTCGCACTCGGAGAAATAGGATTCCCAGTTCTCCCGTTGCATGAGCACGCGGACGTTCTCGACCAGCAGTTGCTGCTCGTCGCTCAGCGTGAGGTCCATTGCCTTCTCCTTGCTAGTTCTTGTCGTCGAACGCGCGCCTCAGGAAGGCGCCTCCGTGCTGCAGTGCGACGACGGCGGCGTCGAGCATGCGTGAGTTGTGCAGGAAGCCGTGCAGCACACCGGGGAACACCTCGTGGTCGCACGCCACCTGGTGCTCCTGCAACATCGCCGCCAGCGCGGCGGTGTCGTCGCGCAAAGGGTCGAGGTCGGCGGCCGCCAGGTACGACGGCGGCACGCCCCTGCTCAGGTCGGCGGCCAGGCAGTCCACGTACGGACTGGCGGCGTCGGCCGGATCGGCCAGGTAGCAGGTGAGGTAGTACTGGAGGTCCGACTCGGTCAGGCCGTCCCACGGGCCACCCAGCAGGCGCCGCGACGCCGAGTCGCGCAGCCCGTACAGCCCGTAGAAGAGGGCCAACGCGGTGACGGTCACCGGAGCCTCGCCACGGTCCGCCTGATCCCTCAGGAGGAGCGCCGCGGCCAGGCTCATCGCCGCGCCGCCGCTGTCACCGGCGAAGGCCAGCCGCGCGCCGTCGACGTGGTACGTGTCCCCGGACTCGAGCAGGTGTCGCGCCACCGCGACACACTGCTCGAGCCCCACCGGGAACTTCGCCTCCGGCGACAGCGTGTAGTCGACCCCGACCACGGCCGCACCCGACTCGTGGGCGAGGGCACGCATGATCCGGTCGTGGGTGTCGAGGTTGCCCAGCACCCAGCCGCCGCCGTGCACGTAGACCACCACCGGCAGCCCGTCTCCCTCACGGGGGACGTGGCAACGGATCGCCACGTCCCCGTGGGGAGTCGGGACGCTGGCGTCGATCGTGCGGGCCATGGTGGGCCCGCCCTCGTTCCAGAAGCGCCGCTCGATGCCGTAGGCCTGCCGCATCTGCTCCAGGCCCACGTCGGTGGCGTACGCGTCGGGCGCCAGCTCGGCGGACTTGTCGAGCACTGCGCGCATCTGGTCGGAGATCCGGTCGAGGACCGCCAGCTTGTTCTGCTCAGGCACCGTGCGCCGCCCCTACACCGCCGCTGCGGCGGCGGCCACGGCGACCTTGGCACCGGCGCGGGCGTGAACCTTGCGCAGGTACAGGTACAGCCCGACGGAGGCGACCGCAGCGAGCACGGCCGAGCCGATGAGGATCCAGAAGATCTCGTGGTAGGCACTGGCCTCGACGTTGCCGGCGGCGTCGGAGTGGGCGTCCATGATCGATCCGAACCACGTGCTCGAGAACGTGTCGGGCAGGAATCCGATGATCGACAGCAGGCCGGTGGCCGCGCCGAAGTACGTCAGCGGAACCGCGCCCTCGGTCAGCTGCGCGGAGACCACGCTGAACGCCCCGTTGGCGATGAATCCGAGGACCACGACGAGGATGCAGGCGATCACCATGACCGCCGTGGTGGTCGGCAGGTACATCACCGCGAGCAGCGCCACGATGAACACGATCGAACCGAGGGCGATGACCGCCGACGGCTTGAACTTGTTCGCGAGCCACCCGAAGGCGGGACCGGACAGCAGCGTGATGCCGTAGTTGCGGATGTTCGCCACCACGGTCGCCGCGGCCAGGGAGACGCCGAGGATGTCGGTCATGTACGGGGTGGTGTACGTGACGCCCGTGTAGAAGAAGTAGACGAAGAACAGCGACACCGCCGCGATCCAGACCACCGGGTTGCGGAACGCGTAGGTGAACTCGACCAGGCTGAAGCCGCCCTCGGTCTTGATCTCACCGGCGAACTTCGGGATGAACAGCGCCGACAGGATGCCCAGGATCAGGATGATCGCGGCCAGAAAGTACAGGTAGATCGAGACACCGAGACCCAGGTTCTTGCCCACCGCGGCGACGATGGCCGTCGACACCAGGCCGATCAGCAGGCCGGCGACGCCGTAGATGCCGTAGGACAGCCCGATCCGCTTCGGGTACTCGTCCTCCTTGGACACGAGCCGCACCAGCTTGTAGCGCACGCCCCACCAGATGAGGATCGTGGTGATGCCCATGAGGATGAACACCGCGTAGAGCACCGCAAGGCTGGGAAGCATCGCGTAGACGAAGGTCAGCACGGCCGTCGAGATGAAGCCCACAGAGGCCAGCGTCCGCATGCGGACCTTGTCGGCGATGATCCCCGACGGCAGGTAGCAGACCAGCGCGGTGATCGCGTAGGCGCTGAACACCTGGCCCAGCTGGGTGTTGGTGACCCCGAGCGCCTGCTGCAGCGGGTCGTAGAAGACCGCCTTCAGGTACGCGGGCGCATAGATGATCGAGCTGCCGATGCTGGCGATGATGAGCAGGAACCAGCGCCGGCCAGAACTGAGGTCTGCGTAGCTCTTCTCGTCGCTCGTTGAGTTCGCCATCGAAACTCCTTCGCGGTGGTGGTGGGCCCCAGTCCGCGAGCGCAGGGCAGTGGCCAGGGCATCTGCGCCCCGACGGGAACTCTGGCCGCGTCGGCACCGCGACGCCGCCCTCAGGCATCCCCAGATCGTCGTGAAGTGCGAGTCCATGAGTTTCCACGACCCGGTCACTAGGTTCTCGTGATGGTCCGGCCACCTGGTGGCTGGCACACTAGTGAGTGGGTCGGTGCGCTCGGATCCGGGCGCATACCCCAGGTGGACCCGTCCACCTCCAACGTTCCTTGCCGCAGCCTCGCTGGGCAGGAGCTCGGCCCGCCGGAGAAGAGGTCATGAGCGCGGCTCGACGTGGAGCTAGCAGCGGAGTGCTGACCCGAGTCGTCCTGGGTCCCCGGCTGAAGTACCTGGGACTGACGGCTGTGCTGGCCTGGCACTACTGCCTGTGGTTCGTGCCCAACTCGTTCCCCAGGACCTTCCTGCTGGACGACCGGATCACGTTCGCCTGGCTCATCGCCCTGGCCGCTGCGGGTGTGGTTCCCCTGCTCCTGGCGTGGAAGCTGGGCCGCAAGCACCACCTCGAGGCCACCGCCGCCATCGTCTGGCCCACCGCCGGCCTCGGGGCCGTGGGCACCGCCGTCCTGACGTCCGCCGGGATGGCCGTGCACACGCGGGCGCTGGCCTACACGTCGGCCTTCGTCGTGGGAGCCAGCGCGGGCCTGCTGTGGGTGCTGTGGGGCGAGCGGTTCGCCAGCCAGAACGCCCGGTTCACGCTCGGACGCGTGGCGCCCACCTACGGGGGCTTCCTGTTCGTGGCCGTCGCCGTGACCTACCTGTCCCCGGGATGGTTCGCCCCGGCCTTCGTCTGCCTGCTGCCGCTGCTGTCCGGCCTGCTGCTGCGCGCCCACGCCAGGGCGCTTCCCGACAGGCCGTACCCGCGCCTCCTGCCCGTCAAGGCCGCGACCGAGGGCACCCGCACCATGGTGACCGTCACCGTGATCTCCTTCGCGGCGTCGGCCGTCCTCTACTACACCGTCGCGATCGTGCCCTGGAGCGCACTGGGCGTCATCCAGAACGCCTTCACCTACGGGATCCTCATCGGCGCGGCCCTCATCCTCGTGTTCGCGCTGCTGCAGCAGATGCCCGGCCCGCGCCACTCGCCGTACCGGGTCTATCCGTGGCTGCTGCTGTGCGCCCTGGTGTCGTGCGTGCTCTACCTGGCCGACGACCGGCTGGACGCCGTGGCGTTCCTGCTCGCGCTGGCGATCTCGTCGGTGTTCGAGGTGCTGCTGACCATGTACATGGGCGTCCTGACCCAGCGCGGGTACGCGCCGCCCGCCACCGCGTACTCACTGTCCGGCAGCGCCATCCGTCTGGGCATCTGCGCGGGCAACGGGCTCGCCCTCCTGTACGAACGGGTGCCGGGCTGGCACCAGGTGCTGGTGCGCCCCACGTTCGTGCTGCTGGTGGTGCTGATGGCGTTCCTGCTCATCACGATGGTGCGCCAGGAGTACAAGATCGAGGAGCTGACCCGCAGCCCGCAGGCCGAGTCCGAGCTGGTCGCCATCATCAACGCGGTGGCCGAGGAGTTCCACCTGTCCGACCGCGAGCGGCAGATCATGGCGCTCATCGGCCAGGGCTACAGCGCGTCCGTGGTGGCGGACCGGCTCTTCATCTCCCCCTACACGGTCAACACCCACGTGCAGCACATCTACGGGAAGCTGAGCATCCACAAGCGATCCGAGCTCATCACCTACCTGCACCGCGACGGCTGACACAGGCGACGGCACCGGGCACCGGCGGCAGTCGGCGCGGGCCCGGCTCAGCCCTCCCGCGGCGGGTTCCTGTCCAGCTCGGCCAGGATGCGGCGGGCGGCGTCGGCCGTCGTCATCTCGTCGGCGCGCGCCTGCTCGGCCAGCGCCGACCTCGCGTCGTCGAGGGTGCGGCCGCCGGCCACCAGGACGCCGAGCGCCTGGTTGACGGCCGACTGGTCCCCGAGATAGGTGGCCGGCGTCGTCTCGGCGGGCGCGGGCAGGTGCCGGTCCAGATCCACGACACCGGCGATGTCCAGCCAGCGTGCGTCGGCCGCGAGGTCGACGAACGCGCCCGGCACGCGCGCATACAGCACCACACCGACCACCACCGAGGCGACCGCCGTCCCCGGTGCCGGCGGCAACGTGAGGAACAGCGACGTCCGGGCCTGGGCGGGGTCGGCGCCGTCGTCGTACGCGGTCAGGAGGAGCTGGTCGGGCGCGGCCGGGACGAGGAGCGACAGGCCCAGGTACGACTCGACCGCCAGCCTCGCGCTCGAGGCCAGCGCCGTGATCGAACCGGTCAGGTCCGCGTCGGGGCTGTCGAGCGCATCGTTCAGTGCTCGCAGGTCCCGTCCCAGGGCGGCAGGGATGTGCACGGAAAGCGACTCCTGCGACGTCCCCGGACGTCAGTGGTTCACTCCTGATCCCGGGCACCGCGGACCGCGGTGGCGGTGGTGGCGCGGGGCTGGCGTCAGGGCTCCAGCCCGGGATGCGCCGCGTGCTGGGTGCTTCCGTGTCCCTTCTCGTGGCTGCACGGCAGCCGCGTCAATCCGGGTCGAGACGGCCGTCAGGCCGTGGGGTTGTGGGCCCGTGCTCGGCGAACGGCTTCGTCGACCACGCGGGCAGCGACGGTGGCCAACCGGACGTTCTCGTGCTGGCTGATGGTGCGCAGCCGCGCGAACGCCTCTTCGGCGGTGCTCCCCGAGCGGGCGCGAATGATCCCGACGGCCTGGTCGATGACGGGCCGGCTCGACAGCGCGGTCTGCAGCTGGGTGGCCAGGGCCATCGCCTGCGCCAGCACCTGCGCGTTGTGCACGGCGACGGCGGCAGGCGTGGCGAACAGCTCGCCGAGCTCGGTGGCGTGGTCGTCGAAGACGTCCTTGGCGTGGGCGTACACGTTGATCGCCCCGACCACCCGGTCCGGGACCAGCAGCGGGAGCGACAGGACGCTGTGCACGCCCAGCCGACCGACCCGGGGCCCGAAGCGAGGCCACTGCTTGTCACCGCCGAGCGAACCCGAACGCACCGTGCGCCGCTCGAGCGCCGCGCTGATGCACGGACCCTCGTTGAGCTCGGCGTACTGGATCTCGTCGATCTCGGCGACGAACGGGGCCGAGGCGGCCATGGCTTCGACCCGGTTGCCGCCACCCTTGGCCCGCAGGAGGGTGACACCGGCGCCGTCCGCGCCGGGGATGGCGCGGCTCGCGTACGTGGCGACCCGCGACAGCAGCTCGTCCATCGGGATGCTTCCGGTGACCATGCCGGCGAGGTCCGACAGGCTCGACCTCAGGTCGAGGGCGTCCGACTGCGCCTGTTCAGGGCTCAGGGACGCGCCGGGGCCGTCGACTCCGGCGGGAGGTTCGCTCATCGACCCGGCCTCCGCATCGTCACGCACCACCGTGGCATCGGGACGAGCATGTCACGGTCGCGCAGACCGGGCGCGCCGCCCGTCCGACGTTGCGGCGGCGGACCACGGTCGATCCGGTGCCGGTCCGGCCCGGCCGGCGGGCCTCTCGGCCGTTCATCGCGCGGCGAGGTCGGGCCGGGAGTCGCCGGACTCACGCGGCGGCACCACGGCCGGGCCGGCCACGGCGGTGGTCGCGGACGCCGAGGCCACGTGGGCGGCGCCGTTCTCCCGGGCGAGAAAGGCGCCGAGCTCCGCGATGGTGGTCATCAGCGGCGCGGGGAAGACCACCGTGGTGTTCTTGTCGACGCCGATCTCGACGAGGCTCTGCAGGTTGCGCAGCTGCAGCGCGAGCGGGTGGGCCATCATCGTGTCCGACGCGTCCCCCAGGGCGGCGGCAGCGAGCGACTCGCCCTCGGCGTTGATGATCTTGGCCCGCTTCTCGCGCTCCGCCTCGGCCTGGCGGGCCATCGCCCGCTTCATGCTGTCGGGCAGCTGGATGTCCTTGAGCTCGACGAGGGTCACCTCGACACCCCAGTCGACGGTGGCGACGTCGAGGATGGCGCGGATGTCGAGGTTGATCTTGTCCGTCTCGGAGAGCGTCTGGTCCAGCGTGTGCTGCCCGACGACCTTGCGCAGCGTCGTCTGCGCGATCTGGTCGATGGCGGTGTACACGTTCTCGATCGCGACCACGGACTTCACGGCGTCGACCACCCGGAAGTACGCCACGGCCGAGACGTCCACGCTGACGTTGTCGCGGGTGATGATCCCCTGCGACTGGATGGGCATCGTCACGATGCGCAACGACACCTTCCGCATGATGTCGACGAACGGGACGATCAGATGGAAGCCCGGCTTGCGGCTGCCGACCACACGGCCGAGCCGGAACAGCACACCGTCCTCGTACTGCTTGACGATGCGGGCCGACATCGCGGCCAGGATCAGGAACACGACGACAATGACGGCGAGGACGGTCAGGAGAGCGTTCATAGTGCACGGCCGATCTGGACCCGGTGGGTCAGCGCTTGATCGCCAGGGGCCTAGGCCGGCAAACGTGCCAGCGTGCGAGTTGCCCTCAGTAGGCTCAACGTTACCGCTCCCCGCGGATCCTGCGGCGGTTCCGTGCGTACGTTCACAGCAGTCCTCAGCGCCTTC
>DASWOL010000074.1:0-13759 GCA_036398695.1 Cellulomonas sp. | reverse complement strand
CAGCGGGATGCGCGCGTGGACCACGGGCCGGATCCGGCCGTCCGCGACCATCGGCCAGACGTGCTCGCGCACGTCGGCCATGATCGCGAGCTTGGCCGCGAGGGTCCGGGAGCGCAGAGCGGTGACGAGCAGAGTGGCGCGCTTGTCCATCATCAGGCCGAGATCCAGCTCGCCCGTGCGACCGCGCTGCAGCCCGATGATCGCCAGACGGCCGTCGCGGGCCAGCACGGCGAGGTTCTCCGCGAGACCCCCGGCCCCGAGCACGTCGAGGACGACGTCGACGCCGCGCCCGCCCGTCGCTGCCAGCACCGCGTCCGGCACACCGGGCTCGCGGTGGTCCACCACGACCTCGGCGCCCAGCGTGCGCACGCGAGCACATCGCTCCGGCCCGCCCGCCGTGGCCAGCACGTGCGCTCCGGCCGCCCGGGCGAGCTGCACCGCGACCGTACCGACACCGCCGGACCCTCCGCGCACCAGCACCGACTCTCCCGGCGCCAGTCCCGCCTGCGTCAGCGTCGACCACGCCGTCGCCAACGCCTCGGGCAGCGATGCGGCGTCGACGAGGTCCAGCCCGGCGCCCACCCGCAGCGCCAGACCCGCCGGCACGGCGACACGCTCGGCGTAGCCACCGCCGGGAAGCAGTGCGGCCACGCGGTCGCCGACCGCCCATCCGCCGACCGCGGACCCGACGGCCGAGACCGTCCCGGAGACCTCGAGGCCGGGCCACGCCGGCGCCCCCGGCGGAGGCGGGTAGTACCCCGCGGTCTGGAGCAGGTCCGCCCGGTTGACCCCCGCCGCGACCACGTCGACGAGCAGGTCTGAGGGCCCGGGGTCCGGCTCGGGCACGTCACGCAGGTCGAGCACCTCGGGCCCGCCGGGTCGGGTGATCACAACGGCACGCATCACAGCAATCTACGGCGCGAACCTGCAGGACGATCCGTCACGAACCGGACATCGGCCGTTCCGGCGGGGGTGAGGTCCGTGGCAAACTCGCCGCGGGGACTCATGGTGTGCCGTCGACGAGCCGATTCCTCCGAACGGGGGTCTCCCAGGCCGCAATCGATGTGGCACTGAGGAAGGGAACGACATGCTGAGACGTCTTGGCATCCGCGCCAAGGTTCTTGCCGTCCTTGCGGTGCCGATGCTCGTCGTCCTCCTTGCGGGTGCCTTCATCACCTGGGAGTCGGTCCAGAACCTCCGGACCGCGCAGAACGTGCGCGGCGTGGTCACCGCCGCCATCTCGTCCGTCGCCCTCAACGACGCGCTCAACGACGAGCGAGCCGTCTCCCAGGTCGGCGGCACGGCCGACGAGATCAAGGCCGCCCGCTCGAAGACGGACGCGGCCGTCGCGGACTTCGTGCCCAAGATGAACGCGATCGACCTCTCCTCGTTCTCCTCCTCCGCCGCCGGCGACGTCGGCGAGGTCAGGCGGGATCTCGCGAACCTGCTGCCGCAGGCGCGGCAGGACGTCGACTCCCGCCAGTCGAGCCTGGTGCGCTCGGAGTACGGCACGCTCGTCGACGACCAGATCGTCCTGGTCGACGACCTGGGGCAGGAGATCGACAACCGACCTGTCGCCACGTACTTCACCGCCTACACCGCCGTGGCCCGCACCGTCAGCGACCTGGTGCAGGAGGAGGCCGACGGCCACGCGCTGCTCGTCAGCGCCGAGCCCTCGGCGGCGGCGAGCCAGTCGTACACGGCCCTCGCCGCCGAGACCGAGTTCTACCGCGAGACGGCGCGACCCTCGGTGGCCGGCCTGGGCATCGGCCTGGCGCTCCCGGACTCCGACCCGAACGCGACGTTCCAGAAGTACCGGCAGCTCATCGGCACCGGTTCGGCGCAGGCCATGGCCGCCGTCTCGCCCGCCTCGTTCCAGGACGAGATCACGGCGCAGCGGACCAGCCTCAGCCAGATCTCCGACAACATCTTCACGACGGCCGACGCGACCGCCGCCCGGGCCATCACCTCGGCCCAGCAACGTGCGCTGGTGACCGGCGGCATCACCATCGTGGCGGTGGTGCTGTCCTTCGTCCTCGCCATCGTCATCGCCCGGACCATCGTCATCCCGCTGCGACGCCTGACGGCCGCCGCGACCGACCTGCGCGAGGAGCTGCCCCGCCTCGTCGAGCAGGTCCAGGTCCCCGGCGAGGGCCCGCAGATGTCCGCGCCGCAGATCCCCGTGACGTCCCGCGACGAGGTGGGCCGCCTCGCCGGCGCGTTCAACGCCGTCAACGCGACCACCTTCCAGGTGGCGCAGGAGCAGGCGGCACTGCGCGGCTCCATCGCCGAGATGTTCGTCAACGTCGCCCGCCGGGACCAGGTGCTCCTCAACCGCCAGCTGTCGTTCATCGACTCCCTGGAGCGCACGGAGGAGGACCCGCAGGCGCTGGCGAACCTGTTCCGCCTCGACCACCTGGCCACGCGGATGCGCCGCAACGCCGAGTCGCTGCTGGTCCTGGCCGGTATCGACTCCGGCCGCCGCCTGCGCGACACGTTGCCGCTGTCCGACGTGGTGCGTACCGCCTCCTCCGAGATCGAGCAGTACGACCGCGTCGAGCTCGACCTGCAGGCCGACCCGCACATGCTCGGGTTCAACGCGCTGCCTGCCGCCCACCTGCTGGCCGAGCTGCTGGAGAACGCGACCGTGTTCTCCGAGCCGGAGACGCCGGTGGTGGTCACCACAGGCGTCAACGGCCCGTTCGTCGAGGTCCGCATCCTCGACCTGGGCCTGGGCATGTCCGACGCCGAGCTCGCTGCGGCGAACGAGAAGATCGCCTCGACCGCCGCCAGCGACTCGCTCGGCGCGCAGCGTCTCGGTCTGTTCGTCGTCGGCCGCCTGGCGCAGCGCCTGTCCACCCAGGTGGTGCTTCGCAAGAACGCCAACGGCCAGACCGGCACCGAGACGGTGGTGCGGTTCCCCGCCACGCTGTTCCAGTCCACCGAGGCATCGCCGCTCGGCGTGTACGGCGACACGTCGGCGGCCGCTGCCGTCGCCCCGGAGGTCACTGACTTCGACCTTGCCGCCCTCACCGACGGTGTCACCGAGCAGGGCCTGCCGCGCCGGCGCTCCGGCGACGGTGCGCCCCTGGGGCTGCCGGCCCGGGCCGGCCAGCGTGCCGCGTACGACGCGGACTCGATCATGCTTCCGGACGTCGAAGCTGGCTCGTTGCCGACCGACCTGACGGCGGCCTCGTCCGACTGGACGCCGCTCGTCATCCCCGCGCAGAGCACGGGACTGCCGAACCGGCAGCCCGCCGCGCCCGACCCGGCCGGGACCACCGGCCCCGAGCGCCCCGCGGTCCCTGCCGAGCCTGCCGAGCCCGCCGCGCGCGCCGGCCTGTTCGCCGGATTCCGTGGCCGTGGCGACCGGACGCGCGTCGAGCAGGAGCCGCCGGCCATGTCACCCGAGCCGGCCGAGACGGCGTTCCACGTGCCGGGCCTGGCGCCCGACGAGGACTGGAACGCCGGTATCGGGCAGCCGACCGCCGACGCATGGGCGTCGGCCGAGCCGGTGACCGATGCGTGGGCGGCCGCGGCCGAGGACGCCGAGCCCGTGGCGGATGTCGAGTCCGGGCTGCCCGCCGGCGACGGGCCTGCGCCCTCGTGGTCGTCCTGGGCGGCCAACGCGCCGTCGTGGGGCGAGGAGGCCACCGAGAGCTACGTGCCGGCAGCGTTCGCGTCCGAGCCCGTGGACCAGGCGCCGCTGTTCGCGTCGCCCGCGTCCGAGCCGTGGACGCCGCCCCAGGACGCCGCCCCGCAGGCGCCGGAGCAGGCTGCCGATGCGACGGCCGATGCGACTGCCGACACCGCAGGAACGGTCGATGCCGTCGATGCTGTCGAAGCCCCGAGCATCGAGCGCTGGACGCCGCCGACGGTGGACCTCGCGCAGTGGTCCGTCCCGGACCAGGAGGCCCCGGCGTCCCCGGAGAACACCGACGCGTTCGCCGGCCTGGCCGACTGGAGCGCGCCGCAGGCCGAGGCCACCGACGAGCCCACGCCGTACGCGCCGTTCGAGCGGTCGCTCGACGAGGCGCGCGCCTGGGCCACCGGGGCGATCCCGGTGGTGCCCGAGCCGGAGGGGTTCCCGGGCGTCGTCCCCGTGCTCGACGAGCCGCTCGAGCCGGTTCAGCCCGTGCCGTCCGCCGTGCAGCCAGCTGTCGCGGCGGAGCCGGACCACGGCGCCGATGCCGTGGCGTGGGGGCAGTGGAACGGTGCGGCCGAGCCGTGGAGCACCGACCTGGAGATCCCGCAGTTCGAGCCGGACCAGTCGACCTTCGTCGACCGGGTGGCAGAGCTCGCGCCGGTGCCCGCCGACGACCGGCCGGCAACCGAGGTGGCCGAGCAGCCGAACGAACAGCCGGCCGACCAGCCGGCCGAGGGCGTTGCCGAGCCGTTCGAGCCGCTTGCGACGCCGGCCTGGGCGCCGACGGCCGCCGCCGAGTCGTTCACCGACCTGGTGCACGCCGAGGAGCAGGAGGCGCCGAAGCGGCGTCGCGGGTTGTTCGGCCGTCGCAAGCAGCAGACTGCCGTGCCGTCGGCGCCGGTGGCGCCTCCCGCGCCGGCCGGCGTCGAGCCGGTCGCCGCGGCCGCTCCGACCCTCCCCGTCCGCTCGTCCGCGTGGGCGCCCGCCGCCGATGCCGTCGTTCCCGAGGCGTTCCCGACGCGTGCCCCCGCGCCCGTCGCCGAGCCGACGCCCGCCGTCCCGGTGAGCCCGGCCGTTCCCGAGCCGGCACCGGTCGCCACGGTGAGCTGGGCGCCCCAGGCGTCGTGGAACCCGCCGGCGCCGCCCGCCCTGCCGGAGCCGTCCGCCGGCCGGTCCGTCCCGTCGTGGGCGCCGCCGGAGTGGGCCCCGCGTCCGGCACAGCCCGCCGAGCCGGAGCCGATGCCCGCGTCGTCGTCCGTCGAGCCGACGTCCGCCCCCCGGATCGGGACGCTGGACGACGAGGTCGCCGCGATGCTCGCCCTGCGGTCCGACATCCAGGAGCAGGCGCTCTCCGAGCTGAGCCAGCTGTCTGCGTACCGCCCGCAGGTGGTGCCGGGCGTCGACCGCCTGACCCGCAGAGTTCCGGTGGCCGTGCCCGAGGCGCCGGAGATCATCGACACCGGGGCCGAGCGCAACCCCGACGAGGTCCGCGCCCGGCTCGCCAGCTTCCAGTCCGGCACGGCCCGCGGTCGCCGCGACGCCGGCCACGACGAGGAGACCTCATGACCACCGTCGACCAGCACCCGGCGCTCCGTGCCGCCGGGCTGCCCGCCCGTGACGCAGCGGGCCCCCGCTGCGACCTGAAGGAGGAAGTGTGACCGCGCTCAGCACCGAGGCCGCCAATTTCGGCTGGCTCCTGGACAACTTCGTGCGGACCGTGCCCGGCACGCGTCACACGCTCGTGGTGTCCGCGGACGGCCTGCTCATGGCGATGTCAGAACAGCTCGACCGGACCAGCGGCGACCAGCTCGCGGCCATCGTCTCCGGCATGTCGAGCCTGACCCGCGGGGCATCCCGCCAGCTGCAGGCAGGGGAGGTGCGCCAGGCGATCGTCGAGATGGACAACGTGTTCCTCTTCCTCATGAGTGTGTCCAACGGATCGGTCCTCGCCGTGGTGGCAGACTCCAGCTGCGACGTGGGACTCATCGGATACGAGATGGCGATGCTGGTGGCCCGCACCGAAGCGACCCTGACGCCGCAGCTGATCAGCGAGATGCGTGGTCAGCTGCCGGTCGACGGCGCCATCAGGACGACCCAAGGGTGAACGGGAGCCGGTGATGGCAGAACACATCGAGTACGAAGCGCGCACGGTCCGGCCCTACGCCGTCACCGGGGGGCGCGTGAACACCTCACGGTCGGACCTCCCCCTGGAGGCCCTCGTCGAGCTGATGCCGGGCGCCGTCGCAGGCACCGGCCTCCCGCCGGAGCGCCGGGCGATCCTGCACCACGCCGCCGCCGGCTACATCTCCGTCGCGGAGCTGTCCGCGCTGCTCCACCTGCCCCTCGGGGTGATCCGCGTCCTCGTCAGCGATCTTGCGGACCAGCAGTACGTGCGGGTGCACTCGTCGCAGCCGCTCGACGTCCAGACCGGCCAGTCACCCGCCATGTCCCTGAGCGTGTTGGAGAGTGTTCTCAATGGCATCGCAGCCCTCTGACGCCCCGACGCCCGCCCAGGCTGGCACGGGCGCGGTCGCGCCGACCGTCGTCAAGATCGTCGTGGCCGGCGGCTTCGCCGTGGGCAAGACGACCTTCATCGGATCGATCTCCGACATCGAGCCGCTCAACACCGAGGCGGCGATGACCGAGAAGTCGGTGGGCGTCGACGACGCGGGTCTGGTGACCGACCGCAAGACCACCACCACGGTCGCGATGGACTTCGGCCGCATCGCGCTGCCCGGCAACCTGTGGCTCTACCTGTTCGGCACGCCCGGCCAGGACCGCTTCCTGTTCATGTGGGACGACCTGGTCCGCGGCGCGATCGGCGCCGTGGTCCTCGTGGACACCGACCGGCTCGACCAGTGCTTCCCGGCGGTCGACTACATGGAGAGCCGCGGCATCCCGTTCGTCGTCGGCGTCAACTGCTTCGACGGCATCGCCAAGCACTCGCTCGACGACGTCCGCGGGGCGCTGGCGATCCCGGACCACGTGCCGGTGCTCTACACCGACGCGCGCTCGCGGGCGGCGACGAAGCAGGCGCTCATCGCGCTGGTGCAGCTGGCCATGGCTCGGCTGCGCGCGGGCGCCACGTCCGCACGCTGAGGTCACGTACCCGGCCGGCCGCGTCGCGGCAAAGGCCGGATCGGAGAGGATGGGTCGGTGACCCCGACTCCGCCGCCGTCGGGGCGACGTGGGGTGCCCGCCGTCTACGTCGACGGCTCCACGCTGGTCCAGTACCTCCCGGATGCGCCGTTCCGCGCCGCGTGGGCTCAGTGGTCGGCCGGGCGCCGGTTGGTCACGTCGCAGGTGGGGATCACCGAGCTGCACGGCGTCGCCTTCTCGCGCGGTCCGGCGGCGCGCGCGGTGGCCGACGAGGTCGAGGCGTCGGTCGAGGTGGTCCGGTTCTCCGACAAGGCGCTCCAGATCGCGTCCCACGTGTCGACGGCGCTGTCGTCGTTCGTCGCGCTGCACATCGGCACGGCCGTCGCCCACGCCGATGTGGACACGGTGGCGACCTACCAGGTGGACCTCGCCCGGGTCGCGGCGCTGTACCAGCTGGCTGTCGTCTCGCCGGGCTGGCCGGACCGCTGGTGGGAGAACGCCTCCTGAGACTCGGCGCGGCTCCGGGTCCTGCGGAGATGCCCAGCCGGCGCACAGGTCCGTGCGGTCCCATGTTCCTTCCTCACAGGAAGGAACGCCGTGACGACGCCCATGCTCGCCCGGGTCCGCACCGCCGCGACCCCGCAGCGCACCGCCGCGACGGCCGCCGTCGCCCTCGCCATGGCGAGCATCGCCGCCGTCGCCTCCCTGCTCGACGGGATCGGCGAGAACGGCGACCTCGCGGTGCTCGACCGGCCCACCCTGTCCTGGCTCGTCGGCCACCGGGACCCTGTGCTGACGGCGCTCATGAGCGCGGTCAGCGTGGTGGGCGGCGAGGTGGTGCTCTCGGCGATCGCCGTGCTGTCGGTGGCGGCGCTGGCATGGCGGCGGCACTTCGACGAGGCGCTGCTGCTCGGCCTGGCGCTGAGCGCCGCCGAGACGCTGTCCCTGGTGCTCAAGCACGTCGTCGGCCGGGCGCGCCCACCGGCGGCAGACGTCGTCGGACCGGTGGAGACCACGCTGTCGTTCCCGTCGGGGCACACCATCGGCACCGCGACGTTCGCCCTGGCGCTGGCCTACCTGTGGTGGCGGCGGCGCCCCGGAACGCGTCGGGCTCTCGTCGGGCTGGGCGCGGCCGGGGCCGCGACCGCCGTCATGGCGGTGTCCCGGCTGTACCTGGGCGACCACTCGCTCACCGACGTCCTCGGCTCCGTCGCGCTCGCCGGCGGCGTGCTGGCCCTCGTCGTGCTGGTGGACCTGTGGTGGCGCCGGCGCCGGTCCTGACGGCCCCGTGCTTCCGCGCTGCGGGCTTCGTCCCCTACCGCACGTTTGCGCCGGAACTGCCCTAGCGTGGGATCCAACGTCAATGTCGACTGGAGGAACCATGAACCCCGCCACGACCGCCCTGGTGCTCATCGAGTTCCAGAACGACTTCACCAGCGAGGGCGGCACCCTGCACGGCGCCGTCGCCGACTCCATGGCCGCCACCGGGATGCTCGCCCACGCCGCCGAAGCTCTCGCCGCGGCGCGCGGCGCTGGCGTGACGGTGATCCACTCCCCGATCCAGTTCGCCGCCGGGTACGGCGAGATCACCAGCCACCCCTACGGGATCCTCAAGGGCGTGGTCGACTCGGGCTCCTTCGTCAAGGGCACCTGGGGTGCCGCGATCGTCGACGACGTCGCGCCGGTCGAGGGCGAGATCGTCCTCGAGGGCAAGCGGGGCCTGGACGCCTTCGGCTCCACCAACCTCGACTTCATCCTGCGGAGCAAGGGCATCGAGACCGTGGTGCTCGCCGGCTTCCTCACCAACTGCTGCGTCGAGTCCACCATGCGCTCGGCGTACGAGAAGGGGTTCGAGGTCATCACGCTGACCGACGCCGTGGGCGCCACTTCCGCCGCCGAGCACGACAACGCGATCGCCTACGACTACCCGATGTTCTCCAAGCCGACCACGGTCGCCGAGTTCGTCGCGTCCCTCGCGGGCGCGAGGACCGTTGACACCTCGCGGGTGTACTGACGGGGCCGGGGCCGGCGTGTCCGTGCTGCTCAGGGCGGCATCTGCGCAGGTGAGACGCAGAACCTGATACGGTCCGGTCCGCCGGGAGGGCTGGCTGAGCGGCCGAAGGCGACGGTCTTGAAAACCGTTGTGGCGGTGATCCCGTCACCAAGGGTTCGAATCCCTTGCCCTCCGCCAAGTTGCCTAAGGGTAGGTCAGAGGCCAGAAACGACCCGCAACGGCATCTGGCCTTCCCTGCCGCCCGGCCCCACCCCAGGCAGCCACGGGCGACCCACCGGCCGTCGTCGTCGCGGCGCAGCGCGTCGACGCCCGCCGCCGGCAGCAACGGCAGGTCGCCGTGGAGGAACTGGGCATCCTTCGCGCCAGCGGCTCCGGTCCACTCGTAGTAGTCCCGCATGGGCACGACGGCGCGGTTCTTGGTGAGCGCGCGCTTCCACAGGCCGCTTGTCGCGAGCGTCTCGATGCGGCTGTTGAACTGGTTGCGCCTCTCTTTGGCCCGGTCCTGCCACCGTGGCCAGAAGTCCCACACGGCCGGCTCGACGACCTGCACCAGGTCGCCCGTGTCGGCCACCCGCTCCCTGCTGACTGGCGCGAGCTCCGTCGGCGCGATGCTGTACGCCGGCGTCCAGTCGCGAAGGTCGTTGCTCACGGCGACGAAGTCCTGAATCCGATCGTCGGTCGGCTTATCCATCGCGAAGCGCCCGCACACGTGGGCATCCCCAGCCGCCACCGTGGGCATCTGCGACCCAGGGGCCGGATCCCCCAGTGCCGCGGAGCGACCTTGGACTCGGCCCTGCGGCCAGGGGCGAGATTCAAAGAACGGGTCCAATGAGCGGCGCGGTCACTGCCAGCGCACCCGACACCAGAAGCAACGGCAGGCGCCGCCGCCAGTTCGAGTCGGTGACCCGCCGTACCGGCGTGGGATCGCTGATCGATCGCCTCTGGCCGCGCGGAAACGGAAATCGGAAACACGCTAGAGCAAGAAGGATCGACAGCACCGCCACGACCGTCCCGGTCCACGGTGAAGCAGTCACCACCCCGACCACGCCAGCACCGACGAGCAGCACCGGCGACATCCACCACGTGGCCTGGTAGACAGCCCGGTAGCCGCGGGGATCGATAATCCCGCGCCCCCCGGCCGAGACCAGTTCCCAGCTGATGGCAAACACGACAACGAGCGCGGCGGGCGTCAACTGCGGAGCCGCACGGCACGGTCAGGCTGGGACGTCACAGCGGCTCAACCTGCCGCATCGACCATCGTCCGTTCTGCCGGCCAAGAGCCGTCTGCACGCCCGGCGGTAGCGCGCCTCCGGTCTTCGGCAGGCCGTACTCGTCGATCGCGTCAAGGGCAGGCAGGACCCGGTTCTCCACCTGCTCGACTGTCGCGTACCCGGCGCAGGAAATGACCCACGTGGCGGGACGGAATAGGTGGTGGATCGCCTGCCTGCCGGCGTCTCCACCGGCGTAGCAGGGGCCGAGGATCGCCAGCATCGGGTGCAGGCCCAGTCCGCCGGGAAACGCCTCCGCCGGGTCGAGGTAGTCGCCGCCGATTAGGACGAACGCCCAGTCTGGGTTGAAGTCGGGCTCGGGACCGTGGGTCTCGATGTGCAAGATGTCTCGTCGTGTCAGGCGGAGATGCTCCAGGGCCTGTCCGAGCTCGACGCCGTCGGAGACGATCAGGGGCTGATCGACGTGGAAGCTGTGGCGACCCGCCCATGCGGCAACCGCAGTGACGCCTCCACGGCAGGTGGCGTCGTCGCGGAGGACTATCGAGACGTAGCGACGTGCGGCGAGCCGACTGGTCATGCGCCGACCGTACCGATCCGACGGGGGACGCGTGCTGGTCGCGAGCGGCAGTCCAGCGACACGCCCTGTCCAGCGACACACCGACCTCTCGACACCATCGAACGTGTGTTCGACACTGACCGGATGCGGCGCTCTGATCTCGGCTACCGGCGTCTCTCGCAACGCTGCTGGGGCGCCCACCTGGCTGGCGATCTGCCAGCACTCCTCGAGCTCGCTGTCGAGCCGAACCTCACGCCCGACCTGCTGGCGACCGTCGCTCCCGGGTATGTTCGGAGGTACAGCTCTGATGATCGACCTCCTAAATCAAGAGTCCGGCTGTGGGAGGGAGTGATCATGTTTGCTAGACGGGCTTCCCGAACTTGGGAGGGTGTACTTGAGTCGGCTGAGATCCAGCTCGTATCGAGGGCATATACGTGGGCGGTGCTTATCCCGGTCGTCGCGATCGTGACCGTCGCCTGCGCAGTCGCGCTCGACTTCTCCGACGTTTCTCGAGCCGTGTCCCTTAGCCCGGTGCTGTTGCTCGCCGCGTACGCGGCGTTCGCACTGTTCATGTGGCGCCGAAACGTCCACAAGGCGCAACAACTGCTGGCCCGCCGTTTGAAATTGAATGAGCGCGCGGCGCGACGAATCGACTTTCGAGGATTTGCTAACTTCTACAGAAGCCTCGAAGAGGCTCGCGCGGCGCGCGTAACCAAATAGGTCAGGAGTTCCCCGATCCGGTGACGTCTCCAGAGCTCCGAGCGAGGGCGTCAGAGCAGGTCGAGGTACATTCCGGGCACGAGTCTCGCCACCTCCACGTCTTCATGTGACCTTGGCGCTGGCCGGCCGAGTGGTACGAGCCAGGCGGCGACGGCGCCGAGGAGTGCCAGCTCATCGAGTGGTGCAGCGATGAATGCGGCCTGTGGCGCGTCGACCTCAAGCATCACCGCGCTGGGGGGCGGCACCGGTCCGGGCGTCGTCATCCCACGAAGGCCGCACCGCCCCGCTCTAGGGTTGTCTGATCGCGAGTGGTACCGTTTCCCTGTACCAGCCAGGGGGGGAGAGTCGGATGTCAGTCACGGCTAGCGAAGCGCGCCGAACGCTGTTTCCGCTGATCGAGAAGGTGAACGACGACCGCACGGCGGTCGAGATCACCTCCAAGCACGGCGACGCGGTGCTCATGGCTGCGGACGAGTACGCCGCTTGGCAGGAGACCGCCTACCTGTTTCGGTCGCCGGCCAATGCCCGGCGCCTGCTCGATGCATACGAGGAGGCCCGCGCCGGCGAGTACGCCGAGCACGACCTCGACCGTCGGTGAGGCTGGTCTTCACCGCCGCAGGCTGGGAGGACTACCAGCACTGGCAGACCGCTGACCGGACGATCCTCAAGCGGATCAACCGACTCATCGACGAGTCGATGCGTGACCCATTCGGTGGCATCGGCAAGCCGGAGCAGCTGAAGTACGGGGCTTCCGGGGCGTGGTCACGCAGGATCACCGACGAGCACCGACTCGTGTACCTGATCATGGGCGACGACCTGGTGATCCTGCAGGCCCGATACCACTACTGAGGCGATCGCCGGGGTTAGTTGCCGGCGGCCCGGTACTGCTCGACGACGGCGGCGGGGATGCGGCCACGGGCGGGGATCTCGATATGCCGCGACCCGGCCCAGGCACGGACTGCCTTCGGGTCGTAGTTCTTCGCGGCCTTGACCGCAGCCACGGTGGCGCGTCGCGCTACGCCGCCGACTCGACGGGCCGCCTTGGTGTACGGCTCGACGGCGGTTCGAAGTTCGGCGGCGTGGCCGGCGGTCAGGTCGATCTCGTAGGTGACGCCATCGACGGCGAAGGTCACTGTCTCGTTGGCCTCCGACCCGTCGATGTCGTCGGTCTTCTGCACGACCACGCGCTGTGCGACCGAGCCCGCCTTTCGTCGGAGTGAGGTCGCGCAACGCTAGTCCCGTCCAGGCTCTGACTCCTTGCTTGATCTGGGCATCCCCGTTGTGCGCCGTCGGCGGGTGTCGTCGCGCCGAGGGTGCGCCGCGTGCGCTGACGGCTTGCCGCGCGGCCCTTAGCGCCCTAGCAGCCTCAGGCCGCCGACGAGCTTGTCGATGCGTGCCCTCGGGCCGATGAGGCTGACGGCGAGGTAGTGCTGCTCGGCCGTCGGAGCCTCGCTCACCCGCGCGAGGTACTCGTCGTACACCCGCGTTTCCTGTGCCGAGGCTGGCATGTCGGCGACGAAGACTCCGAAGGTTGCGTCGGCGCGGACGCGGAGCGACGCCAACCGGTCTGCACCGGCCGCCAGCACGGTGCACCCCGCCCACGGCAGTCCGGGGTGGACGGCGGCGTCGGCGTCCACCGCCTGCGGCCCCAGCAGACCGGCGACATGCCTGGACGTCGCCGCGGCAACGCAGATCGCGGCGTTGGCGGCCAGCCCCACAGGCAGCGCCCCGTCGACGACCACCACCCACTTCAGCCGTGCGTCGCGGGTCGGCGCATCCGTGCGGATCTCGTCCGGGTCGAACCCGACCGCGCTGCCCTCGATGACAGACGTCACGCGTTCACTCCGTTCGTCGTTCTCCATTCCTGTCTCGACGCTAAGCAATCGGGCACCAGTTGCGCAACCAACCCGTACTTCGTACGGATACCATGCAGTCATGGCCGATCTGGACGAGCTCGACACGGCAATCCTGCGAGAGCTCCAGGACGACGCACGGCGCACCAACCGCGACGTCGCCGCCGCCGTCGGCGTCGCCCCCACCACGGCCCTCGACCGCACACGCGCACTGCGCGAGCGCGGCGTCATCCGAGGCGCGACCCTCGACGTGGACCTCGCCGCCATCGGACGGCCGGTGCAGGCCCTCGTCGCCGTCCGGATCCGCCCGCCGACCCGGGCGAACATCGAGGGCTTCCGCACCTGGGTCGCTGGCCTGCCCGAGACCCTCGGCGTCTTCGTCGTCAGCGGCACGGAGGACTTTCTCGTCCACGTGGCCGTGCCCGACAACGACGCGCTCTACGCGTTCGTCATCGACCGGCTGACCCAGCGCCCGGAGATCGCCGACGTCCGAACCTCGGTGGTGTACGAGCACCTGCGCGCCCGCCGCGTCGATCCGCTGCCGGCCAGACGCCCGGGCCGGAGCACCCCCGCAGCTGCAGGCAGGCGAGATCGCCGCGCTGCCGAAGTCCCCTAGTGACCATCCAGGCATGCCATGGCGGA
>DASWOL010000073.1:0-1762 GCA_036398695.1 Cellulomonas sp. | reverse complement strand
CGGGGCCCTGTGGGCCGGCCGGTCCCGCGGCGCCGGCGTCGCCCTTGGGTCCCTGCGGGCCGGCCGCGCCGGTTGCGGTCGTGAGGCGCTTGAGGAGTTGTGGTGCGAGGTGTCTCTGCTCGATCGCGCCGTCGGCGATGGCGTCGCGACCGACGGTGCCGGCATGCAGCTTGGTGCCGGTCAGCGAGCGGCGCTGGACCTGGTCGGCCGTGATCGTCCCGCGTGCGAGCTTGTCGGCGGTGATCGTTCCGTTCTTGATGTCGGCGCCGGTGAGCTGCGTCGCGGCGTATCCCGTGCCGCCGAGTGAGACGACGAGCGCGGTCGTCGCGACGATCAGGGCGGGGGAGGGGCGATGGAGCTTCATGACAGAGAGCCTCTGGGGGAAGGTGGTGGAGACGTGGGTCGCGCGTGGCGCGGGCGTCGTCTCAGCGGATGCGGATGTGGTAAGTGACGTCGAGGTGGAGGTGGGTGGCGGTGCCCTTGACGGTGATCGTGTGCTGGCCGGCGGGGAGCGGGCGCAGGAGGAGGCCGATGCCGTAGGCGGCGGCGCGGCCGTGGCGCTGCGTGGCGCCGAGGAGGTTGCCGTGCTTGGGCGCGGTGAACGAGAAGGTCGGTGAGGCGGTTGCGTAGCGGGTGAGGTGGGGGACCGTTCTGCCGTCGAGGGTGACCGACATCGCGGTGCTGCCGGCGAAGGCCTTGCGGGCGCAGGCGTCCACGCCGCCCTTGATCGGGGCGGTGCATTCGGCGCTGAGCTGCGGCACGTAGATCGCTGTGCCTGCCGGGAGGGCGCAGTGGTAGGTCTCGGGTCTGTTGCTGAAACCGCCGAGGGGGAGCGCGACGGGACCGGCCGCGGTCGTGGCGGGGCACGCGCTGGTGGACGGCGGTGAGCTGAGCACGCGCTTCCACCACGCTCCCAGCCAGTACCCGTAGCCGTGGCCGGCGATCGACCCGCTCACGGGGACGACGGCCGTCGCGGCTGCCACGGGGGCGGCCTGCGCGGCGGTCGCGGACAGCGCAAGGATCGCGGTGCAGGATGCCGTGAGGAATGCTCGGCGGTTGGGGCGCATGGTGTGGCTCTCCGTGGTCAGGGGGTGGTGGCGCGGGCGAGGGCGGGGATGAAGCGAGGGGGATCGATCGTGCCCAGGCCGGTGACGGCGTCATAGCCCGGCTGGGCGATGAAGCCCTGGATCTGGGTGCCTTGGCCGCTGTCGTCCTTGGCGTTGCCGTAGCTGTTGTTGCCGAGCACGACGTCGACGATCCCGTTGCGTCTCGGGGCGCGAGCGAGCCGGTAGAGCGCGCGGTTGACGGCGTGCAGCGGATGGCCGGCCCGCTGGCGGACGAGCGCGAGGACGCCGGCGAAGATCGGGGCCGCGACGCTCGTGCCGCCGACCGGCGCGAAGTCGACCGGCACGTCGGGCGCGAGATCGGCGAGCGCGAGCACCATGCCGCCACTGGTCGCGCCGGTCATGCTGATGTCCGGATAGGTGCGTCCCTTGGGGCTCGTCCCCGGTGTCGTCGCCTGCCAGCTCGGCCGTGGGTCCAGGCGCGAGACGCCGCCGCCTGAGGCGCCGCCCTTCGCATCGGGGCCCCAGGCGATGTCGGGCACCTCGCGGTTGCCGTGCTGGTCGAGCGTCAGGAGCGTCCCGCCGACGGCGGTGACGTTCGGGTCGGTCACCGGATAGAGCGCACGGCGGCCCTTTCTGCCCGGCCACGCGACGCCGCTGTCGCCGCTGGAGGCGACGACGGGGATGTTCGCTCTGGC
>DASWOL010000072.1:0-2950 GCA_036398695.1 Cellulomonas sp. | reverse complement strand
CGCCGCCCGACGGCCCTCCGGGCGCCCGCTCGCGCGAGCGAAGGCAGGGGACACGCGCCCGCTGCCGCCGGTTTGCCGGTGGCGGCCGGCCTGAGTACCGTCCCGCCTGATGGAAACGTGTTTCCATCGCCGTCGAGCAGCGAACGAGGGAGTCTGATGCCGATCACCGCGAATGCCCCGCACTTCATCGGCGGGGGCCGCATCGAGTTCCGTCCACGGGCCTACCGCGACCCGGGCCCGGGCGAGCTTCTGCTGCGGGTCGAGGCCGATGCCGTCTGCGGCACGGACCGAGGGCAGTACTTCGACGGTTCGGAGTGCATCCCGGGCCACGAGGGGGCGGGAGTGGTGGTCGCGGCCGGCCCGGCGACGACCACTCCGATCGGCACCAGGGGCGTCGTCTACCTCATGGACTACTGCGGCGAGTGCCGCAGCTGCCTGACGGGGGCTACCAACCAGTGCTTTGCGAAGCGGAACGACATGGGATTCACCGCGGACGGCGCCTACGGTCCGTACGAAGTCGTGCACGAGTCGAACTTCTTCGTCGTGCCGCCGGACATCGACGGCGTGGAGGCGACGCTGCTGCTCGACGTCATGGGCACGGGCGGCCATGCACTGCGCCGGCTGGCCCGGATGCGGAGCGACGTCGAGTCGCTCTACGTGGTCGGTGCCGGGCCGGTGGGACTGGGCGTCGTCGCGATGGCGCGGGTCCGGTTCGGTGCCGACGTCCCCGTGTACGTCGCGGACTTCTCCGGCTGGCGCCTCGAGCTGGCCGGGCGCCTCGGGGGGACTCCGATCGACCTGACCCAGCCCGAAGCGCTGCGAGGGATGGGCCAGGTGGACGGCGCGGTGGACACCACCGGCAAGTCGGTGGCCCGGCGGGGGGCGCTGGATGCGCTGAGCAAGCGCGGTGTGCTCGTGTGCGTCGGGCACGGCGAAGGCCTCGAGCTGAACGTCTCGCCCGACCTGATCGCCACCGAGCGCACGGTGATGGGCAGCGAGTACTTCACGTTCGGCGAGATGGCGGAGAACCTGGCCACGCTCCAGGCGCATCGCGACCTGTTCGGCGCGATCATCACGCACCGCGTGCCCAGGGACGAGATCGCCCGGGCGTTCGAGCTGTTCCTCTCCGGTCAGACCGGGAAGGTGGTCGTCGTGGGTGACGCAGCATGACCGCCAGGACACGGGTGGCCGTCGTCGGTGCCGGAGGGTGGGGTGAGCAGCACGCCCGCGTGTTCTCGCGCCGGGCCGACACCGAGCTCGTGGCGGTGGTCGGGCGCAACCCGGCACGGACCGCGGCGCGCGCCGCCGCCTACGGGACCGTCGGGTACACCGACGTGGACCGGATGCTCGACGAACTCGGGCCGGATCTCGTGACCGTCTGCCTGCCCAACGAGGAGCACTTCGCCCCGACGCTGCACCTGATCGAGCGCGGGGCTCCGCTGCTGGTGGAGAAGCCGCTGGCCTTCGACCTCGCCGAGGCGGACGCGCTCCTGGCCGCGGCCGACGAGCGGGACCTCTTCTTCGCCATCAACTTCAACCACCGCTACGCCGAGCCCGTGCTGCGCGCCAAGCAGGCGATCGACGCCGGCGAGCTCGGGCGGATCATCTTCGCGACGTGGAGGTTCGGGGGCGAGGCGAACGTGGGTACCAGCCCGCACAACAACCTCATCGAGACCCAGTGCCACGGTTTCGACATGCTCGAGCACCTGGCGGGGCCCATCGCCTCCGTGTCCGCCGAGATGACCGACCTCACCCTGCCGGGCGTGTACCGCAGCCTCGTCGTCGCCGCCCGGTTCGAGTCGGGGGCCGTCGGGTCGCTGGTGGGCTCCTACGACTCGTCCTATGCCTACCCGGGCACCCAGCTCATCGAGGTCAACGGCACGGACGGCCGCGTGCTCGTCGAGGACACCGTCAAGCGGTTCACCCAGTCGCGCACAGGAGACGAGACGCGGTCCGTGTGGGAGGCCGGCTACTTCAACGACGAGGCCCGCACCTTCGCCTACGCGTTCGACCGGCACGTCGACCACGTCCTGGACGCGCTGCGGACCGGCAACCCGCCGCCGATCCACGCCCGCGCCGGCCGGCGCGCGCTCGAGCTCGCCTGGGCCTCGGTCCGGTCGTTCGAGACAGGGCGGCGGGTCGAGGTGCCGTCGTCGTGACCCGACGGGTGATCGGGCCGGGGCGGCGGAGCGCCGCTCCCGGCCCGATCACCGCGGCGCCGGGTGGTCCGCGGGACCCGAGGTCAGCCGACGGATCGCACCCGCGTGCCGGCGGCGCCGCGCTCGACGATGGTGAAGGGCACCACGTGCCGACCGCCGCGGGTGGGCCGGGCGCCGGTGACCATGTCGAGAATCAGGTCCGCGGCGTACTGCGCGTCGACGTGCACCGAGGCGAACGGGGGTATCGAGAAGCGACCCTCCTCGATGTCGTCGAACCCCATCACCATCACGTCGTCCGGCACGCGGATGTTGTGCGTCGCCAACGTGTACAGCGCGCCGAACGCCATCGAGTCGCTGAAGCAGAAGAGACCGTCGAACTCGACGTCGTCGTCGAGCAGACGGTTGGCGGCCTCTGAGCCCTGGGCGCGGTTGAAGTCGGTGACCACACCGACCAGCCGGGGGTCGAAGGGCACGCCGGCCTCGTCGAGCGCCGCGCGATAGCCGTCGAACCGCTGCTGGGAGGTCGCTGTCGAACCGCGCTCCTGGACGCCGATCACGGCGATACGCCGCCGCCCCCGGTCGAGCAGCAGGCGCGTCGCGGCCGCGGCCGCAGCCGCGTTGTCGACCCCGATGTGCGGAATGCGCTCGTTGGTCAGCGACTCGCCGTGTTCGCCGATCAGCAGCAGCGGGACCGTGCTCTTGCGCCCGACGATGTCGCGTGGGGTGAGCGCGAGCGGGCTCATCACCAGACCTTCGAGCGCCGGCAGGCCGGTGCCCTCGGCCAACGCCAG
>DASWOL010000071.1:0-1763 GCA_036398695.1 Cellulomonas sp. | reverse complement strand
CACGGGGTGCAGTTCCACCCCGAGTCGGTCCTCACCGAGGGTGGGCACCGGCTGCTGGCCAACTGGCTGGCGCTGTGCGGCGACGACGGTGCGGTGGCCCGCGCCGAGGGGTTGCACCCGCTCGTCCGGGCCTGACCCGCGGTCGACGGCGCCATGCCGTCGACAGCCGCGCGGCTCAGCCGCCGTCGCCGCCGCTCGACGTCGTCGCGCCGGAGCCGGGCGACAGCGTGAGCGTGACCGTGGAGCCGATCTGCACGGTGGTGCCGATGGTGGGCGACGCCGACAGGACCGTGTCCCTGGCCTGGCTGCTCGTCCCGCTCGCGTACGTCTGCGCCACCTCGAGCCCGAGGCCGCCGAGCTGGGCTGCGACGTCCGCGAACGGCTTGCCCACGATGTCGGTCGGGATCTGCACCGTGGTCCGCGCGATCGCGACCTGGAACGCCACCGCGGTGCGCTGCTCGACGAGCCCCGGGGAGCGGTCCTGGTTGATGATCGTGCCGGGCGCCTCGTCCGACTCGACGTTGGTGAAGGTGCCCGTGAGGTTGAGCGCGGACAGCGTCTGCTGGGCCGTCTCCTGGGTCTGGCCGCGCAGGTCGGGCAGCGGGACGTTGCCGGAGGCCAGCACGATCGACACGGTCTGCCCGGCGGATGCGGAGGCGTTCGCCGCGGGGTCGGTGCTGACGACGCGGTCCCTGGCCTGGTCCGGCACGTCCGCCGTGGAGATGGCGCCGACCACGAGGTCGGCCTCCTCGAGCTGGTCGCGCGCCTGCTCCTGGGTCAGGCCCGTGACGTCCGGCACGGTGACGGTGGCCGGGCCGGTCGAGATGTACAGGCTGACGTCCGAGCCGGACTCCACCGAGGTGCCCTCGGCGGGGTCGGTGCGCGTCGCGAGGCCGGCGTCCAGGTCGCTCGCCTCCTCCCGGCGGACCACCACCAGCCCCACCTCCGTCAGCGCGGCGGAGGCGTCGGCCTCGGGCAGGTTCGCGACGGCGGGCACGGTGAGGGTGGCCACGGGGTCCTTGTCGTCGTCACCGCCGAGGGCGAACACGGCGATGATCCCGGCGATGGCGAGCACGGCCACGCCGATGAGGGTCCAGAGCAGCCAGCGGCTCTTCGGCTCCTCCTCCTCGGGAGGCGCGGCCGTCGTGGACGGCAGGACGCTCGTGCCCGGGCCGGTCGGGGCCCAGGCGGGGGTCGGTGCGACGGCCTGGGTGGCGGCCGTCTGCGCGCCGAGCACCTGGGTCGTCTCCGCGGGCAGCGGGGTGGCCGCGATCGAGCCGACCGGCGGGGCGGCGACGCGGCCACCGCGGGCAGCGGCCTCGAGGTCGGAGCGGAACTCGGCGGCGGTGGAGTACCGCGAGTCGCGCTCCTTCGCCAGGGCCTTGAGCGTGATCCGGTCCAGGGTGTCCGGGACGTCGGAGGCGAACGAGCTGGGTGTCGGGGCGGCCTCGCGGACGTGCTGGTAGGCGACGGCCACGGGGGAGTCGCCCTGGAACGGCGGGCGCCCGGTGAGCAGCTCGAACAGCAGGCAGCCGGTGGAGTACAGGTCGGAGCGGGCGTCGACGGTCTCGCCGCGGACCTGCTCGGGGGACAGGTACTGCGCGGTGCCGATCACGGCCTGCGTCTGGGTCATGGTGGCGGCCGAGTCGGCGATCGCGCGGGCGATGCCGAAGTCCATCACCTTGACCGCGCCGGTCGGCGTCAGCATCACGTTGGCGGGCTTGATGTCCCGGTGCACGATGCCGGCGTGGTGGGAGTACTCC
>DASWOL010000070.1:0-7966 GCA_036398695.1 Cellulomonas sp. | reverse complement strand
GACCGACGTGAGGCTCATCGCCCGGCCCCTTCCGCGCTCGTGGCGTCGAGCGGCTCGCCGTACGCGATCAGGTGGGTGACCTCGGCCTCGGTCACCGAGTCGCCGTCGAAGCGCCCGACGACCTTGCCCTGCCGCATCACGGCGACCCTGTCCGAGACCGCGAAGGCCTCGTCGAGCCGATGGGTGATGATGATGACCGCGATCCCCAGCTCCTTGAGCCGGCGGGTGACCTGGAGGAGCTTCTCGATCTTCGCCACCGACAGGCTCGCCGTCGGCTCGTCCATGATGACCAGCCGGGCGTCGAAGGCCAGCGCCCGGCCGATCGCCACCCCCTGGCGCTGCCCGCCGGAGAGCCGGCGGACCTTGAGCCGCGGGTCGATCGGGAGGTCCAGGACCCCCAGCACCCGAGCCGTCTCGCGTTCCATCCTCTTGTTGTCGAGGATCTTGACGAACGGTCCGATGAGGTTGCGGCGCGGCTCGCGTCCGAGGAAGACGTTGGAGCACACGTCGAGGTCGTCGGCGAGCGCAAAGTCCTGGTAGATCATCTCGATGCCCTGGGCGCGCGACGCGGCCGGACCGGCGAAGTCCACCCGGGTGCCGTCGATCTCGATCTGCCCGGCATCCGGACGATGCACCCCGGTCAGGACCTTCATGAGCGTCGACTTGCCCGCCGCGTTGTCGCCGAGCAGGGCGAAGGTCTCCCCCGGCCGGACGTCGATGCTCACCCCGCGCAGGGCGTGGACCGCCCCGAAGCTCTTCCGGATGTCGGTGAGCGTGACCAGAGCCGGTGTGTTACCCATCGCTCCTCCTGCTCCGTCGCAGTTGTGCGGATCGCCTGACGCCACGCACCGGCCGTTCCCTCGACCAGGTGCTGCCTTTCGGATGTGAGACATACTCGCAGATATAGGAAGACTGTCAACCGTCAAGTGCCTCACATCGGCAGATCACTTGCCATAATGGAGGACGGTGCTGCATCCTGGTTCCCTCATCACGGTGGAGGAGTGACATGCCCGACGACGCCAACGGTCGTGTCCGGCACCGCACGGACGCAGGGCCCGGCCGGATCCTGGCGCTGGTGGCGTCCGGTGAGGCCCGCACCAGGTCGGCCATCGCCCAGATCACGGGCCTGTCCCGGCCGACGGTCGCCCAGCGGCTCGACGCCCTGTTCGCCGCGGGGCTGCTCACCGAGTCCACCGCGGTGCTCAGCTCGGGCGGCCGACCGGCGAAGGCCCTCACGTTCAACCCCACGGGCGCCGTCGTGCTGTGCGCGGACATCGGCGAGGAGCGCACCCGCACCGCCGTCTCCGACCTCTCCGGCGAGATCCTCGGCGAGGACGTCGAGGCCATCCCGCTCGACCACGGCCCGGAACCCGTCCTGACCCGCATCGCCGAGGTCGCGCGCAGGCTGCTGGCGGAGCTGGGCTACGCCGAGCACCAGGTCGCCGGCTTCGGCGTCGGCGTGCCCGCCCCGGTCGACGTCGGGACCGGCCGTGCGGTGGGCTGGTCCGTGATGGGCGGGTGGAACGGCTACGACATCTACGACATCCGCGAACGCCTGCGGCAGGAGTTCGGCGTGCCGACGTTCGTCGACAACGACGTCAACCTGCTCACGCTCGCCGAGCACCGGCTGTGGTGGCCGAACGAGGCGCACCTGCTCTACGTCAAGGCCGGCACCGGGATCGGCAGCGGCATCATCGCGGACTTCCACCTCAACCGCGGGGCCCTCGGCGCGGCGGGTGACATCGGCCACGCATTCCTGTCCGGGCACGGCAACCCCACCTGCCGCTGCGGCAACCGGGGCTGCGTCGAGTCCCTCGCGGGCGGCTGGGCGCTGGCCCGCGACCTCGCCGAGGGCAGCGAGCCCGAGAACCGCCCGCACGACGCCCGGGACGTGGTCCGGCTCGTGCGCCGCGGTGACAGCGCCGCGATCGCGCGCCTGCGGGACGCCGGCCGGACGCTCGGCGAGGCGGTCGCGTTCGCGACGAGCCTGCTCAACCCCGGGGTCATCGTCGTCGGCGGCATGCTGGCGTCTGCGGGCGACCACCTCCTCGCCGGCATCCGCGAGGCCGTCTACCAGCGGTCCCTGCCGCTCGCGACCAAGCAGCTCACGATCACCGGGAGCAGGCTCGACCACCACGGCGGGGTCATCGGCGCCAGCCTCCTGGTGATCGACTCGATCTTCGAGCCCGCCGCCGTCGACGCGGCCCTCGCACGGGGCGGGTTCGCGTTCCGGGCCTAGGGCCAGGGCTGCCGCGCAGGAGTCCGCCGCCGAGCCGGTCACATCCCTGGCGGGTCACCCAGCAGGTCGTTCGTCAGACCACCCTGCACACCGTCGTCCCAGGCGAGGGTGCAGTCCGCCGTCCGCAGGTCCACGTCGAGCGCCGCACTGCGCGGTCCGTCCCGCCAGCCGAGGTGCAGCACGTGCTGGTCGTCGCGCACGGTGAAGGTGAACTCTCCATCGAAGACCTCGAGCGTGCTGCGCAGCCGCATCAGCGCGAGCAGCGCGCCGACGACGGGTCGCCTCAGCTGGGCGTCGATGTCCGCGCGGGTGTAGTGGTGCCGGTTGATGTCCCGGCCGACCCCGGTGCGTGCCAGCAGGTCGAGGTCGTTGTGCCCGGCGAGCGCACCGACGTAGTAGACCTGAGGGATGCCGGGGGTGAAGAACTGGATCGCCCGTGCCGCGAGATAGCGGCGGTCGTCGCGGCCGAGGGCGTCGTAGTACGTGCAGTTCACCTGGTAGAGGTCGAGGTTCGACGCGGCCTGCCCGGTGGCCAGGCGGGAGGCGCCGTCCGACCGCTCGTGGATCCCGTCGACGAGCGCGTCGATCTGCTCCGGGGTGAGCAGCCCCGGTCGGCCGGTGTCGGTCTGGTCGGGGCCGACGTCGATCACCCCGATGCCGTCGTGCGTGTCCAGCACGGTGACGGCGTTGCCGGGGCGCTCCCGCATCCACCGGGCCAACGGCGTCCCGTCGCCCGACGACAGCGCGTGCAGGAGCAGCGGGGGCAGCGCGAAGTCGTAGACCCGGTCGACGCCGCGGCCGATCTCGATCTGCCGCTCGAAGTACGAGTGCACCTCGACGAGCACGTCGAGCCCGAGCGCCCTGGCCTCGGCCGTGAGGTCGTCGATGAAGGCGAAGGTCTCCGGGGTCATGAAGCTCGTGGTGCCGGGCGTCTTGACGGCGTAGCCGACCGCGTCGAGCCGGATCATCGTGACGCCGGCGTCCGCCAGCGTCGTCAGCACCCGGGTGAGGTACGCCCGGCCGACCTGGCCGCGGACGTCGATGTCGACCTGCTGCGGAGTGAACGTCGTCCACACGAGGCGGCGCTCGCCGCCCAGGGTCATCGGCGTCAGCGGCAGCCCGGGGCGCGGTCGGTACACGGCGGTCAGGTCGGCCTCGGTCGCGCCGTCCGGGAACACGTCGCCGAGGGTGAGGAACATCGACGCCGATGCCGACTCTCGGCCATGGGCGAGGACGTCCGTGAAGTCCGCCGAGCCGGCCGAGACGTGGTTGACGATGACGTCGACGACCACGTCCCGGTCCTGGGCGAGCCGGCGTACGTCCGCCCAGGTGCCGAGCCGCGGGTCGACGGCGGTGTGGTCCACCGGGTCGAAGCCGGCGTCCGCCCCGTCGAACGGGGTGAAGAACGGCAGCACGTGCACCCCGCCGACGGCGGTGCCGAACACCTCGTCGAGCACCTGGCCGGTGCCTGCGATGGTGCCGCCCAACCGGTCGGCGTAGGTGATGAGCTGGACCTGGTTGCGCATCGGTGCTCCTCAGTCGGCGTCGGCAGCGGGGGCGTCGGACGGCCGCAGCCACACGGCGGCCTCGCCGGGGAGCAGCCCGCCGACCAGCGGAGCGCTCGCGAGCAGCACCTCACCCGCCGGCAACGGCCGGGCCGTGGTCGCGAAGTTGATCGCGCACTGCCACCCGTTGCTGCGTCGCAGATGCAGCAACGCCGAGTCCTCGGTCGCCTGCCAGGTGAAGTCCTCGTCCAGGGTCTCGAGCTCGCGGCGCAGACGCAACGCCGCGCGGTACAGCTCGAGCGTGGACCCGGGCACCCCGTCCTGCGCGGCGACCGAGAGCGCCCCGAAGGAGGCGGGCTGCGGCAGCCACGGCGTGCCGGCGGGCCCGAAGCCGAGGCTCGTGCCGTCCGTCGTCCAGGGCAGCGGCACCCGGCAGCCGTCGCGGCCCTTGACGCGGTGCCCGGTCCGTTCCCACTGCGGGTCCTGGAGCACCTCCGCCGGGAGGTCCACGACCTCCGGCAGCCCGAGCTCCTCACCCTGGTAGAGGTACGCCGACCCGGGCAGCGCAAGCATCAGCAGCGTGGCCGCACGGGCCCGGCGCAGCCCGGCGGCCTCGTCGACGGCGGGCGAGGTGCCGTCGCTGCGCAGCCAGTCCTCGATGGTCACGTCGGCGGGCAGCGCGAGGCGCGAGGCATGCCGGGGGACGTCGTGCGACGAGAGCACCCACGTCAACCCGCCCCCGGCGGCAGCGTGGTCGGCCACGGAACGGTCGATCGCCGCCCGGTAGGCAGCCGCCGACCAGGGCGACTTCAGCAACGAGAAGTCGAAGACCTGCCCGAGCTCGTCCGGCCGCGCGTACAGGTAGGTGCGGCCGTTGATGGGCGACCACAGCTCGGCCACCGCCGTGCGCGGCGGGTCGAACTCGTCGAACACTCGGCGCCAGCCGCGGTAGACCTCGTGCACGTCGTCCCGGTCGTACAGCGGGTCGGTGCCGTCGTCGGGCAGGTTCAGGTCGAGCGTCGTCTGGCTGCGCAGCGGCTCGGTCATGTCCTTGGCGAGCGAGTGAGCGACGTCGACCCGGAACCCGTCGACCCCCCGCCGGGACCAGAACCGCAGGACGTCGTGGAAGTACTCGCGCACCTGCGCGTCGGCCCAGTTGAAGTCGGGCTGCTCGCGCGCGAACAGGTGCAGGTACCACTGCCCGTCGTCCACCCGCTCCCAGGCGCTGCCGCCGAAGTGCGACTGCCAGTCCGACGGCGGCAGCTCCCCGCGGGCGCCACGACCGTCGCGGAACAGGAACCGCCCGCGCTCCGGAGAGCCCGGCGCGGCAGCCAGCGCCGCCCGGAACCACGGGTGCTGGTCGGAGCAGTGGTTCGGCACGATGTCGACGACCATCCGGATGCCGCGCGCGTGCGCCGCCGTCACCAGGTCGTCGAAGTCGTCGAGCGTGCCGAGCCGGGGGTCGACGTCGCAGTAGTCCGCGACGTCGTAGCCGCCGTCCGCGAGCGGCGACGGGTAGAACGGGCTGAGCCAGAGCGCATCGACGCCGAGCCGCTCCAGGTGGCCGATCCGCTCGGTGATCCCGCGCAGGTCCCCCGTGCCGTCGCCGTCCGAGTCGCCGAAGCTCCGGGGGTACACCTGGTAGACCACCGCAGTCCGCCACCAGGTGGCGGGGTCGAGCCTGGAGGTCGCGACGGCGGTGGGTCGAGGGCGCGCAGGGTGGGTCGAGGACGTCATGGTGTGCGGGGTCATCCCTTGACAGAGCCCTGCAGCATCGCCGCGATGAAGTGGCGCTGCAGGAAGACGAACAGGAGCAGGGTGGGCGCCATGATGAGCAGGGCACCGGCGTTCAGCAGCACGACGTCGGTGCCGTACTGCCCGACGAACGTCTGCAGTGCACCGGCCATGGTGCGCTTGTCCGGGTCGTCGATCAGCACGATCGACAGCAGGAACTGGTTCCAGGTGGACAGGAACGTGAGCAGGGTCAGCGAGGCGACGGCCGACCGCGCGAGCGGGAGCTGGATGTGCCAGAGGGCGCGCAGGGTGCCCGCACCGTCGAGCGCCGACGCCTCCCGGATGTCCTGCGGCACGTTCACGAAGTGCGCGCGCATCCAGTAGGTGGCGAACGGGAGGTTCAGCCCGATCAGCGGCAGGATCAGCGCCCACCGGGTGTTCAGCAGGCCCATGCCCTGGAGCTGGTAGTACAACGGGGTGACCAGCACCTCGAACGGCATGGACAGCCCGATCAGCAGCGCTGCCAGCAGCACTCCGCCGAACGGCACCCTGAGCTGGCCGAGCGCGTAGCCCGCGAGCGTCGAGCAGAGCAGCACCATCGGCACGACACCCAGCACCAGGAGCACGCTGGAGCGCAGCAGGACGGTGATGTTCGCCGCTGTCCAGGCGTCCGCGAAGTTCTCCCAGTGCGGCTCGGTCGGCCAGCTCAGGCCGAGCGGGATGGTGCCCTGGGGCTGCAACGCGGCCGAGAGCAGGCTGATCAGCGGGAGCGCGCAGAACAGCATCACGACGAGCAGGACGGTGGTGCTGGCGACCCGCGTCGAGCGGGAGGTGGTGGTCATCGCTTCTCCTGGAACGCCCGCTGCAGCGGCCCCACGATCGCCAGGACCAGCAGCAGGAGCACGATCGCCAGCGCGGAGGCCAGCCCGACGCGGGACTGGGTGAACGCCAGGCGGTAGATCTCCACGCCCGGCACCATCGTCGAGTACCCGGGTCCGCCCTGGGTGGACATGAACACGACGTCGAAGCTCGCGAGCGCCGAGATGATCGTGATGGTGAGCGCGACGCCGATCTCCTGGCGCAGCCCGGGCAGGGTGATCGTCCACAGCTCGCGGAACCAGCCCGCGCCGTCGAGGCGGACCGCCTCGTACAGCGACACGTCGATCTTGCCGATGCCGGCCTGCAGGAGCACCGTGCACAGCCCCGTCGCCAGCCAGAACCCGATGATGCCGACCGCGGGCAGCGCGCTGGACTGCTCACCCAGCCACGAGCGGGCCCACGAGTCCAGGCCGAGGGCCCGCAGGATCTGGTTGACCGCGCCGGAGTCGGAGTACATCCACACCCACGCCGTGGCAGCCGCCGCGCCGGGGATCACCTGGGGCAGGAACAGCACGGTCCGGGCGATCGGCCCGAAGACCCGGGACCGGATGTCACGGACCAGCACCGCCGTGACGAGGCCCGTCAGCACCGGCAGGAACGAGAAGAACAGGATCAGGATGAACGCGTGCACGATGGAGGACCGGAGCTGAGGATCCGTCATGACGGTGGCGTAGTTGTCGAGCCCCACCCACGAGGCCGCGTCGATGCCGTTCCAGTCGTAGAAGGAGTACTGGAGCGTCGAGGCGAGCGGGCGCAGCACGAAGGTCCCGTAGAACGCGATGACCGGCACCAGGAAGAGCCAGTTCACCGCGCCTGACCGACGCAGCCGGGTGACCACGCCCGGTCGCGCGCGCCGGGTCGTGCCCGGGCCCGCGGGCGAGGTGGCTGTGGCCACCGCGCCCGCGGGAGGACGAGGTCCGTTCATCGACCCAGCTCGTCCTCGTAGGTCGACTGCATCGCCTCGACGAAGGCCTCGGGGGTCAGGTCGCCCGACACCAGGAGCTGGAGGTTCGGCACCCAGCCGGAGGCCTGGATCCCCGCGGTGGCGTTGTTGACGAAGTCGACCAGCGCGTCGGCCTCGGACAGCTGGGCGAACGCCTCCTGCACCTCGGCGTTGACCGTGCCGGCGTCGACGGTCGGTGCGGCGGCGTCCGCTGAGCCGACCGGCGGGTATCCCTGGTCCGCCTGGATCTGGCGCGCGGCGTCCGACGTCAGCCAGTTGAGGAACGCCGCGGCGGCGTCCTTGTGCTCGGCGTTCGCGGGGATGCCGAACGGGGTCGTCGGGGACGTCATGGCGGTGACCGTGCCGTCGGCGGACACGGGCGGCGCCGCGAAGAACCCGACGTTGTCCCCCATCTGCTCCTCGAGGCTGGCGACGTCCCAGTTGCCCGAGAGGTAGAAGACCCCCTCGCCGGCGGCGAACCGGCCGAGGGCGGTGGTGTAGTCGATGCCGTTCACGCCCTCGGGGTAGTACCCCGACGTGATCCAGCCCTGGAAGATCTCCGCGGCCTCGACCGCCGCTGGCGTGTCGATGGTGGCGTCAGGCTGCTGGAAGATCCAGTCCTGCACCGCGTCGAGCCCGGCGAGGTCGTTGAGCAGGTTCTGGTAG
>DASWOL010000069.1:0-2698 GCA_036398695.1 Cellulomonas sp. | reverse complement strand
GGTCATCGCGACGACCTCGCCGTGCGACTGGAGCGCGCGGACGATCCGGATCTTGTGCTCCGGGCTGGTGCGCGCGTACACGTCCACCTCGCGCACCCGGGTGCGGAGCTGCTCCTGGGTCATGGCCTCGAGCTCGGCGCCGGTCAGTGCCAGTGCCTCGCCGTGCGCCGGCACGATGCCGAGCTCCCGGGCGATGGCCACGGCCGTGCCCGCGTGGTCGCCGGTGATCATCTTGACGCGGATGCCCGCGCGGTGGCAGTCGGCGATGGCCTGCACGGCCTCCGGCCGGGGCGGGTCCACGATGCCGACGATGCCGAGGAACGTCAGGCCGGTGTCGACGTCGTCGAGCTCCAGGCCGCTGGCGTCGGCGTCGGCTGGCCGCTCGGCGGCGGCGAGGATGCGCAGGCCCTGGGCGCTGAGCTCGTCGATCGCGTCGTCCCACCACACCCGGTCGAGCGGGACCGCGGCGCCGGCGGTGCCATCGGTGCCGGTGGTGGTGCTGGCGGCGCGCTGGTGCGTGCTCCGGTCGAGCAGCCGGTCAGGGGCGCCGACCACCCGGAGCAGGCGTCCCGCGCCCTCGACCTGGTCCAGGGTGGCCATGAACTTGTTGGCGGACTCGAACGGCAGCACGGCCACGCGGGTGACGGCGGTGGTGTCGGCGCCGGCCTTCAGCGCCAGCGTCGCGAGCGCGCCCTCGGTCGGCTGCCCGACGACGTGCCAGTGCCCGTCCTCCCGCACGATCCGGGCGTCGTTGCACGCGGCGGCGGCCTCGACCAGCACGCGCAGGTCGGGGTGGTCGGCCAGCGCGGCGGTGACCCCGTCGGCGGTGACCCGGCCCTCGGGCGCGTAGCCGAGCCCCTCGACCGCGTACCGGCCGGCCGCGGTGACGACGGTCCGGGCCGTCATCTCGTTCTTGGTCAGCGTCCCGGTCTTGTCCGAGCAGATGGTCGTCACGGAGCCGAGCGCCTCGACCGCCGTGAGCTTGCGGGTGATGGCGTTGCGCCTGGCCATCTGCTGCACCCCGAGCGCCAGGGTGATGGTCACGAGCGCCGGCAGTCCCTCGGGCACCGCAGCGACGGCGAACCCGATGGCGGCCGAGATCAGCTCGGGCAGCTCGAAGTCGTGGATCACCCGGCCGATCACGAGCATCACGCCCGCCATCGCGAGGATCAGCAGCGACAGCCGCTTGCCGAACTCGCCGAGCTGGCGCGTCAGCGGCGTGTCCAGCGCGTCGACCTCGGCGATCATCGACTGGATCCGGCCGATCTCGGTGCCCGCGCCGGTGGCGGTGACGACGCCGACGCCCTGGCCGACGGAGACGAGCGTCCCGGAGTAGAGCATCGTCGAGCGGTCGCCGAGGCCCGCGTCCGCCCCGACCGCCTCGACCTGCTTGCTCGCCGGCACCGACTCCCCGGTCAGCGCGGCCTCCTCCACCTGCAGGTTGGTCGCCTCGACCAGCCGCAGGTCCGCGGGCACCCGGTCGCCCGAGCGCACGCGTACCACGTCGCCCGGCACGAGCTCCTCGGCATCGACGACCCGCCACTCGCCGTCTCGCCGCGTCTGGGCGTTCAGCGACAGCATCGTGCGGATGCCGTCCAGGGCCTTCTCCGCCTGACCCTCCTGCAGGAAGCTCACCGCGGCGTTGACGACCGCCACGGCGAGGATGACGGTGAAGTCGATCCAGTCGCCCAGCAGCGCCTTGAGGACGGCGGCCGTGAGCAGGATGTAGATGAGGATGTCGTCGAAGTGCGCCAACAGGCGCAGCACGGGGTTCTTGCGCGGCACGGTCGGCAGCCGGTTGGGTCCCGTGGCCGCGAGTCGCTGCGCGGCGTCGTCCTCGCTGAGACCCGTCTCCGTGACGCCGAGCCCGCGCAGGACGTCGGCGGCCGGCAGGGCGTAGGGGCGGGCGTGCTCGTGCGTGGTCTGGTCGGGCCGGAGCGGGGGCTGGGCCTGCGTCGCGGACGCGGGAGAGGTCGCGGACGCGGGAGAGTCCGTCATGTCACCACCTGACTGGTCGGGCTTCCGGTCCATCGTGTCACGCGTGAGCGGCGGTGGCGCCGGCCTCGGCAGCGACATCTCGACCTCGGTGCCGGGCTGTCGACCTCGCGGGAGCATCCTGGTGACTGGTGGCCTGCCTAGGCGACGGAGCCGGCGGGGCCGAGCCCGACCAGCGCGGCCACGGCCTCGTCCGCACGGTCGACCGGTACCAGCAGGTGGTCGTGATGGTGGCCCGCGACGACGTTGCAGCTGATCCCGAGCTCGCCGAGCCGAGCGCTGACGGCGGCGGTCAGGCCGACCGCGTCGAGGGCGGAGGCCACCTGGAGGGTGATCCAGGCGCCGACGAAGTCGTACCCGATGCCCTCCCGGTCTGCGGCTTCACGCGGCAGGACGACGCTGCGGCCCTCGGGCTCGACGACGGTGGCGAGCGCGTCCGACGGGGTCGGTGCGTCGACCGGGACGGTCGTGAAGACGTACTCTCCGGGCAGGCGCACGGGGGTCATCGTCGCGAGCAGGACGGCGAGGTCTCGTTCGGCGGTCATGACGACATCGTGCCCGTGTCGGGTCGCCCTGTGGGACGGGATGCGGTCGCCTGGTGGTCGGTGGTGGCAGGATCTCCCCAGACGTCCGACAGCCGATCCGGGGAGGCAGCGCGTGGGTCCTGGCCGGCTGCTGCGGCGTCGTGCCCGTGCGCACCTCG
>DASWOL010000068.1:0-63653 GCA_036398695.1 Cellulomonas sp. | reverse complement strand
CGCGGGGCCCGGCTGTCGCGGCAGAGCGCCTGGGCGGTGCTGCGCGTGGCGGCCGGGCGGGCCGGGCTGACCAACGCCGACCACGTCTCGCCGCACACGCTGCGCCACTCGTTCGCCACCCACCTGCTGCAGGGCGGCGCGGACATCCGCGTGGTGCAGGAGCTGCTGGGCCATGCCTCGGTGACGACCACCCAGATCTACACGATGGTCACCCCCGACCACCTGCGGGAGGTCTACGTGGCCAACCACCCGCGTGCCACGTCGCGCTGATCGGCCCGTCGCCGGGGCAGTGCCCGCTCGCTCCGGTAGGTTGGCCGCGTGAGTGCCCAGACCGTCGCGGTCGACGTCGTCGGCCGTCCGATGCCGGAGTTCCCGGTTCCCGCGCCACTGTCCTCCCACGGGCCGGCGCGCGTCATCGCCCTGTGCAACCAGAAGGGCGGCGTCGGGAAGACGACCACGGCGATCAACCTGGCCGCGGCGCTGGCGGAGTACGGGCGCCGGGTGCTGGTGGTGGACTTCGACCCGCAGGGCGCGGCATCCGTGGGCCTGGGCGTGCCGCCGCACGAGCTGGACCAGACCGTCTACAACCTCATCATGGACAGGTCGGTGCACTACACCGACGTGCTGCGTCCCACGGCGGTCCCCGGCCTGGACCTGCTGCCCGCGAACATCGACCTGTCCGCCGCCGAGGTGCAGCTGGTGAGCGAGGTGGCCCGCGAGTCGGCGCTGTCGCGGGCGCTGCGTCCCACGCTCGACGAGTACGACGAGGTGATCGTCGACTGCCAGCCGTCGCTGGGTCTGCTGACGGTCAACGCGCTGACCGCCGCGCACGGCGTGCTGATCCCCCTGGAGTGCGAGTTCTTCGCGCTGCGCGGCGTGGCACTGCTGGTGGAGACCATCGAGAAGGTGCGCGACCGGCTCAACCCGCGGCTGCAGGTGGACGGCATCCTCGCCACCATGTACGACTCCCGCACGCTGCACGCCCGCGAGGTGGTGGCTCGAGTCCACGAGGCGTTCGGCGACACGCTGTTCCACACGGTGATCTCCCGGACGGTGAAGTTCCCGGACGCCACGGTGGCCGCCGAGCCCATCACCACCTACGCCCCGACGCACCCTGGTGCGGAGGCCTACCGGCAGCTGGCTCGTGAGCTCGTCGCGCGCGGCGACGCCGCCTGAGGCGGACGGCCCGGCTCCCGTCGGCAGCTCGGGGTTCGAGGTCCACCTCGACGTCTTCGACGGCCCGTTCGACCTGCTGCTCGGCCTGATCGCCAAGCACCGGCTGGACATCACCGAGGTGGCGCTCGCGCAGGTGACCGACGAGTTCATCGCGCACATCCGCGCCGCCGAGGGGGCGTGGGACCTCGGGCAGGCGTCGGAGTTCCTCGTGGTCGCCGCGACGCTGCTGGACCTCAAGGCGGCACGCCTGCTGCCGGCCGGCGAGGTGGAGGACGACGAGGACCTGGAACTGCTCGAGGCCCGGGACCTGCTGTTCGCCCGGCTGCTGCAGTACCGCGCCTACAAGCAGGTGGCCGGCTACCTCGGGGCACGGCTGGCCGACGAGGCGCGGCGCCGGCCGCGGGCGGTGGTGCTCGAGCCGCAGCTGGCCGCGCTGCTGCCGGAGCTGATCTGGTCGCTGGGGCCCGACGAGCTCGCGGCGCTGGCGGCGCGGGCCCTGGCACCGCGGCCGCAGCCGGTGGTGGACGTCAGCCACATCCACGCCCCGGCGGTGAGCGTGCGCGAGCAGGCGGCCGTGCTCGTCGACCGGCTCCGGCGCGGCGGGACGGTCCCCTTCCGCACGCTCGTCGCCGACGCCGGCTCGACGCTCGTGGTCGTCGCGCGGTTCCTCGCGCTGCTCGAGCTGTTCCGGGAGGCCGCGGTCTCGTTCGAGCAGGCGGCACCGCTGGCGGAGCTCACGGTGCGGTGGACCGGCGCGGACGACCACGTGCCGCAGATGAGCGACTACGACGAGGCCCCGGACGCGACCGCCGGGTCCACGGCACCCGACCACACCGAGGAGAGCGTGACGTGAGCGAGCAGGACGAGCGGCCGCCGGCCGCCGACGAGCTGGCGTTCGACGTCGACGAGCTGCCGGGCGGCGCCCGCGCCGCCCTCGAGGCCGTGCTCATGGTGGCCGACGAGCCGATCCCGGCGGTGCGCCTCGCGTCGGTGCTGGCGCTGCCCACCGACCAGGTCGAGGCGCTGCTCGCCGAGCTGGCGGCGGACTACCGGGGCGAGGGCGGCGGGCCGGTGCGCGGCTTCGAGCTGCGTGAGGCCGGCGGCGGCTGGCGCGTGTACTCGGCGACGGCCTACGCGGACGTCGTCGGCCGGTTCGTCGTGGACGGGCAGCAGGCGCGGTTGACGCAGGCCGCGCTGGAGACCCTCGCCGTGATCGCGTACCGCCAGCCGGTCTCGCGGGGCCAGGTCTCGGCCGTCCGGGGGGTGAACGTCGACTCCGTGGTGCGCACGCTGACCAGCCGCGGGCTGGTGGCGGAGACCGGCTCCGACCCCTCGAGCGGTGCGGTGCTGTACGGGACCACGGGATACTTCCTGGAGCGGATGGGCCTGACGAGCCTCGACGAGCTGCCACCGCTGGCGCCCTACCTGCCGGAGTACGACGGGCTGGAGGGCGCCGAGCCGACCGGAGGAACCTCATGACTGGAACGAGCGGCCGCGCGAGCGGCCGGGACAAGCCGCGGACTCCGGCGAAGGACGTGCACGACCCGGACGGCGTCCGGCTGCAGAAGGTGCTCGCCGCAGCGGGCGTCGCCTCGCGCCGGGCGTCGGAGGAGCTGATCCTGGACGGCCGCGTCACCGTGGACGGCGTCGTGGTGCGCGAGCTGGGCGTGCGCGTGGACCCGGACAAGCAGGTGATCCACGTCGACGGGGACCGGGTGCAGACCAACCCCGACCTCGTCACCCTCGCGTTCCACAAGCCCGAGGGCGTGCTGTCCACCATGAGCGACCCGGACGGCCGCGAGAGCATCGCCGACTACGTCCAGGAGCGGACCGAGCGGCTGTTCCACGTGGGCCGGCTCGACGTCGACTCCGAGGGTCTGCTGCTGCTGACGAACGACGGGGAGCTGGCGCAGCGGCTGACGCACCCGTCGTACGAGGTGCCCAAGACGTACCTCGTCGACGTCATCGGCCAGGTGCCGTCCAGTCTCGGGTCGAGGCTGACCAAGGGCGTCGAGCTGGAGGACGGGATGGTGAAGGTCGACGCCTACCGGATCGTCGACATGATCCCCGGCCAGAGCCTGGTCGAGGTGGTGCTGCACGACGGGCGCAACCGCGTGGTGCGGCGCCTGTTCGAGGAGGTCGGCTTCCCCGTGATCCGGCTGGTGCGCACCAAGGTGGGGCCCATTCGGCTCGGTGAGCTCAAGGCGGGCCGCACGCGCGTGCTCTCGGCGGCGGAGGTCGCCTCGCTGCAGCGGGCGGTGGGCCTGTGACGGTTGCGACCAAGGGCCCGGTGCGCGTGGTCGGCACCGGGCTGCTCGGCACCTCGGTGGGCCTGGCGCTGACGCGCGCGGCGGTCGAGGTCCAGCTGTGGGACCCCTCGCGCACCGCGCTGGCACTGGCGCGGGACGTCGGGGCCGGCACCCCGGCCCGGGCGGACGATCCCGAGCCGGCGCTCGTGGTGGTGGCCGCGCCGCCGGACGTCACGGCCGACGTGGTGAGGGCCGAGCTGGCAGCCCACCCGCAGGCCGTGGTCACCGATGTCGCCTCCGTCAAGGGCTACGTGCTCGCCGAGCTGCGGGCCGCCGACGTGGACCTGACCCGGTACGTGGGTTCGCACCCGATGGCGGGGCGCGAGCGGTCGGGCCCGTCGGCCGCCGTCCCGGACCTGTTCCTGGGCCGGCCGTGGGTGATCGCCGACTCCGGCTCGTCGGACCCGGCCGCCCTGCTCGCCGTGCGGTCGCTGGCAGTGGACCTCGGTGCCGTCCCTGTGGCGATGGACGCGGCCGAGCACGACGCGGCCGTGGCGACGGTGTCGCACCTGCCGCAGCTGGCCGCCAGCCTGGTCGCCGCGAGGCTGCGCGGCCTCGACGACACCGCACTGGGGCTGGCCGGTCAGGGGCTGCGTGACGTGACGCGGATCGCCGCGAGCGACCCCGCGCTGTGGACGTCGATCCTCGCCGCCAACGCCCTGGCCGTGCGGTCCGTGCTGGTCGAGCTGCGCGACGACCTCGACCGGGTGGTGGACGCACTGACCAGCGCCGCGCTGGCGACGGGGCCGGAGGATGTTGCCCCGGGGGCGCTCTCGGCCATCGCCGAGGCCATCGGGGCCGGCAACGCCGGGCAGGCGCGCATCCCGGGCAAGCACGGCGGTGCCCATCGCAGCTACGCCGTGGTCACCGTGCTGGTGCCGGACCAGCCGGGCGAGCTGGCGCGCCTGCTCACCGACGTGGGGGAGTCCGGGGTCAACCTCGAGGACCTCCAGCTGGACCACGCGGCCGGCCGCCCGGTGGGCATGGCCGCCATCTCGGTGCTCCCGACCCGGGAGCCGCACCTGACGGAGGCGCTCGCCGCCCGTGGCTGGCGGCTGGTCCGGTGACCGTCGAGGTCGGCAGTTCCCGCCGAGCGCGGCAGTCCCACCTGCCGCACTCGACACGATCTGCCGCGTTCGGGGAAGGGTGGGGCCGGTGAGCCTCGTCGTCGCGGTCGACGGGCCGTCCGGGTCCGGCAAGTCGTCGGTGTCGCGGGCGGTGGCTCGGAGGCTGGGGCTGGCGTACCTCGACACGGGGGCGATGTACCGGGCGGCGACGTGGTGGTGCCTGTCCGAGGGCGTGGAGCTGACGGACGGACCGGCCGTGGCCGACGAGGTGCGGCGCCTGCCGCTGGTGATGGGGCTGGATCCCGCGGCGCCGACCGTGCACGTGGGCGGTGTCGACGTGGCGGGCCCGATCCGTGAGACGTGGGTGTCCGAGCAGGTCAGCGCGCTGTCGACGAACCTCGCCGTGCGCGCCGAGCTCGTCGCCCGGCAGCGGCACCTGGTGGCCGCCGAGCGCACCGGCGGTTTCTCCGGCGGGCGCGGTGTGGTGGCGGAGGGCCGCGACATCACCACGGTGGTCGCACCGGACGCCGAGGTGCGGGTGCTGCTCACCGCCCGCGAGTCGGCCCGGCTGGCTCGTCGGGCGCTGGAGGTGCACGGCGCGGCCGACGAGGCGGCGGTCGACGCGACCCGCGACCAGGTGGTGCGCCGTGACGCGCGCGACTCGACCGTGGTCGAGTTCCAGCGGCCTGCCGACGGGGTCGAGCTCGTGGACTCGTCCGACCTGGACTTCGAGCACACCGTCCTGGCAGTCCTGGCCGTGGTGGAGCGGGCCACCGGACGGCGCCCGTGACGGCGGATCGACCCGCGGGCTGGGTGCCCTCGCCGGCCGGACCGGCCTGGGCGCGCTGGGTGGGCAGGTTCCTCGGGCGCGTGGTGTGGAACACCCAGGTGGTGGGACGCGAGCGCGTGCCGGCGGACGGCCCGGTGGTGCTCGCCGCCAACCACGTGACGCTCGTGGACGGACCGCTGCTGATCGGCATCGCCCCGCGCCCTCTGCACATCCTCACCAAGCAGGAGCTGTACGGGGGACCGGTGGGGACGGTGCTGGGATGGGCGGGACAGATCCCGGTGGACCGCGCCAACGGGCGGGCGGCGCTGCAGTCGGCGCTCGGTGTGCTCAGGCGGGGCGGCGCCATCGGCATCTTCCCCGAAGGCAACCGGGGGCGCGGCGCGGTCGAGGACGTGCGGGCGGGTGCGGCGTGGCTGGCCGTGCACGGCGCGGCGCCGCTGGTGCCGGTGGCGATGCTGGGCACGCGCCTGACGGGGGAGTCGCTCGGCCACATCCCCGGGCTGCGGCGCAGGCTCTACGTGGAGTTCGGCGAGCCGGTCGCCGCGGCGTCCGTCGGCCCGTCCCGCGCACGCATCGGTGCCACGAGCGAGGCGTTGCGCTCCGCGATGGCGGCACTGGTCACGGCCGCACAGGAGCGCAGCGGCATCCTGCTTCCCGCCGACGACCCCCGCCGTCCCGCCTGACCGGCCCTGCCGGCGACGGGCGCGCGGTTCGTCGGGTGGGACGTCCTTTCGTGCGCCGGAAGCCACCGTCCCGGTGACGAACTCTGCGCTTGGTCGGGGACCGGGAGTGGGGAGCGGCGGGGTACGGGACAATGGTCGGGTGAGTTCCACCGAGTTCCCCGGTCCTGACGTGCCTGAAGACGACACCGCGGTGTCCGACGAGGCGCGCGAGCGAGCCCTGCGCGCCGGCCTGGCGGAGTACGAGCTCGACGAGGAGGACCTGCTCCTTCTCGAGGGCGGCGAGGAGGGCGGCGAGGCCGGTGCCGGGGGGCGCGCGGTGCCTGTGCTCGCCATCGTCGGCCGCCCGAACGTGGGCAAGTCGACCCTGGTGAACCGGATCATCGGCCGGCGCGAGGCCGTGGTCCTCGACACCCCGGGTGTGACGCGCGACCGCGTGCGGTACTCGGCGGAGTGGGCCGGGCGCGACTTCGTGGTGGTCGACACCGGTGGCTGGGAGGTCGACGTCGCCGGGATCGAGGCCCGCGTGGCCGAGCAGGCCGAGGTGGCCATCGCCCAGGCGGACGCGGTGCTCTTCGTGGTCGACGCCACCGTGGGCGCCACGGACACCGACGAGCAGGTGGTGCGGCTGCTGCGCCGTGCCGGCAAGCCCGTGGTGCTGGTGGCCAACAAGGTGGACGGCCCGTCGGTGGAGGCTGACGCCGCGGCGCTGTGGGCCCTCGGCCTGGGTCAGCCCTACCCGATCTCGGCGCTGCACGGGCGCGGCACCGGTGACCTGCTCGACGCGATCCTCGAGGCGTTGCCGCTGGAGTCGGCGTTCGGTGGCGCGGTGCCGGAGGGGCCGCGCCGGGTGGCGCTCGTCGGACGCCCGAACGTGGGCAAGTCGTCGCTGCTCAACAAGATCGCGGGCACGGAGCGGGTGGTGGTGGACGACGTGCCGGGCACCACGCGGGACCCGGTGGACGAGCTGGTGGAGCTGCGCGGCATCCCCTACGTGTTCGTCGACACCGCCGGCATCCGGCGCCGGGTGCACCAGACCACCGGCGCGGACTTCTACGCGTCGCTGCGCACGCAGGCCGCCATCGAGAAGGCCGAGGTGGCGGTGGTGCTCGTCGACGCCTCCGCGGAGATGACCGAGCAGGACACGCGCGTGATCCAGCAGGTGGTGGACGCCGGCCGCGCGCTGGTCATCGCCTACAACAAGTGGGACCTGATGGACGACGAGCGCCGGTTCTACCTGGAGCGCGATATCGAGCAGGACCTGGTGCAGGTGCAGTGGGCACCGCGGGTCAACGTCTCGGCGCGCACCGGGTGGCACGCGGACCGGCTGGTGCCTGCCTTGGAGACCGCGCTCACCTCGTGGGACACGCGAGTGTCGACCGGCCGGCTCAATGCGTTCCTCGGCGAGCTGGTGGCCGGGCACCCGCACCCGCTGCGGGGCGGCAAGCAGCCGCGCATCCTCTTCGCCACGCAGGCCTCGACCCGCCCGCCGCGGTTCGTCGTCTTCGCCACGGGCTTCCTCGAGGCGGGCTACCGGCGCTACATCGAGCGCCGGCTGCGCGAGACGTTCGGGTTCGAGGGGTCGCCCATCGTCGTCTCGGTGCGTGTGCGCGAGAAGCGGAAGCGGTGACGGTCAGCCGGCGGCGATCGCACCCCTGAGCACGGTGGCGTCGGGCAGCGACCCCGCCTCGTGGTACCGGGACAGCAGGGCTCGCGCCTGGTCGGTGGAGTCCCAGACGTTCCACAGCAGCACGCCAACCAGCGCCTCGCGGCCCGCGTAGTAGACGACCCCGGTCTCCTCCGGCACCGCCCAGTCCTCGAACACCGTCAGGCGCGCGTCGAGCGTGCCGACGGCCTCGTACCCCAGGTCGAAGATGTCCGAGTAGAAGAACGGCGTGTGCGCGTAGGGCTCGAGCGGGCGTCCGGTGACCGACTCCGCCATGGCGCGTCCTGCCGCGCGGCCGGAGACCGTCGCCTGGTCCACGTGCTCCACCCGCCGCCGGCCGAGGATCGCGTCGGGGTAGCTGGCGACGTCCCCGGCGGCGAACACGGTGGGGTCGACGGTGCGCAGGAAGCGGTCCACCAGCACGCCGTCGTCCACCGGCAAGCCGGACGCCTGCGCCAGCTCGACGTTGGGCTCGATGCCGAGGCCCAGCACCACGCCGTCGGCCGCGAAGGACAGCGGGGTGCCGCCCGTCTCGGCATGCACGGTGACGGTGTCGACCGTGGAGCGCTCCAGCCAGCGGGCCCGCGTGTCCGTGCGCACGTCCACGCCGCGCTCGTCGAACGCCTGCCTGACGCGCCGCGACAGGCAGGCCGGGAACTGCCGGGCGCCCACCTCGTCGTCGGGCACCAGGAAGGTGACGTGCGAGCCGGCCATGGTCAGACCGGCTGCCAGCTCGGTGCCGACGAACCCGCCGCCGACGACGACCACGTTGCGCCCGGCCAGCGCGCGCGCCCGGTGGTAGTCGCCGATGGTGCGGAAGTAGACCACCTGCGGGGACGGCCCGAGGCTGAGCTCGCGCGGCCGGCCACCGGTGGCGAGCAGCACGGCGCGGTAGCCGTACACGTCGTCGTCCGCGACCACCGTCCGCGCCACGCGGTCCAGGCCCGTGACTCGCGTGCTGACGTGGATCTGGGCGTCGGTGGCGCCGTCGGTGCCGAGGAACGGCTCGTGGCCGGCGGGATCGCGCCACAGGTCCTTGGACAGGGGTGGGCGCTCGTAGGGCGGGTCGGCCTCCTCGCCGAGGATCGCGATGCTGCCGCTCGGGTCGATCTCCCGGATGCCCCGGGCCGCGGCGTCCGCCGCCATGCCGCCGCCGACGATGACGTAGTCGTAGTCGAAGCGCATGGCTCCACGCTACGGGGGGCAGGGCCCGGCGGCGCGCCGGACACGGGCTCTGTGAGACGGACGTTGTGCCAGGCCGGAAGTGGCCCGCATGCTGAGCCGCGACCTCGACCGGACGGGTTGCGGTGCGGGGCGATCGTCGGGTCGGTTCCGGGTCGGTTCCAGCTGGGAGAGAGTCGATTCCAGCTGGATGCGGAGTGGGGGACGTGAGGCAGATGTCTATGGTGGAGCAGCGCTACCGGGACCTCGTGGTGCGCGCCGCCTCGCCCGAGGAGCAGGCAGCGATCGCCGCGCTGCGCGAGGCGAGCCCCGACGGCGGGGCGGTGGGGTTCCGCGTCCACAGCCACGTGGAGGACGGTGCGCCGGAGCCGTCCGTGCACCGCACGTCGCTCGACGTGGTGGCCGAGGTGCCGGGTGCAGGCCTGGTGGGCGCCGCCCGGATCAGCACCGGCATGCTGCAGGTGAGGCACCAGACGCGCCCGTACGCGCTGCTGTCGGCGCTCGTGGTGCACCCCGCGCACCGACGGCGCGGCGTGGCCTCGGCGCTGGCGCACTGGCGCATCGAGCACGCCGCCGAGGTGGCGGGCGCCGGAGCGGTGGTGCTCGCCAACGTGCAGCGAGGCAACGCCGGCTCCCTGGCGAACGCCGGGCGGTGGGCGGACGGCTGGACCGGGGTGGCCGTGACGGCGCCGCTGACCATGCTCACCCGGCGGCCGCGGCCCCCCTGGTTCGTGGTGCGCGACGCGACGGTGGCCGACGCCGCCGCCGTCGCCTCGGGACACGCCGCGTTCACGGCGGACCACGCCTTTGCGCACCACTGGACCGCCGGGTCGCTGGCCGAGTGGTTCGCGGCGACCCCGGTGAACGGGTACCGCGTGGCGACCAATCGCCACGGCACGGTGGTGGCGGGCATGGCGGTGCGGGAGGAGGCTCTGCTGCGCAGCATGGAGGTGACACGGTTGCCTGCGGGTATCGCTGTGGCGAACCTGGTGCTGAAGGCGATACCGCCGGACAGGGTGCTGCGCAACGTCGTGGTGGATCACCTGTGGTTCGCACCCGGTCACGACGCCGCGGCGGCGGACCTGGTGCAGCAGACGCGGTGGGAGTGGCGCGACCGGGGCACGCACCTGCTGGTGACGCTGGACCGCCGCAGTCCCGCCCTGCCGACACTGGGGCTGCGCCCCTGGTCACCGACCACGGCCACGACGACGGCGGTGCGGGCCGAGCCGCCGCTCGCGCTGGACGGGCCGGTGGAGCCGATTCTCTGAGGTGCCACGCTGCGGTCTGGCGGTTCCTGGCGGGCCGGGTCCGTGCGATAGCATGACCGTCGCTCCTGCGGGAGCACGGCGGCGCCCTCGGGCGACGTCGACGGGCTGTGGCGCAGCTTGGTAGCGCACTTGACTGGGGGTCAAGGGGTCGCAGGTTCAAATCCTGTCAGCCCGACTATGAACTAGCAGGTCAGCCCATCGGGGATCCGTCCGATGGGCCTCAGAGTCTGACAGACGGGTTTCGGGATGTTATCCGGGATGTTTACGAAGTGCCCGGACGGTACCGGACGCCGACGGTAGAAGGACAGGCTCGGCGGACTCGCTTCATCCGCGCGGCAGGCGTTGTGAGGTGCGTTTCGTGCCGTGGTTCGAGCGCTGCGTCGCGGCTGCATCCTTGGAGTGCGCGCCGCGTCCTAGGCAGCAGCGGACTCACGACCTCGGCGTGGCGCCCCTTTGCTCAAGGCGACAGCCTTCCGCGGCATGGCCCCGAGTTGCACGCTGCCTTGACGTGCGCCGTGCTTGCGCCGTCAGGCCTGGATTGTGGAAATGCGGCGGAGGATCTCTTGCCGGGCCTCCTCCGCCAGTTCCTTCGGATAGGAGAAGGTGCTGCGGCTCGGCAGAGCGATACGGCAACGCGAATCGTCCTGCAACGTGATGGTGAGGCCGGTGTGATTCAGAAGGCCGATCCGTACCGGCGTGATGGCGACGTCGACGATGTTCTCGAGCGGCCAGCGACTGCGGACGCGGTCCTTGCGGCCGAGAACCGTGACGGCCTCGTCAGACGCGACCACTGATAGCCATGCCTGGGGGTCGTCGGGGTCGATACATCGGTGGACCCAGGCGCTTGAGTCCGTGCGGGCGCGCAACGTGGATTCGCCATGTCTGTAGACGGCCGGCGTCAAGCTCACTACTAGCACGACGATCGCGAGACCTATACCGACACCGGTCAACGTCTCGGGTGCGTTGTCGACGCCGTGCGCCAGGGCGAGCGCACGAACATAGATCGCAGTCGCTGCCAGTGCGACGCCGACGATCCACCATCGCCGCTTGGCTCGCGGCGATCGATCGCCTGCCACGTGCAGCCCCTCCCCAGTGGGCCACCGGCTCTTCGCCTATCGACCCGCTCTGGAAGTGTTGCACGGGGGGCCCAGCGGGAAGCCCCAATGGCGCGCGATACATCCGGCCGGACCGGCGCCCACGGAGCTCGCCGTCATGCGGAGGCGGCGACGCCCGAACCAGCGCGTGGCCTGCCGCCGGCTCCACGGAGCTGGTCACCGCCATCGGCGGGTTGTTCATTCGGGCGCAGGGCCGGCAGGTGCTGGCAGCCCGGCGTCGGCCGGGGCTTGTCGGCGACTGACGAGGGCGTCATGCTCGATCCGCACCCTCACGGTCGGACTTTCAAGTGCCGGTGTCCTGCTTGGTCGCGCCCGACACCGGACGGCGGCTGATCTGCGTCCGTGACCGCGAGCCAGCGGGCCCACTTGGCGTAGCCACTTGCCAGTGACAGGCTGATGAACGCGATCGCGAAGCTCGCGACGGTGGAGCCGAATTCAGGCTTGACGCCGACGATGCCGGCGCGGGTTGGATGTTGAGGGTCAGACAGCACGTCCACGGTCGAACCGATCGGGTACGCGCTAGGGGGCTGGTGGCCGGCATCCAGGAAGATGGGATGGGGGGCGATGGCTGGCCAGACGACCTTCACCTGTCCGGGTACCGCCAGGACGGTGGCCTGCACGACGACGCCTCGCTCGTGCAGAAGGTAGGTGCTCAACTGGTCGTCTGCCTCGAATCCGAGCACCGCTAGGCCCACCACGGCGAACAGTGCCGCCGCCGCGGCGCTGACCCGCGGCGAGTAGGGGTGGCGCATGAAGCCGATGACTGAGGCCTCAGGGCGCGTCATTCGCCACGGGAACCGTAGCGGAGACCGGAACGCGTCTTCAGGCTCGACGTCCCGTCGGCTGGTCAAGCGTGCTGTCGGGTCCAGTGCAGCGCCGCCGGCAGTGGCCCGAGCCGTCGCGAGGTTCCGGATGGTCGAGGCCACCTCGTCCGCCCGGGCTCGCCGGCGCCGCCAGGTGATGATGTTCGACTTTTGGACAGCCCAGATCGTCGTGGGCCGCCCGCCGCGCTGACGCACCGTGACGCCGTAGTAGCCCGCGGTCGCATCGACGACGTCATCCCAGCAGATCGTCACGGTCTGGAGTGGGTTGCGCACCACCAGGCTGTGCTCGGTCGCCTCCGCCGACGGATGGATCGCGCTGCGCCAGAGCATCACGACGATCAGCGCCGCGAGGGCGGCGCCGATGCTTGCCGAGCCCTTGTCGGCGTCGGGCCGCACGAGCACCCAGGTGACGACGGCCAGGATCGCCAGGACGCAGACTGTGACACCAGTCCAGGCGGCCGCCAGTCCAGCACGCCCGACGCGCCAGACGATCGGCAACGTCATGGCCTGACCAGCGGTATCGCGGCCCCCGGTCCTTTCGACGCTCACGGTGTACATCGTGCCGCAGGCGGGCACCTGCGCGGAGGCACCGGACGCGTCCGGGACGCAAGCGTGTCAGCAAGACCGTAGGTCCGAGCCGCAGACAAGAGACTCCCGGCCGAGTACTGCCTCGACCCGAAGTCAGCCCAACGCACCCGGCCGCCGGACGGGTGTGCTAACGGTGGCTGACCACGATGTTCTGGCTACGAGACCGGGAGCCCGTGAATGCCGACAAGCAGGTCGACGTTCTCTTCGACTTGTCGTGGCTCACATCGGAGGACACACCGCCGACCTCGGCTCGGGTCCTCGACACCTGGTTCGTTCAGGCCGAGCGCGCGATCGGCAGCGAACAGTCCGAAGCCCTCGGCAAGAGGGTTGTCCGGGGGAGAGGGGGAAAGAGGCGTGCGCGGCTGGGAAGGGGAGGAGCGGGGCCGGAGGGAGCGACGCGCGCTGTTGAGAACGTTGTCTGCGATGTCGCACGAGTCCGGGATAGCGCTTGATGGGCGGACTGCGCGAATGTTGAAGTCGGCCGCAGAACAGAATGCGCATCCGCAATCTGTTAGGTCCCAGCGTCGCCGCAGCACGCCCGGCGGATTCGTAGGCCGAGCCCCACGCTTACACCTCTGCAGGTGACGTCGCGCTTGCGCCGACCGAGGGCAACTGTCTCGCGGTGTGCGGGTTGCGCGTCCACGGGCTAGTGAGCCCGCCCGCGCGCCCTCGCCGCCGCAGGCTTACCGTGGTCGAGCGGTCACAGGGTCTGGAGCGCGGCCCGACCGCCGCCGAGAGGAACCCCCATGTACATAGGACTCGGCATTGTGCTGCTCGTCGTGGGCGCGGTGCTTGCCTTCGCGACCTCCGTCCACGTCTCGGGCGTGGACCTGTCCGTGGTCGGCTGGATCCTCATGGTCGGCGGCCTGATCGCCATCGTGCTGTCGCTCAGCCTGACGCGTCGTCGTGCGATCACGGCGCGCCGCGTGACCCAGCGGGACCCGGTGACCGGCACCGAGGTGCGGGACTCCCGTATCGAGTGAATCCCGCAGCATCGCGGGGAACCCTCGCCGGTGGCAGCAACGCCGCCAACCGGCCACCGTTCGGGAAGGGAGAACACCATGAGCATGAACCCCGGCCGTGAGCGGCCCATCGACCAGGTGCGCAGCGGCATGCACGTGATCGACGCCGACGGTGACGAGATCGGCACCGTCAAGGATGTGGTGATGGGCGACGCGGAGGCCGCGACCTCTCCGGACACCCCGCCGTCGGACGAGCCGGAAGCCTTGGTGTTCGGGGCTCCCGGGGTCACCCTTCCCGTCGCGGTGCCCTTGGGCACGCTCGGCGGCGTCTTCGGGGACGAGATGACCTCCGACCTGCCGGGCGTGGAGCGCGCCCGCCTGCTGCGGGCCGGCTACGTGCTGGTGGACCTCAAGGGGATCTTCTCCGGCAAGAAGTTCGCGGCGGCCGACGACATCGCGGACGTCGAGGGCGACGTGGTGCACCTCGGGGTTTCGTCGAACCAGCTTGTCGGCTGACCGTCGCCACCTGCCACACCCCCTGGGGACGCTTCTAGCCCGCCGAACGGGGCCGGGGTCCGAGCGGCGACACGTCGAGCTCGTGAACCAGGTGGAGGAAGGCGCGGGCGAACGGATAGTCCGCGGTCTCGTCGCGCACGCGCTGCCAGTCGATCTGCTCGCGCAGTGCGCGGGCGATCGCGAGCAACCGCGTGAAGTCGCAGTAGTGCTCGCCGAGCACCCGCATCTTCGCCGACAGCACGTCGGTGGCGGAGAGCACCGGCATCCGTACGGCGAGCACCTCGATGACGTCGCTGCGGGCGAGCATCTCCTCGGTGATGGGCTCGCCGACCATCCGGAACAGCACGTCCACCAGAGCGCCCTGGTGGTACGCCTTGAACAGCCAGTTCTCCGGAGGGTCGGCCACGTCGAGCCCGGCGGCGGCGATCGCTTCGCGGGCGCGCGGCACGTCGGCCTCGCGCACGGCGAAGTCGGCGTCGTGACTCGGCTCGGGGGCGCCGCGGGCCCATGCGGCGTACCCGCCCACCAGCGCGAAGGGGATGCCGGCCTCCTCCAGCGCCACGGCCGTGAGGCGCAACGCGTCCTGGAGGGCCGTGCGGTCGTCGTCCATCGCTCGTTCCTACCGGACGCCGCGCGACACGGCACTCCGGGAGGCAGGATCGACGGGGTGCGGCTCGCGACGTTCAACATCCTCCACGGCCGCTCGCTGGTGGACGGTCGGGTGGACGTGGCCAGGTTCGCCGAGGCGGTGCGCGGCATCGACGCCGACGTGCTGGCGCTGCAGGAGGTGGACCGCGACCAGCCGCGGTCCCTGCAGGCCGACCTGACCACGGTGGCCGCCCGCGCCGCCGGGGCCCGCGCGCAGCGGTTCGTGGCGACGCTCCACGGGCTGCCCGGCACCTGGGTCGCCGCCAACGGCATGGAGCAGCCCGATGCGGCCGCCTACGGCATCGCGCTCGTCACGCGCTTCCCGGTGCGCTGGTGGCGCGTGGCCACGCTGCCGGCGCTGGCGCACACGGTCCCGGTGATCCACCCCGGCCACCACTGGCCGTCGCTGGCGCACGACGAGCCCCGGGCGGCGCTCGCCGCGCTGCTGGACACGCCGGCCGGGCCGCTGACCGTGGTGGCGACGCACCTGAGCTTCATCCCGGGATGGAACGTGCTGCAGCTGCGCGCGCTGGTGCGGATCTGCCGGTCGCTGCCGCGACCGCTGGTGGTGATGGGCGACCTCAACCTGAGCCTGTCGACGGTGGCGCGCGTGTGCGGATGGCGGCCGCTGGCACGGGCGGCGACCTTCCCCTCGTGGGCGCCCACCCGCCAGCTGGACCACGTGCTGGCCGACGGCGCGGTGGCGCTGGCCGGCCCGGCCGGTACGCCGGACGCCGGCGTGTCCGACCATCGCCCGCTCGTGGTCGACGTCGCTCTTCCCACGGTGGCGCCCGCACCGGGCGCGCACCACGATGGACGCTGACGGTGTCGGGTCATGGCGCCGCCCGTCCAGCGCAGGAGGCCCGCCATGACGGACGACGTCCCGACCACCCACGCCGGTTACGGCGAGGGCGACCCACGGCTGGTGCTGGCGATGGACGACCAGGCGTGGGCCGGCGAGCCGCAGCCGGTGTTCCCTCTGGACCACGAGGTGACGACCATCGGCTCGGCTCCCGACGCCGACATCAGTCTCGCCGGCCTCGCGCCCCGGCACGCGCGCGTGACGCACGACGAGCGCGACGAGTACGTGCTCGAGCTGCTGGCACCCGGCGAGGCACCCGGCGCGGCGGCGGACGACGACCCCACGGCACCGCCCGAGCCGCAGATCCTGCGCACGGGCTCGACCTTCCGCATGGGCCCGTGGGCGCTGTCGTTCGAGCGCGCCGAACGCGCCGACCACGGGCGTCCGCACGGTGGACGTGAGGGCGGCGAGGGGTCGGTGCAACGGTTCCAGTCGCCGCAGCCGGACTACACCGCCGACCACGACGAGGCGGCGCGGCGCGAGGCGAGGGAGCGATGAGCCCCAGACCCGGCAGGGCTATGGCACCGCGGGCGGCATCACTGCGGCCTTGACATGATGCCATTGGTGGCACCACCATGGCGCCATGGATCTTGAACCCCATGTGCTTCGCCTCCGCGACAGGCTCACGGAGACCGCCGCCCTGGGTGGCGAGGAGGCGCGTGACCTCGTCGACCGCCTGAGCGGCGCGCTCGAGGCGACGTTCCGCCTCGCTCTCCAGGACCTGGTCGCCGCCGCCGCGGACGAGATCGCGCTGGAGCTCGCGCCCGGCTCGGTGGACGTGCGGCTGCGCGGCGACGAGCTGGAGTTCGTCGTCGAGACCGGAACGGGACGTGCGCCGGCTCCCGCACCCGAGACGCCCGACACCGCCTCCGGCACGCTCGCCCGCATCAACCTGCGGCTTCCCGAGGATCTCAAGTCCCGGGTGGAGCAGCTGGCCACGCGCGAGGGACTGTCGACGAACTCCTGGCTGGTGCGGGCCACCGCTGCCGCCGCCGAGCGGTCCGAGGTGGCGCTCAACGAGCCGGCAGCGGTCTCGGCGTCGCGGGCGCACCTGACGGGGTGGGTGCGATGAGCACGGCCGAGGCGCGAGTCAGTGCTTTCGCGGTCCCCGGACCCGTGGTCGCCGTCGTCGACCTCGCGGTGGGCGACCTGCGCGTGGTCGCATCGGACCGCAGCGATGCCGTGGTCGAGGTGCGGCCCGGCGACCCGGACAAGCCGCACGAGGTGGCGGCGGCCGACCACACCCAGGTGGACCTCGTGGACGGCGTGCTCACCGTCCGCGCACCGGGCAAGTGGAAGCAGTACACCCCGTGGGGCGGGAACGAGTCGGTGCACGTCACGCTGCTGCTGCCCACCGGTTCCCGGCTGCGGGCGACGACGATCATGAGCGCCCTGCAGGTGGAGGGATGGCTCGGCGAGTGCCGGTTCCGCACCTCGATGGGCGCGGTGCGTATCCAGGACGCGGGAACCGTCGACGTGCGCACCGGTGCCGGCGACGTCACGGTCGGCGCCGTCACCGGGATCGCCACGGTGAGCACGGGGACGGGCGTGGTGCAGATCGACGCGGTGGGCCCCGGGTCGAGCGCCCACTCGGGCAACGGCGACGTCGTCGTCGGGGACGCCGCCGACGGCCTGAAGGTGACCAGCAGCAACGGTGCTCTCGTGGTGGACCGCGCGCGCGGCGACCTCACCGCCCGCACCAGCAATGGGCGCATCAGCCTCGGCGACGTGGCGCGGGGGACCGTCAGCGCGCGGACCGCCGCGGGCGCCGTCGACATCGCGGTGCACGACGGCGTGGCCGCCGAGCTGGACGTGCACACCTACGGCGCCGCTCGCAGCACGCTCCAGCCCATCCCGGCTCCGGCCGCGGTGGACGACGCGGTGCGAGTGGTCGCCCGCTCGCAGTTCGGGGACGTGGTGATCCGGCGGGTGTCGGACTCCCGGTAGCTCGCACCCCACGCGGCGCGGGCTCCACCCGCGTCGGCAGACAGCGCAGGCAGGAAACCGAAGGACACGCCGTCCTCGAGCGCGCCCGAAACCAGAGAACGGACAGCCCCATGCCCACACAGCAGGTGATCCAGGCGGACCCCACGCCCGCGATCCGTGTCCAGCGGCTCGAGAAGTCGTACAAGAAGCTGGTGGTGCTGCGCGGAGTCGACTTCGACGTGGCGCGGGGCACCATCTTCGCCCTGCTCGGCTCCAACGGAGCAGGCAAGACGACGGTGATCAGGATCCTGTCCACGCTGCTCACGGCCGACGCCGGGACGGCGAGCGTCAACGGCTTCGACGTCGCCACCCAGGCGATGAGCGTGCGGGAGTCCATCAGCCTCACAGGCCAGTTCGCGGCCGTGGACGAGATCCTCACCGGGCGGGAGAACCTGGTGCTGGTGGCCCGGCTGCGGCACCTGAAGAACGCGGGTGCCATCGCCGACGGCCTGCTCGAGCGGTTCTCGCTGGCCGACGCCGCCGCACGGAAGGTGTCGGAGTACTCCGGTGGCATGCGCCGCCGGCTCGACATCGCGATGAGCCTGATCGGCAACCCCCAGGTGGTCTTCCTCGACGAGCCCACCACCGGCCTCGACCCGCAGGCGCGCCTGGAGGTGTGGAGGTGCGTGCGGGAGCTCGCCGCGCAGGGCACCACGGTGCTGCTCACCACGCAGTACCTCGACGAGGCGGAACAGCTCGCGGACCGGATCGGCATCCTGCACGAGGGCCGGATCCTCGTCGAGGGCACGCTGGCCGAGCTCAAGGGGCTTCTCCCGCCGGCCACGGTGGAGATGGTCGAGAAGCAGCCCACCCTCGAGGACGTCTTCCTCGCCCTCGTCGGCTCGGACGAGTAGGGGACGACGATGAACACTCACGTGCTCGGCGACACCGCGGTTCTGCTGGGCCGCTCCCTGCGCCACATCACCCGCAGCATGGACACCATCATCACCACCGCGGTGATGCCCATCGCCTTCATGCTGCTGTTCGTCTACGTCTTCGGCGGCGCCATCGACTCGGGGTCGGACTCCTACGTGGGCTACCTGCTGCCCGGCATCCTGCTCATCACCATCGCCTCCGGCATCGCGTACACCGCGTTCCGCCTCTTCCTGGACATGAAGAGCGGCATCTTCGAGCGGTTCGCGTCCATGCCGATCGCGCGGTCGTCCGTGCTGTGGGCCCACGTGCTGACCTCGCTGGTGGCCAACCTGATCTCGATCCTCGCCGTGGTGGGGGTGGCGCTGATCATCGGCTTCCGCTCGTCGGCCGGCGTGCTGGCCTGGCTCGCCGTCGCCGGCATCCTGGCCCTGTTCACCCTGGCGCTGACCTGGATCGCGGTGATCCCCGGACTCACCGCGACGTCCGCGGACGGCGCGAGCGGGTTCTCGTACCCGCTGATCATCCTGCCGTTCATCAGCTCGGCGTTCGTCCCGACGGCCACCATGCCCGGCCCGGTGCGCGCGTTCGCCGAGCACCAGCCGGTGACGTCGATCGTCGACGCGATCCGGGACCTGTTCACGCAGCAGGCGGTGGGCAGCACCATCTGGGTGGCGCTGGCCTGGTGCGTGGGGATCCTCGTCGTCGCGTACGCGGTGGCGATGGCCACCTACCGGCGCAAGATCACCTGACCAGCGGCGGGGCGGTCAGGCGTGGCTGCCGTCGACGCACACCTGCAGCGCGCCGCGGTTCACGGTGATCCGGGCCCGCACGACGAGGCCGAAGCTGTCGCCGTCGAGCTCGATGCCGTGCGGCGTCTCGAAGCGGACGTCGAACTGCCGGCCCTGGGCGTAGGCGAGGGCGCGCAGGTCAGGGGTGAGCTGGAGCATCTTGCGTCCGAACTGGGAGCGGTGCGCGATGCCCTGGAGGGTCAGCCGGGTACCGATCCCGGCCCACCCGAACCGGCCCTTGGGGCTGAGCATCACCACGTCCAGCAGCCCGTCGTCGAGGACCGCGGTGGGGATCAGCAGCATGTTGCCGGTGAGGGTGCCGCAGTTGCCCACGATGATGGTGTGCGCGCGGGTGGTGGCCGTGTGCCCGGCGTCGATGCGGTAGTCCAGGTGGAACAGCCGGTTGGCGATGATGGAGCGCGCGATCGGGGTGACGTAGGCGAGCCAGCCCAGGTGCCGCTTGGCGACGGCGCTGGCGTGCTCGGCCATCTCCGCGTCCAGCCCGATGCCCGCCATCACCACGAACTCCCGCCCGCTGCGCTGCCCCGACTCGTCCTCCAGCTCGGCGGTCGCCACGTCGATGGTGCGGGTGGTGCCGTCGAAGGCGATGCGCACGCAGCGGTCGACGTCGTTGAGGGGCAGGCCCAGGTTGCGCGCTAGGAGGTTGCCGGTGCCCGCCGGCAGCAGCGCCAGCGGCGTCCCCGTGGGGTGCACCACCTCGGCCACCGTCCGCACGGTGCCGTCGCCACCCGCCACGATCACCACGGCCGGCTGGTCCGTGAGGGCGTCCTGCGCCGCACGCCGCCCCGAGTCGTCGCTGCTGGTCTGGTACCACTGCGACCGGGACCAGTGGTGAAGAAGCTCCTGCTCCTGGACGGCGCGACGCACCCGGTCCAGCGGGAACCTCACCGGGTTGTAGACCACCGCGGCATGGCTGGGATGCACGACCTGAGCCTAGGCGGGGCGCGAGCAGGTGACGTGCCCGCAGGCGAACGGCCGAACGTGAGTCGGCACCGAGGACTACTGCCCGACCAGCTGCAGGGACGCTCTCAGCTGTCCGCGCACCCGGCGCTCCACGAGTACGGGGACGTAGTCGCGGATGGGCCTGCCGTCGAACCAGGCGTGCTCGGTCCGGACCAGATCGACGATCCGGCCGTGGGGCACGTCCGGGAAGTCCTCGCTGATGCTCGCGATGGCGTTGCCGATGGCCGTGGCTTCCGCATCTTCCTGCATCCAACGAGCGTTGCCCCTGGCGCGGTGCTCGGCAACCGGGGGGGGCGCTTCGGCCGGTGGGCCGTCGGCACGCCCGCCGCGACGACCGGCACGAGACCGGGCACACGACACCGGTCGCGTTCCCTAGGCTGCGGGTGTGCCCCGACTCGGTCTCTCGCTGGTCGGCGCGCTCTTCCTGGTCGCACTCGTCGTCCCGAACCTGGCGTGGACCAGAACCAAGCCCGCGGGCTACGACCCGTCCGGCGAGAACCGGGTGCTGCAGGGGTTCGAGCGAGCCGGCCAGGCGTTGACCACGGTCGCCGCGCTGGTGTTCGCCGACACGAACCTTCGCCCCTGGTCGCCCTCCACCTGGTGGCTGGTCGCCGCTGTGGTGCTGATGGCGGCCTACGAGGCGTGCTGGGTGCGCTACTTCCGCAGCGCCCGGACGCTGCGTGACTTCTACCGCAGCCTGGCGGGGATCCCCGTGCCGCTGGCGTGCCTCCCGGTGGCCGCCTTCGTGCTGCTGGGCGTCTACGGTCGCGCCTGGCCGCTGGTCGCCGCCGCGGCGGTGCTGGGAGTCGGGCACATCGGCATCCATCTGCAGCACCGCCGCACGCTCGTGGCCGGCGGCTGAGGGCCGACCGGACGAGGCTGGGACGTCCAGCGGCGCCGGTCAGTGGTCGAGCGTGACGACGAGCTTGCCGTGGACGTGCCCGTCGCGCTGCACCTCGACCGCCTCGCGGACCCGGTCCACCGGATAGGTGGCGGCGATGGGCACCGTCAACTGTCCGGACGCGACCAGCTCGGCGATCCGCGCCGACGCGTCGGGCGCGGCGTCGCGGCCGCCGGTGGCGCGGGCACCGGCCGGCGGCTCGCCGGTGGCGATGGTGGCGATCCGGTCCGCCGGCACCCCGAGCTCGAGGGCGGCCAGTGCCGTCTGGTTTCCCACGAGGTCCGCGGCGGCGGTCACTCCGTCGGCGGCGAGGAGCCGCACGTGGTCCACCAGCCCGTCGCCGTAGGCGACCGGCTCGGCGCCCAGGCTCCGCAGGAACTCGAACGTGCCCTCGGAGCCGGTGCCGATCACCCGCGCGCCGGCGAGCCGGGCAAGCTGCACGACGAACACGCCCACGCCCCCGGCGGCTCCGCCGACCAGCACCGTGTCGCCCTCGTGCACGTCGATGGCGCGGATCACCGCGTCCGCAGTGCGTCCGGCGACCGCCAGCACGGCGGCCGTGACGTCGTCGACGCCGTCCGGGGTGCGGACCACCCCCTCGAGGTCCGGACTGACCACCACGTAGTCGGCCACGGCGCGGGCGAAGGCGCCGCCGTGGACGCGGTCGCCGACGGCGAACCCGGCCACGCCGTCGCCCACCTCGTCGACCACGCCGGCGTAGTCGTTGCCGAAGCCGGCCGGCAGCGTCATTCCGAAGGCGGCCGCGGCCTGCGGCGAGCCCACGAGCTTCCAGTCCATCGGGTTGAGCCCGGCCGCGGTCACGCGCACCCGCAGCTGCCCGGGGCCGGCATGCGGCTCCGGCACCTCCCGCACGTCGAGGGCCTCCGGCCCGCCGAACGTCTCCACCACCACAGCTCTGCTCATGCCCGCTGCAACACCGCCGCCGTGCAGGCATTCCGGACGGCGTGAGCGCCTCATAGCCTGAGCCGGTGAGCCTCGCCGACCGGCAGCACCGCCTGCGGCCGATGACCGGGCGGGACCCGGACGAGCCGCACCGGGCCGCCACACCGCTGGAGCTGCTGTTCGACCTGACGCTCGTGGCCGCGTTCGCCCAGGCGGGCGACCAGGCCGCCCATCTGGTGGCCGAGGGCCACTTCGCCAGCGCGGCGACCGCCTTCGGCTTCGTGGTGTTCGCGGTGTGCTGGGCGTGGGTCAACTTCTCGTGGTTCTCGTCGGCCTACGACACCGACGACTGGTTCTTCCGGGTCATGACGATGGTGCAGATGGTGGGCGTCCTCGTCATCGCGCTCGGTGCGGCCCCGGTGTTCGGCTCGATCGACCGCGGTGAGCCCCTGGACAACGGTGTGCTGGTGGCCGGCTACATCGTGATGCGGGTGGCGATGCTGGCCCAGTGGCTGCGGGCGGCGGCGCAGGACGCGCGGCACCGCCGCTTCGCGCTGGTGTTCGCCGCCTCGATCGCCGTCGCCCAGGTCGGCTGGACCGGCGTGCTGTTCCTCGACCTCCCTCTGGGCCGGCTGCTGCCGGTGCTCGTGGTCCTCTACGCGATCGAGCTGGGCGGGCCCGCGCTCGCCGCGCGCGCCGGGCAGTTCCCGCCATGGCACGCGGACCACATCGCCGAGAGGTACGGGCTCCTGGTGATGATCACGCTCGGAGAGGTGGTGCTCGGCACCATCGCGGCGGTCGCCGCGGTGATCGACCGCGGTGGCTGGACCGTGGAGGCGGTCCTCGTCGTGGTGGCGGGCACCGGGCTGACGTTCGGTGTGTGGTGGACGTACTTCGTGGTGCCCACGGGCCAGATCCTGGGCCGGCATCGGAACCGCGGCTGGGTGTGGGGGTACGGCGGCATCGTCGTGTTCGCGGCGGTGGCCGCCATGGGGGCCGGGCTGCACGTCGCCGCCTACGTGGCCGGCGGCGAGGCGTCGATCGGGCTGGTGCAGGCCGTGCTCGCGGTGGCGGTGCCGGTGCTCGTCACCGTGGTCGCCTACTTCGCGATCTACTCGTACCTGGTCGGGGAGATCGACCCGTGGCACGGGCTGCTGGTGGCCGGCGCCGTGGTGGCGCTCGGGGTCGCGGTGCTCCTGGCGGCAGCGGGCGCGGGCTTCGGCCTCTGCCTGCTCGTGGTGATGCTCGCTCCGGCCGTCATCGTGGTGGGGTACGAGACGGTGGGGCACCGCCACATGGAGGACGTGATGGCCCGGGTGCTGCGCTGAGCCCGCGGCCGGGACGGCTCACTCGCCGGCGATCACGCGCCGGAACAGCCGTTCGTAGTCGTCCACCATCCTGTCGGCGGAGAAGCGGGCGACCGCGTCGGTGCGGCACGCCGCCCGGTCCAGGCTCACGGCCTCGCCCACCGCCGCCACGGCTCCGGCGACGTCGTCGACCAGGAAGCCGGAGATGCCGGGCCGGATGATCTCGGCCATCGAGCCGCGCGGGTACGCCACCACGGGCGTGCCGGTGGCCATCGCCTCGACGACCGACAGCCCGAACGGCTCGTCGAACGCGATGAGGTGCAGCAGCGCCAGCGCCCCGCCGAGCAGACGGTCTCGTTCGGCCGGGCCCACCGGCCCCACGTACGTGACCTGCCGCCCGTCGAGGTGCGGCTCCACCTCGCGGCGGTGGTACTCGGCGTCCTGCACCACGCCGGCGATCACCAGCGGCATCCCCGCGCGCCGGGCGACCTCGATCGCCGTGGCGGTGCCTTTGTCCGGGTGGATCCGTCCCAGGAACAGCAGGTAGCCGCCGTCGCCCGCACCGAGGCTGAAGCGGCTCGTCTCGATCCCGTGGTGGATGGTGGCGGCGTAGGTGAGGTCGGGCCGGCGGTCGGCCTCGCTGATCGCCACGTAGTGCGCCACGTCGTCGTACGCGCGGAAGACGGGCAGGATCCGCTCGGAGGAGAACCCGTGGATGGTGGTGACCACGGGTGTGGGCGTCAGGCGGCTGAACACCAGCGGCAGGAAGTCGAACTGGTTGCTGATGACGTCGAACTGGCCGGCCCGCTCGAAGACGGCGGCGATGTGGAGCGCCTCGAACACCTTGGCGTCCACCGAGGGGTCCTCCTCGTATCCCGCCGGGGCCTCGGAGTGCAGCCGGCCGGAGGTCGCGGAGTCGGCGGTGGCGAACAGCGTGACGTCGTGCCCGCGTGCCACGAGGCCCTCGGCGATGGTGGAGGCGACCTGCTCCCACGGCCCGTAGGAGCGCGGCGGGACGCGATGGGCGATCGAGGCGAGCACGGCGACCCTGACGGTGACCTCCCGGTGTCTGGTCGAGCGTACGCCGGGGGCCGACGAGCGAACTGCGGTACCCTGGCCACGAGCCTTCACACAGGGTCAGGCGTCTTCGCCGACCCGGCGCAGCCCGCTCGGGAGCGCATTCCAGGGACGCGGCCTTCCTCCTCTCCGTGCACGGCAGCATGTTCGCTGCGGCAAGGCAACGCGGAAGAAGCCCACCATGCTCGTGCGCCTCGGCGTCCTGTCCACCTACCCCGCCACGCAGTGCGGCATCGCGACGTTCAGCGAGGCGCTCGTCACCCATCTGCTCTCCGCAGGGGCCGACGTGGGCGTGGTGCGGCTGGTCGACGAGCCCGAGCCCTCACGGGTGCCCGTGGTGCACCAGTGGGTGGCGGGGGCGCCCGGCGGGGCCACCGCGGCTGCCGCCGCCCTCGACCGCTACGACGTCGCCGTGGTGCAGCACGAGTACGGCATCTACTCCGGCCCTGACGGGCAGGACGTGCTCGACGTCGTCGCGCGGGTCCACGTGCCGGTGGTCACGGTGCTGCACACGGTGCTGACCCGGCCCACCCCGAACCAGCACCGGGTGCTCGCCGAGCTGCTCGACCGCTCGGCGGCGCTGGTGACCATGACCGCCACCGCGCGCGACCGGCTCGTGGCCGGCTGGGGCGTCGACCCGTCCCGCGTCTCGGTGATCGCCCATGGAGCCGAGGACAACCGGTCCGCGATCGTGCCGCTGCCCAACGGGCACACCCGCCAACGCAGGGTGCTGACCTGGGGCCTGCTGTCCGAGGGCAAGGGGATCGAGTGGGCGTTGCTCGGACTGGCCGAGCTGCGCCGCCGGATGCCGCTGCCGGACTACCACGTCGTGGGGCAGACGCACCCGCGTGTGCTGGAGCGCGACGGCGAGGCGTACCGCGACCGTCTGATCGCGTTGACCCACAGCCTGCGGCTCACCGAGCGCGTTCGCTTCGACAGCCGGTACCTGTCGGGGCCGGACCTGCGTGAGGTGGTGCGCCGGGCCGACGTGATCCTGCTGCCCTACGACTCGCTGGACCAGGTGACCTCCGGGGTGCTGACCGAGGCGGTCGCCGCCGGCAAGCCCGTGGTCTCGACGAGCTTCCCGCACGCGGTGGAGCTGCTGTCCGGGGGAGCGGGCCTGCTGGTGCCGCAGCGGGACCCGATCGCGATCGCCGACGCCCTGGAGCGGGTGCTGACCGTCCACGGCCTCGCGGACCGGATGGCGTCGATCTCACGCGGGCTCACGGCGTCGCTGCTGTGGCCGGCCGTCGCCTTCCGCTACCTCGAGCTGGCGGCGTCCGTTCAGCACGTGGCCCTTCCCGCCGCCGTCTGATGGGCGGTCCCACGGCGAGGAACCGTACGACGACCTTCGAGCACCTGGCCCGCCTGACCACACCGTCGGGCCTCTTCGAGCATGCGCTGGGCACGGCGCCGCGGCCGGGGAACGGGATGTGCGTCGACGACGTCGCCCGGGCGCTGGTGGTGACGGCCCGGACGCCCGACCCCGCGCCGGACGTCATGGTGATGACCGCCACCTATCTGCGGTTCGTCCTGTCGGCGCAGCGAGCCGGTGGCCTGATGCACAACCGCCGCACCGCCGACGGCGCGTGGGTGGATGCGCCGACGTCCGACGACCACTGGGGCCGGGCGCTGTGGGCACTCAGCACGGCGGCGGTGAACCTGCCGGACGCGCGGCTCGCCGCAGACGCGCGGCGCGGCGCCTCGGCGGCCATGGCCGCCCGGTCCGTGCACCCGCGCGCGATGGCGTACGCCGCACTCGGCGCGGCGCAGCTGCACCGCACCTTCCCCGAGGACGAGGCCGCGTTGCGCCTGCTGCGTGACGCGCGGACCGTGCTCCCACGGCCGAGGTCCGAGCCGGTCTGGCCGTGGCCCGAGGCCCGCCTGACCTACGGGAACGCCGTGCTGCCGGAGGCGATGATCACCGTGGGGGCCGAGCTCGGCGACCACGGCCTGCTCCACGACGGCCTGTCCCTGCTGCGCTGGCTGGTGGACGAGCAGACGGTGGACGGGCACCTGTCCCTGGTCCCCGCCGGCGGCCGCGCGCCCGGCGACGCCCGCCCCGGTTTCGACCAGCAGCCCATCGAGGCGGCCGCACTGGCGGAGGCCGCCGCGACGGCGTTCACCGCGACGGGCGACGGACGCTGGTTCGCCGTTCTCGACCTCTGCATGCGCTGGTTCGAGGGCGACAACGACGGGCGCCGGCCCATGCGCGACGCGGCGACCGGAGGCGGCTTCGACGGCCTGGAGGCCGGAGGGGTCAACCAGAACCAGGGTGCGGAATCGACGCTCGCGTGGCTCGCGTGCCGGCAGCTGGCACGGGTGGTGCCGGTGACTCCCGCCGTCATGCCCGTCATGCCCGTCATGCTCGCCATGCCCGCCATGCCCGTCACGCTTGCCATGCCCGTGGTGGCCGCCCGATGACCATCGCAGCCGACTGGCCCGGCAGCCCCGGGCCGGACTGGGTGAGGCGTACCGACGTCGTCCTGCATCCGGACCTGACCCGCGTGGTCAGCACGCTCTTCCTCCCGGGCCAGGAGCTGCTCGCCTCGGGCGAGTCGCGGTCCGCCGTGGTGCTGGGGCGCGTGCTCGCCCTGTCCGAGCCCGAGGTCGACGCCGAGCTGCAGGGCCTGTGGTCCGCCTTCGCCCACCGGCACCGCGACCTCGAGGCGACCTGGGACGACCACTTCTCGCTGATGCGCCACCGGCTCGTCGGCGCCGGTCACCTCACGCTGAGCCGACGCCGGCTGATCGGCGCCTACTTCACGCAGGAGTACGCGGTGGAGGCCGCAGCGCTGTTCAACCCGTCGATGGTCCCGCACCCCGACCAGAGCGGCCTGGCCGAGGGCTCGACCCGTTTCGTGATGACCATCCGTGCTGTGGGGGACGGCCACCTGTCGAGCATGGAGCTGCGCACCGGCGTGGTCGACGTGAACGACGTCGTGACGCTGGACCCGGCTCCGTCCGTCGCCGTGCTGCCGGCTGTGCAGGCGGGTGAGTACTCGCGCCTGGCGTTCGAGCACCAGCTCGACGACTTCGGCGGCGACCGGACCAACTCCGACTTCGTGCTGGGCGCCCTGGCGCCCACGTTCAACCGGCGCGACCTTGACCGCGCCCTCGGTGAGCTGCGGGACCAGCGCCTGACTCGGGGCGCGGCGGTGCGGACGATGGAGCGGTTCGAGTGGATCGCCCGCTGCACCTACCAGTCGGAGTTCCCGAGCGGGTCGGCGATCAGCGAACGAGTGCTCATGCCCAGCGGCCCGGCGGAGAGCCGCGGTCTGGAGGACGTCCGGATGGTGCGCTTCGTCGCGGCGGACGGGAGCCCGGAGTACCTGGGCACCTACACCGCGTTCGACGGGCACGAGGTGGCGGTGCAGGTGCTCCGCACGCGGGACTTCGCCCGGTTCTCCGCCACACCGCTGTCCGGGCCGGGCGCCCGGAACAAGGGCCTGGCGCTGTTCCCCCGCCAGGTGGGGGACCACTACCTGGCGATGTCCCGGGCCGACCGGGAGAGCAACTCGGTGAGCAGCTCGGTGGACCTGCTGCACTGGGACGAGCCGGTGGTGGTCCAGCGTCCCGAGCACCGCTGGGAGCTGGTCCAGCTGGGCAACTGCGGGTCTCCCATCGAGACGGAGGAGGGCTGGGTGGCCCTCACCCACGGCGTGGGACCGATGCGGACCTACGGCATCGGCGCCCTGCTGCTCGATCTCGACGACCCGACGAAGGTGCTGGGTCAGCTCGCGCGCCCCCTGCTGCTGCCCTCCGAGGACGAGCGTTCCGGCTACGTGCCCAACGTCGTGTACTCGTGCGGCGCCATGCTCCACGGCCGGACCCTCGTGCTGCCCTACGGCAGCAGCGACTCCGCCACGCGCATCGCCTTGGTGGACCTCGACGGACTGCTCGGCGAGCTGCGCTCATGAGCGACGTGCGCGCCCCCGACGACGCGGGGCCCGTGGAGCAGGTGGCCAAGCCCTGGGGGAGCGAGGCGGTCTTCGCCGCCGGGGAGCATGGCTACGTCGGCAAGCTGATCGCCGTGCGCGCCGGCGAGGCCCTGAGCCTGCAGTACCACGCCGAGAAGGACGAGACGATCGCCGTGGTCTCCGGTGAGGCGCTGCTCGAGTACGGCGCCTCGGCCGGGCAGCTCGTCGCGCGCACCTTGCGGCCGGGCGACGCGGTCCACCTCGCGCCCACCGTGGTGCACCGTGTCACCGCGGTGAGCGACCTGCTGTTCGCCGAGGCGTCCACGGCCGCGCCCGGCTGGCGCGACGACGTGGTCCGGCTGGCGGACAGGTACGGCCGCGACGGCACGACGACCCCCTGACGGGCGTCGCTCCGGCGTCCGGGCGTAGGCTGACCAGCAGTCCCGGGACGAAGGCTCTCAGTTGGGCAGTCTGCCGCCCGGCGTTTTCCGAGGAGGGCATCATGCCCGTCCGCCCCGCTCCTTCCCTTGTCTCCTCCCACGCTCCGACGCTCGTCGCTCCCGTTCCGGATCGCCCCGCTCCGCCCGCTGCCGGGCGTGCGCTTCCGCTTCCGGTGGCGCGGACGCGGGCCGGAGCGGTGTGGGTCGGCTTCGGCGTCGGGATGCTTGTGCTGGCGGCTCTGATCGTCTTCATGGTGCAGAACACCACGCCGGTGGCGGTGGCGTTTCTCGGCATGCACGGCACCGCGCCGCTGGCGCTGATGCTGCTCATCGCCGGCGTCGGTGTCGCCGTGGTCGGGCTGGCCGTCGGCGGCCTGCGGATCGGCCGGCGAAGGGGCCGCCCCGGCGCCTGGCCGACGTCCCCGGCGCAGACCTCGAACGGGGACCGCTGATGTCCGCCGGCTCGGTGACGCCGGAGACCGGAAGGCATGCCGTGACGGAACCGGCCGAGGCGAGTCTCACGCCCGCTCCCGACCAGCTGCGGCTGGTGTCCATCCTGGTGTCCGGGCTGCCGTTGGAGCTCGGCACGCCGGAAGAGCCCGCGCGCTACACGGTGCCCGCGGTCTTTTCCCGTCAGGTCACCGCGCTGGAGCGGACCCGGATCGAGGACCCGGCCACAGCACTGGCGCTGCACGCCGGTCCCGACCTCGCTCTCGAGGTCTCCGACCGCAGGCTCCTCATCAAGAACACCACGCTTGCCGAGCTCGAGGGCGGCCTTGCGGCCGCGCTGGCGGCGACGCTGCGCGACATCGACCGGGAGCTGGGCGTCGAGGAGGCTCGGCTCTCGGCGGTGGCCGAGGTCAGGGTGGCCGACGAACGCGACCGGGAGGCCGCGATCGCGGCTGCCGTCGCTGCGATCCACTTCGAGTAGCGCCACACACCGTCGGATAGCTCGCAGCGGGCCCGCCTCCCCGGGCGGAGCACCGCTGCGCCGCGCCTCTTCCCCGTGGGGCCGGACGAGCGGTCCCTGGCCCCTGGTGCCTAGTACCAAGTACCTACCGGGGGGTTCCCACCTGCCCCTTCAGCCTCTCGGCGACCCCCGTTCTGCCGCGGCGTGTACCTAGTTCGCGCCGAAATGCCCCTGGATGCGGCTTTCGACCCGTGGGATGGCACGACGAATGGCCCGGCGTGCCGCTTCGTGCCCGCTCCGCGGATCGGCAGGCGGAGGGTGGCAGGCGTGCGCGCGGGCACCGCACGGCTAGAAGGAGATCCCGATCGTGAGAGCACCACGGGGGCGCCACCGCACCGCCCGTCGCCCCGAGTCGTCCGGTGGGGCCAGCAGGCACCGTCTGTCATCCCCGTCCTGGCTCGGCTTCTCGTCACGCCGGCGGCGGCGCACCGCGACGAGCCTCGTGATCGCACTGTTCGCGGGACTCGCGGCCGTGGCCGTACCCGTCGTCACCGCCGCGCCGGCGCTGGCGCAGTACGCCACAGGTGGCACCGGCCTGTACCGCGCGTCGATCGACTGGTTCGAGTGGGGGACGCACGGGCAGTCGATCCCCGCAGGCGGGCTGACGCGGACCAACTCCCGGTCCGTGGGCGGGGGGCAGACCCTGGCGACCACCTGCACCCTCTCCAACGTCTCGGGTGAGCTCCAGGCCTACCGCTCGGGCACGTGGGTGGGGGACGCGCTCGACGACCTCTACAACGTGGGCGGCAGCGGCGCGAGCAACCAGATGGTCACCGGCATCTCGAACGCGGTCCACCGGTCCTACGCGTCCTTCCGGTTCGCCTGCTCGGCCACGTTGGACGGCGTTCCGGTACCGCTGCAGGGACTCGTGGTCGCCGATGCGGAGGCCAGCAACACCGTGGTCCCGTCCCTCGGAAGCCCGGCCGAGTACATGGAGGCCCGGCCCGAGCAGGCTGCGACGTGGCGCGTGATCGACCGCTACCGCGGCGCGGGATGCACCACCAACACCCGCGCGATCCTGTCGTCCGACGGCACCATGCGCTTCACGCCGGACGGCCTGGAGTGCGCCGGGACCACCGGCGGGGCTGGACCCATGGCAGTCGGGTTCATGGAGGGCGCCACGAGCGCGCGGGTGGGACTCCAGGGGGGTGGACTCAGCGCGGTCGCCCTGGGTGTGGTCCTTCAGGCCGACTTCGGGGACGCGCCCGCCAGCTACGGCGCGGCGGGGGCCCTCTTCGAGCCCTCGTGGCAGGGCGGCACGCTGGCGGTGGGGACCACCGCGCTCTCCGGACCGAGCTTCGTCCTGGGCGTCCCAGGGCAGCCGAAGACCCGTCTGGGCGCCATCGTCGACGCCGACGTGTCGTACAACGCCTCACCGGGCGCGACCGGGGACGACACCTCTGACCAGGCCGACGAGGACGCGATCCCGTCGCCCGGCACCGTCCACGTGACGCCCGGACTGCCCTACACCCTGGCGAACGTCCGCTGCACCGGTCCCGGGTACGTGGCCGGCTGGATCGACTGGAACCGCAACGGCCGGTTCGACGCCGGTGAGCGATCGGGCGTCCAGGGATGCACCAGCGGGACGGTCGACCTGACGTGGACCGTGCCCGCGGACACGGTGAACTCGCCCGGCTCAGCCGCCAGGACGTTCCTGCGGCTGCGCATCGCCGCGGACGCCGCCGCGGTGGCCTCGCCCACGGGCATGACGACCTCCGGCGAGGTCGAGGACTACGCGCTGAACGTCGCACTGCCGGATCTGGCGATCGAGAAGACGTCCGGCGCGACGGCGAGCTCGCGTCCGGGCGACGTCGTGACGTACACGGTTCGCGCCACCAACACGGGCAGCACCGCCTTCACCGACGCCTACCCGGCCGTGGTGCTCGACGACCTGTCCCGTGCGCTGGACGACGCGACCTTCGGCGACGACGGCGCGGCGAACCGGCCCGGACTCCTGTCCTACGCGTCCCCTCTCCTGTCCTGGTCGGGCGCTCTGGCTGCGGGCGACGCGGTTGAGCTGACGTACACCGTGACCCTCAAGGGCGGCGGTGACGGGACGGTGCGGAACGTGGCCTGGCGTCCCGACTCTCCGGGGAGTGCCGTGCCTCCGTCGTGCGATCCGCCCGTCGACGGCGCGGACCCGACCACGGGCGCGCCCTGCGCCGAGACCACCTCCCTGCTGCCGAAGCTGACCGTCACCAAGTCGGCCGACCGCACCGAGGTCCCCGCCGTGGGCACGGCGGTGCGGTACCGGATCACCGTGACGAACCCAGGCCCCGGGGCCTACACGCCGGACGCTCCCGCGACCGTGACCGACGACCTGTCGGACGTGCTGGACGCGGCCACCTTCGACGGCACCGCTTCGGCCACGGCCGGCACGGTGTCCTACCAAGAGCCGACGCTGTCGTGGTCCGGCGCACTGGGCGCACGCGAGTCCGTCGACATCACGTACACGGTGACCTACACCGGCGGCGGCGACCTGAACCTGCGGAACCTCGCCTGCGTCCCCGCCTCCGAGAGCGCGTCGGGGACGCCGAGCTGTGCCGTGGTGCAGACCCCGGGCGCGGGACTGACCCAGTGGAAGCAGGTCGTGACCTCCGGAACCCCCGCAACAGCGGGAACGGTGCTCACGTACACGCTGTTCTTCCACAACGACGGGGCCGTCGCCGCTGACGTCGACGCGGTCGACGACCTGAGGCACGTCACCGACGATGCCGACGTCACGGCCGAGCCGAGCTCGCTCGACGGGCTGGCGGTCGCCCGCGACGGCAACCGGATCTCGATCACCGGCAGCGTGCCGCCCGGCCGGACCTCCTCCGTGACGTACCAGGTCACGGTGAAGCCGGACGGTGCGCGGGGCGATGACGTCGCAGCGAACTTCCTGCTCGAGCCCGGAGCGACGGCCCCGGCCGGCCCCGAGTGCCAGCCGGCCGACGATCGGCTCGCGGACTGCACGAGCACTCCGATCGCGGCGGTCGTCTACTCCAAGTCCGTGACGGCGTCGGACGACACCGTCACGGCCGGCACGGTCCTCACCTACACGGTGACGGTGCGCAGCACGGGCTCGGCCGCCGCGCCCGTCTCGCGTGAGGACGTCCTCGCCGGTGTGCTCGACGACGCCGACCTGTCCAGCTGGCCCGCCTCCGACACCGGGTCCGTGACGGTCGGCCCGGTGTCGGAAGGCCGCTTCACGATCGGTGGCGTGCTCGCGCCCGGCGCCACGGCGACGGTCACGTACCAGGTGACGGTCAAGGCCGACGACGCACGGGGCGACAACCGGGCGGAGAACTTCCTCGTCCCGACGGGCGGCACCCCGCCCCAGGCGTGCGAGCCCGGCGACCCGAGCTGCACGTCCACCCCCATCGCGCTGATCGACGCGTCGAAGTCGTCCGACCCCGGAACGGGTGCGGTCGTCGTCCCGGGCCAGGACGTGACGTACACGCTGACGTTCGCCAACCGCGGTGCCGGTGCCGGGTCCGTGGACCACACCGACAACCTCGGCGGCGTGCTCGACGACGCGACCCTGGTCGCGGGCCCGAGCTCGAGTGACGATGCGCTCGTCGCATCGTTGAACTCCGACGCGACCGTCCGGGTCTCCGGTGTGCTGGAGGGCGGCCGGACGGCGACCGTCACGTACACCGTGAGAGTGCGACCGGACGGGCAGCGCTCCGACAACCGTCTGAGCAACGTGCTCGCCCCCACCGGCGTCGCAGATCCGCGTTGCGAGGACGCCGGCGTCTCGTGCACCGACCACCCGATCCCTCTGCTCGCGACGTGGAAGGACGTGGAGGCCGACGCCAGCCCTGTCGCTGCCGGTGCGGTGCTGACCTACACGCTGCACTTCGAGAACACGGGGCAGGGCACGGCGGTGGTGGACCAGGTCGACGACCTCACCCACGTGACCGACGACGCCGACGTGACGACGGAACCCACCTCGGCCGACGGCCTGACGGTCAGCAGGGACGGCAACCGGATCGTCGTCACGGGCGACGTGCCGGCGGGGCAGGCCCGGACGGTCACCTACCAGGTGACGGTCAAGCCGGACGGGGCACGGGGTGACGACATCGCGGCGAACTTCCTGCTCGCCGGGAACGCAGAGCCGCCGGCCGCGCCGGTGTGCCAGCCCGGGGACCGGGAACGTCCCGACTGCACGGTCACCGCGATCGGGCGGTTGCTGACCGGCAAGTCCGTCTCCGCGGACACCGATCCGGTGGACGTGGGCACGGTGCTGACCTACACCCTGACCTTCGACAACCAGGGCCGGGGCTCGGTGACGGTGGACCACACCGACCTGCTCGCGGACGTGCTGGACGACGCGGAGCTGACCGGTGACCCGGTCGCGTCCGACGCCGCCCTGAGCGTCTCCCCGGTGGTGGACGGCGCCTTCGCCGTCATGGGAGAGCTCGCCGCGGGCCAGGTCGTGACCGTCACGTACCAGGTCACGGTGAAGAAGGAGGCGGACCGGGGGAACGACACCGCGGTCAACTTCCTGGTACCGACCGGTGAGACCCCTCGGGCCGGATGTGTGCCGGACGACCCCCGGTGCACCGTGACCCCACTGGCCCACGTCTCGGCGACGAAGTCGTCCGACCCGGCCTCCGGCACCGCGGTGCTCGCCGGGCAGCACGTGACGTACACGCTGTCCTTCACCAACACCGGCGAGACGGCGGGGCAGATCGACTACACCGACAGCCTCGCCGACGTCCTTGACGACGCCGACCTCACCGGCGCCCCGGCGACGTCGGACGCCGCGCTGACCGCGACCTCCGGCGCCGACGGGGTGGTGCGGGTGACCGGCACGCTGGACCCGGGACAGACGGCGACGGTGACCTACACCGTGACGGTGAAGGCCGACGCGAACCGTCACGACAACCGGCTCGGCAACGTCGTCGCCAAGACCGGCGTCGTGGACCCCGACTGTGCCGACGACGAGGTGTCGTGCACCGACAACCCGGTTCCGCTGATCACCGACTCCAAGTCGGTGGACCCGGCGTCGGGGACACCGGTGGTGGCCGGCCAGGAGCTGACCTACGCCCTGACGTTCACCAACGCCGGGAAGGCCGCCGGCAGGGTGGATCGGGTCGACGACCTGACGCACCTGACGGACGACGCCGATCTGGTTCGTGAGCCGATCGCATCGGACGGCGCGATCCGCCTCTCGCGCGACGGGAACCGGATCGCCATCGCAGGCACGCTCCAACCCGGCCAGACGGTGACGGTGACCTACACGGTCAAGGTCAAGGCCGCGACCGCGCGGGGAGACGACGTGGTGGCGAACTTCCTCCTCGACCCTGAGGAGCAGCCGCCGGCCGCTCCGGTCTGCCGGCCCGTCGAGGGTGAGGCGCCGGACTGCACGGTCAACCCGGTGGGCGAGATCGCGCCCTCGAAGTCCGTCGACCCGGCGTCAGGGACGACGGTGAAGGCGGGGGACGTGCTCACCTACACGCTCTCGTTCCGGAACGTGGGGCAAGGTGTGGCGACGGTGGACTACACCGACCACCTCGCGAAGGTCCTCGACGACGCCAGCGTGCTCGGCCAGATCGAGGCCAGCGAGGGGCTGAGCGTCGCCAGCGCGGCGGGCAACGTCCTGCAGATCACCGGTGCCGTGAAGCCGGGCCGGACGGCGACCGTCAGATACTCGGTGCAGGTTCACGGCTACGACCAGCAGGGCGATCACCGCCTGGACAACTTCCTGACGGCCACGGGTCAGAAGCCGCCGGAGCAGTGCGTGGACGCCAGCCGGCTGTGCACCGCGAACCCGGCCGACCCCCCGGCCGGGCCGTCCAGGCTTGCGTTCACGGGCGCGGGGTCCGCGCTGGCGATCGCCGTGGTCGCACTGATCGCGGTCGTGGCCGGTGGAGCCCTGCTGACGTTCCGGGGCCGGCACACACGGGCGTTGGCATCGGTCGGGCGGCGAGACGGCACGAACAGCTCGCTCTAGCCTCCCGCTCCTCCTCGGGTCCCGTCCGTCTCGCGGCGGGGCCCGAGGAGCCCGACTCGTGGCCGGCAGGCACGGGAGCGTTCGTGCGAAGGAGGTGCACGTCTGGAACGAAGCCGTGGGGCACTGGAGGTCGAGATACTCGTCCGGCTATTCGTCGCCCCGATGACCAAGTCCGCGCTGGACGAGTGGGTCTGCGCAGAGCATGCGGAGGCGGTCGTGGACGCGTTGATCGCCCGCGGGTCCATCGTCGTGGATCGCAACCGGGAATGCGTCCGCATCTCCGAGAGACGCTGGCGCGAGGCCGCCGACCGGCTGGTGGCGGCGCTTCGTCACGAGGAGGAGGCGTGAGACCGGCCCGGCCGGTAGCCACGGGCCGAGGACGTGACCTGTGTGTTCGGAGCCGACCGGCGTCGGATGCTCCCCGTAGCGTGTGTGCATGGAATACGCCCACCTGAGCACCGTCGACGAGGTGGTCGGCTATCTGCGCGACGGCATCAGCGTCAACCTCGTGGGGGTTCGCGGGTCGGGTCGCAGTCACGTGGCGCGACTCGTCGGCGACAGGCTGCGGGAGAGCGGCTACACGGTCCTGGCCTCCGCGGGCATCGCCGCCCTGCGCGACAGGCCGCTGGCCGCGCTGGCCGTCGCCGGCGTGGACGTCCCGTCGGCCGTGGGACCGACCACCATCTCCCGGGCAGTGACGGCCCTGTCGAAGCTCATGGCCGTGCGGCACGCGGCACTCCTGGTGGACGACGCGGACGACCTCGACCCGGTGAGCGCCGGAGCGATCGCGGCCGCGCACCTGCGCAGGCCGTTCCCTGTGCTCACGGTCACCCGGCCTGCCGGGCAGCGGCGGCCGGCGGGCGGCTCGCTGTCCACCGAGCTCCAGCCCGGTGTTCGAGTCGAGCCCGAACCCCTGCGGTTCGACGAGCTGCACCGCATCGTGCACCACCTGCTGCGGGGCCCGGTCGAGGCCTCCGTCGTCGCTCGCGCGGCCACCCTGTCCGGCGGTCTGCCAGGTCCGCTGCGGGCGATCATCGACTGCGGACGGCGCACCGGCCGCATCCGTGAGGAGGGCGGCATCTGGCGGGCCGAGGCGGAGCTCTGGAACGACCGCCTGGCGCAGGTGGTGGAGCACCTCCTCATCGACGTGGACGACGACGACCTCGACGCGCTCACGCGACTGTCCCTCGCCGGGACCGTCGGGGCGGACGAGGCCCGCGCACTTGTGGGCGATCGGGTGCTGGCCCGCCTGGGCGACCAGGGGGTGGTCCACGTCGTCGACACCGGATCGGGGCCGGTTGTCGGCGTCTTTCCGCCGCTCGTGGGGGAGTACCTGCGCCGACTGCGGCGCTTCCTGCCCCGGCTCGAGCCGGTCGCCGGCGCGGGAGGCCTGGCGGGGGCGGTGACGGGAGGCGCCCCCGGCCAGCAGACGGCAGGTGCCGCGCTGACCGGCTCCGAGGCATCCATCCTCAGCCGGCGGGTGATGGACCACTGGCTGGCGGAGACCGCGTCCCGGCAGGCGGCCTGGACGGCGAAGCCGGTCGCCGCGAACGCCGTGCCCCTGCTGGTGGCCCTGCACGCGGCGTCGGCCGGCCCGTCGCAGATCGAGGCGGTGATCGACGCCACGCAGCGGGACGGAGCCGATCCGGGCTCCGAGGCGCGGCTCGACGGATGGCACGCGCTCTACCGCGCGCTGGCGTGGAACGACGCCGCCGGCGCGCGTGACCTCGTGCGGGAACGGCAGGCGCAGCTGCCTCGGTTCGCCGGGTACCTGCGTTCCCACGAGGCCCACTTCCAGTTCCTCACGGAAGCGGTTCCGGGCCCGGAGATGCTGCGTCCACCCGCCGCGAACGAGGACCCGGTCGCGGCCGAGGGGCTCGACGGCGTCCGGCTCGAGGTCCTCCTCGCCGCGGGCCGCACCGTGGACGCCGCGGACCTGCTGGCCCGCTACCGCCCCGCAGAACCGGTGTTCGCCCACCACCGCGAGATCTGCGAGGGCCTGCAACGGGTGCTGCACGGTGACCTCGACGAGGGGATCGAACGGGCGCGGCAGCAGCTGTCGCACGCGCAGGAGACGTTCGATCCCGGCGCCATCCAGGCGCACGCCTATGTCGCGGCGCTCGGCCTGCTGCTCGCGGGACGCCTGGACGAGCTCGACGCCCTGCTGGGGCCTGTGCTGACGCTGACCGGGGCGACCGTGCTTCGCGAGCAGTATCAGGTGGGCATCCTCACGCTCGCGGCTCGCGCGGCGGCGTGGCGGGGACGGGAGGACTACGGCCGGTCGCTGGCCACCCAGGCGCGTGCTCTCGCCGCACGCTCGGGGCCGTTCCCCGCGATGCTGCCGGACATCACCGTGGCCTTCACCGAGCAGCGCTCGGATCAACCCGCGGCGGCCGGTGCGCTGTGGGCTGCGGCCGACGACCGGTTCGCCCGTGGCTACGACGCCGCCGGGATCTTCGCCGCCGTCGCGGCGGTGGAGCTCTCGGCAGACCCGGAACGCGCGGCGACCGTGAGCGCGCACGCACGTGCCACCCAGAGCCCACTGCTCGTGGTGCTGGGCGAGCTGGTGGCGGCGACGGCCGCCGGCGACGTCGACGCGCTGGCGTCGGTCGGCACCCGGCTCCGCCTGATGGGCGCCACGCTGTACGCCGTGCGGGCGGCCGTCACGCGGGCGCTCGTGCTGCGCGAGCGTGGAGACATCGACGCCTCGGCTCGGCAGGCCGCGGAGGCTTGGTCTGCCGCCGAGGCCCTCGGTCAGGAGGGCGCCGGTCTCTTCGTCCGCCTCGGCCGCGCGCTGGAGCTCAGCGCGCGTGAATGCGAGATCGCCGCCATGGCCGTCGACGGACTGACGGGGAACGAGATCGCCGGGGCCTTGAGCCTGAGCGTCCGCACGGTGGAGAACCACCTGTTCAGCGCCTACCGCAAGCTCGGTGCGACGGGGCGGCGGGAGTTCGTCGACGCGGTGTCCACCTGGGCCGCTGGTGGAGCGGCGCGCCCCAGCGAGTAGCAGCCCTCGTCACCGGCGGGCCGCGGCGCGGTCACTGCGCGTCCGTGACCGCGCCCATCCGTGCCAGGACGATGTTCTCGACCACCTGCACCACGTTGTAGAGCACGAGCGTCACCAGTGTGATCGTCGCGACCGAGGCCCACAGGTCGTCGAACTTCGCCGCGGCGCTGAACTTCTGGATGCTGCCGCCGATCCCTGCGCCGGTGGACAGCCACTCGGCCAGGAGCGCGCCGGTGACGGCGCCCGGCACCGAGACGCGTGCGGCGGCGAAGAGCGAGGGCAGGGCGCCGGGGATGCTCACCTTGAGCAGCTGGGTGAGCCCGTTGCCGCCGTAGACGCGCACCAGGTCGAGGCTCTCGCGGCTGGCGCGCGAGAGGCCGAACATCGCGGAGGCGAGCGCAGGGAACAGCACCACGATGCTGCCGATCACGGCGACGGAGGCGGGCGTGCCGCGGCCGGTGATGAGGATGATCACGGGGGCGATCGAGACCAGCGGGACGGTGCGCAGCAGCAGCGCCAGCGGCATGACGCCCGCCTCGATGGTCTTCGACAGCGTGAACAGCACCGCCAGCACGATGGCGATGACCATGCCCGTGACGAACCCGATCGCGGAGTCCTGCAAGGTGCGCCCGAGCAGCGGGGCGAGCACGTCCCGGTGAGCCTGCGCCGTCTGGCCGGCGCGCGCGGGGTTGCCGACGACGAGGTAGCGCCACACGTCGACAGGTCCCTTGGCCACGTAGTGCGACACGCCGGTGAAGCTGACGACGGCCTGCCACAGTGCGAGGACGACAACCAGCGTGATCAGGGTGTTGAGCAGCGCGCGTGCGACGGCCCTGCCGAACGCCTTGGCGCGCTCGGCACGCAACGCACGCTGGACGTCGAGCTCGCTCGGGGAAGTGGTGGCCTGCTCGGTGGTGGCGCTCATCCGTGCTCCTGCCCGGACACCCAGGGGGTCACCAGGCGCGCCAGAAGCCCCACCAGCGCGTAGCCGACCAGCGCGACGACGGCGCACAGCAGGAACACCGCCCACACGCGCACCGAGTCCAGGTCGCCCTGCAGGCGGATGAGCGTGATGCCCACCGACCGGTCCGTCGCCCCCATGTACTCGCCGAGCACCGCCCCGAGGAACGCCGTCGGCACGGCGATCTGCAGGGCGTTGAGGATCGCCGGCAGGGCGGCGATCAGCCGCACCTTGACCAGCTGCGTCCAGCGGCCGCCGCCGTAGACGCGCACCACGTCGAGGCTCGCGCGGTCGGCTGCCTTGAAGCCGAGCAGGGCGCCGACCACGGTGGTGAAGAACACGGCGAGCGCCGCGAGGAAGATGGCCGTCGCCGACGGGTCGCCGGGGCGCTTGGCCCCGCCGAGGATGACGATCGCGATGCCGCCCACGGCCACGATGGGCAGGCAGTAGCTGACCACCGCGATCTGCGTCACCACGGGCTCGATCCGCGGTGCCAGCAGCACCGTGGCCGCCAGCAGCAGGGCCAGGCCGTTGCCCCACGCGAAGCCGAGCAGCGCCTCGCGGATGGTGACGGAGAACACCGGCCAGTACGCCGTGACGCCGTCCGCCACCAGCTGGCGGAACACCGCGAACGGGGACGGCACCGGCGTGTACGTGGTCCCCGGGGCCGGGTGGAAGGCCAGGACGGAGAACAGCCACCACAGCACCACGAGCGCGACCGCCCCGATGATCCCGGCCAGCCAGCCCGGGACGCGCCTGCGGGTCACCTCACGCCTCCGCCGCGGCGCGGCCGTCCGTGCCGAACAGCAGCTCGGACGCCCGGTCCACGAGCGCGTGGAACTCCGGGGTGCGCTGCATGTCCGGCGTCCGGGGCCGGGGCAGGTCCACCTCGATGATCTCCTTGATGCGCCCAGGCCGGGGTGACATCACGGCCACCCGGTCGGACAGGAAGATCGCCTCGGCGATGCCGTGGGTGACCAGGAGCGTCGTCGCGGGCTTCTCGGTCCAGATCCGCAGCAGCTCGAGGTTGAGGTTCTGGCGCGTCATGTCGTCGAGCGCGCCGAAGGGCTCGTCCAGCAGCAGCACGGACGGCTTGAGCGCCAGCGCCCGGGCGATCGACACACGCTGGCGCATGCCTCCGGACAGCTGGGCCGGCTTGGCGTTCTCGAAGCCGCGCAGCCCGACGAGGTCGATGAGCTCCTGGACGTAGACCTTGTCGGGTGTGCGGCCCGCGACCTCGAACGGCAGCTGGACGTTCTTGCGGACGCTGCGCCACGGCAGGAGCGCGTGGTCCTGGAAGGCGATGCCGAGCTCGCTGTTGGCACGCAGCTGGGCCGGTGTCTCCGCGTCGACGCGGATCTGGCCGGTGGTGGGCTGCTCCAGGTCGGCGAGGATCCGCAGGATTGTCGACTTGCCGCAGCCGGAGGGGCCCAGCAGGGCGAGGAAGGTGCCCTTGTCGGTATGGAGGTGGGTGTCCTGAAGTGCGAGGAGGCTCCGGCCACCTCGCAGCTTGAAGGACTTGGACAGTCCGGTGATCTGGATGCCGGTGCCCGGCTGGGCACCGGCATCCAGAGAGGGTGGCGTCGTCATCGCCTACGGAAGGTACGCCTTGAGGTCCGGGTTCTCCTTGTAGATCTCGTCGATGATCGACGTGTCGAACAGGTCGTCGGCCGTGACGGTCCAGCCGGCGGCGGCCAGGGAGGCGACCGTCTGCTTCTTGAGGTCGTCGCTGATGGTGAACAGACCGTTCGCCTTCGTGTCGTCGGTCGAGATCAGCTTCTGCTCGGCCTCCAGGCCCATGCCGGTCTTCTTCGGGTCGAGCGCGCCGAACCCGGACTCGGAGGAGCCGGCGGCCGAGGCGGCGTCGTAGTACTTCTTGATGAGCGTGACCGTGTCGTCGGTCGGGTTCTTGAAGGTGTCGGTCCAGCCCTTGATCTCGGCGGTGAGGAACGCCTTGAGAAGGTCCTTGTTCTTCGCCAGGTAGTCGTCGGTCACCGAGTAGGTCTCGGCGACGTAGGGCACCCCGTTGTCGGCGTACGGCAGGTTGGTGATGTCGTACCCGGCGAGCTGGACGGTGAGGGCCTCGTTGGTCAGGTAGGCCATGAAGCCGTCCACCTCGCCCTTCATGAGCGGGGTCGGGTCGAACTCGACCGGCACCACGGTGACCTGCGACGGGTCGATGCCGTTGGCCTTGAGGATCGCCTGGAACACGCTGGCGTTGGAGTCCTGCACGCCGATCTTCTTGCCGATGAGGTCCTTCGGCGTCTGGATGTTCGCGCCGTTCTTGAGCGACAGGATGGTGAACGGGTTCTTCTGGAAGGTCGCCGCGATGATCTTCAGCGGTGCCTGCTGCTCCGCGATCGCGGCGCCCACCGAGGCGGCGTCGGACAGCGCCACCTGCACGCTGCCGGACAGGAGCTTGGCCACGCCCGTGTCCGGCCCGGAGACGCCGATGACGTCGGAGAACCCGGCGTCCTTGTAGTAGCCCTTCTCGTACGCGTAGTCCTCGCCGGCGAACTCCTCGTTCTTGATCCAGGAGTACTGGACGTTGATCTCGCCGTAGGAGGCGGGAGCGGCCGAGGTGGCGCCGCCGCTCGGGGTGCCGGCGCCGGCCGACCCGCCGGACGACGAGCAGGCGACGAGGGCGAGGACTGCGACGGAGGCGGCTGCCGCGACCGCGAGGGGACGCTTGAGGCGGGACGCGACGGTGGCGCGAGAGGCCATGGGGTGGGGTTCCTTCCGGGAGGGACGGACGTCACCGGGAACCTACCGGGACCCCGTTTCGGCTCCCCCCGCATCGTGTTTCGGTGGCGTTACCCACGGGTCACGGGGGTGTCTCGGCGAGCGCAGGACCGGTCACAGGTCGAGGCGGACCACCACGCGGCGCAGCGTGGGACGGGTGACTTCGTGGAACCCGGCGGCGAGGAAGGCGGACAGCGGCCCGACGTTGAGCTCGCCCCACGTCACCTCGGAGCCCGGCACGGTCGCCATCGGATAGCCCTCGACGGCGCGGGCGCCGCCGGTCCGGGCATGGTCCGCGGCACCGCGGGCCAGGTCGTACGTCAGGTGCCGCCCCCGGTAGCCCCGGCGCACGACGAAGCACACCGCCGACCAGACGGTGTCGTCGTCCTTGTCCTCGGACCGGCCCTTCCAGGCGACGGGGGAGTTGCGCACCCTCAGGTACCCGCTGCGTGGTCCCACCTCGCACCAGCCCACCGGCTCGTCCTGGAGGTAGGCGACCACGCCGCTGGTCTGCGGGGCGTCCGGGTCGCCCGCGTTGGTCTGCTCCCGCAGGTGGAAGGCGCGCTCCTCGAACGGCATGCCGAACCACCGCCGGTCTGCCCACACGTGTCGCTGGCACTGGCACAGGTGGGCATAGTCGGCGGCCCCCAGGACCGTCTGGATGTCCTCCCAGGACGCCTCGTTGGCCGGGACGACGTGCACGTCGGGGCACGTGGGCTGGTCCATCGCCACCTCCGTGACGTCGGGTCGCCGTTCCAGGTTAGGCGGGGGCCTCGGTCCACGCGACGTCGACCCCCGCGAAGTGCGCGAATGCCCCGACCGCCCGAACCAGCCCCACGCGCTCGCCCTCGGTCCACGGTCGCAGCGGGCGAGCGACCACCCGGGCCGGGCGACCACGGGCGTCCCGCTCGTAGGTCCACCGCGCGGCCGCGCGGCCGTCGACGAGCACCCAGTGCTGCAAGGGCCGGGGCGCGTCGTCGAACAGCTGCACGCCACCGGTGAGGACGTCGCGCGTGCGCGAGTAGGAGATCACCAGCTCGTCGTACGCCTGGACGAGGTCCACGCGGTGTCCGCGGCTCGCAGGTGGTAGTTCTCCCGGGCCGTGCCACCACGTCCTTCCGTCGTGCTCGAACGACTCCAGCGAGTCCGACACGGCCGCCGTCGCGCGCCGGGCCTCCGCCAGGGTCAGGCTCGCCCAGGCGGCGAAGTCGTGCTCGGTCACGGGCCCTCGGGTGGCGTGATACCGGCGCGCGAGCTCCGCCAGCGACTCCTCACGCGTGCGGGGTTCGACGCCGGGTGCGCGTTGGTCGAGCAGCGCGTACGTCTGCCTGCCCTCGCGCGCCGCACCGCTGCAGACCACGCCCTCGAGCTCGGCGTCCATGAGCGCGTACGCCAAGGGCTGGCCGGCCAGGGCGAACCCGGCGGCGGCGAGCGCGTCTGCGAGCTCGGCCCGGGTCCGGTGACGGCCGTCGGACAGTGCTGCGGCCAGGACCCGGCGCGTGGCCGAGCGCGCCTCGTGGCCCAGACCGGCCCGCTGGTACACGGGCGCGTTCGACCGCTGGACCCGCGCCGCCGTGGCCCGCAGCAGCCACCGGATGTCCGCGGGGGCCACCAGATGCCACGTCGGCCGCAGCAGGTGGGTGCGCAGCACGGCGCCGGTGTCGAGCTCCACGGCCACCTGCGCGGCGGTGAGACCGCCGGCCCGCTGGGCCAGGCTCCATAAGGCCGGCAGCGGGTCCTGGCCCTGCACCGCCCCGAGCCGGTGCGCGACGCCCGCGGCCGTTGCCTGGTCGCTGCTCGCGACGAGGCGACGCCCGCGGCCGTGGCCTGGTCGCTGCTCGCGACGAGCTGGTTGGCCAGCCGCCAACGGGCGAGCAGGGCATGGTCCACGGTTGGTGAGCCTAGGCACAGGCTCCCACGGACCGGCTCCGGCCCCGGCCCCGGCCCCGGCCCCGGGCCATGGTCCCCCCCGTGGGGCCCGGCCAAGTGGTCGGATGTCTTGTGATGGCGGAGCATGGGGCGAGGAGGCGGATCGACGTGATCGTGCTGTGGGACCTGGACGGGACGCTGCTGCTGGACAACAGCCCGGAGGGCGGGCTCGGAGTGTTCGCGCAGGCGCTGCGAGAGGTCAGTGGCCACGAGTCGGTGACCATCGTCGACCGGCACGGCAAGGTGGACTGGCAGATCCTCGACGAGATGCGCCAGACGGCCGGCCTGCCCATCAGCTTCGCCGGGCCGCTGACGCGCCGGTTCAAGGAGCTCTCCGAGGAGTGGTACTCCAAGCCCGCCAACGCGTGCAGCCCGGTGCCGGGCGTCGCCGAGGCGCTGCGCGCCGTGCACGACGAGGGCTGGGTCAACGCCCTCATCACCGGCAACTCCAAGGTCCGCGCCCGGGTCAAGCTGTCCAGCGCCGGGTTCGACCTGGACGTCTTCGACTGGGGCCACTCGTTCTTCGGCGAGATCTACCCGGACCGTGCAGCGCTGGCGCAGGCCGCGGCGCGCGGGGTGCACCAGGGCGTCCTCGTCGGCGACACGGGCGGTGACGGGGTGGCGGCGAATGCCGGCGGCTTCCCGTTCGTCGCCGTGACCACCGGTGGGAACGACGCCCCGTCGTTCAAGAAGTTCGGACCCGTGCTGGTGGTCGACGACTGGTCCACCCAGCTGCCCGACTTCGTCGCGACGGTGGGCACGCTGGTCCGCTGAGGCCCGTCGCTAGAGGACCTTGGCGAGGAAGTCCCGGGTCCGCGGCTCGCGCGGGGCGGTGAGCACCTCGTCGGGCGTTCCCTGCTCGACGACCACGCCGTCGGCCATGAACACGACCTGGTCGGCCACCTCGCGGGCGAACCCGATCTCGTGCGTGACGACGATCATCGTCATGCCGGACGCGGCCAGGTCGCGCATCACCGCCAGCACCTCGCCCACCAGCTCGGGGTCCAGGGCCGACGTCGGTTCGTCGAACAGCATGAGCTCGGGGTCCATCGCCAGCGCCCGTGCGATCGCGACGCGCTGCTGCTGACCGCCGGACAGCTGGGCCGGGTAGTGGTCCACCCGGTCCGAGAGGCCGACCTGGTCGAGAATCGCGATCGACCGCTCGCGCGCCTCGTCCTTCGAGCGGCCCAGCACCTGCACCTGGGCCTCGGTGACGTTGCCGAGCGCCGTCATGTGCGGGAACAGGTTGAACCGCTGGAACACCATGCCCACGTTGGCCCGCTGCAGGGCGATCTGCTTGGGGTGCAGCCGGAACAGCGTCGGCTTGCCGTCCCGCTCGCCCTCGCGGTACCCCATGAGCACGCCGTCGACGAAGATCCGTCCGGCGCCGATCTCCTCGAGCTGGTTGATGCACCGCAGCGCGGTGGACTTGCCACTGCCGGACGGACCGAGCACCGTGCAGACCGTGCCCTTGGGCACCGTCAGGTCGATGCCGCGCAGCACGTGCAGGTGCCCGAACCACTTGTGGACGTCCCGCATGTCGACCATGGGGACGTCGGGGCCCGTCGTGCTCATATGCGCCCACCTCCCGGCCGTCCCGTGCCGCCGGCGATGATGTGCCCCTGGTCGTCGACGTCGCCGAACCCCGGCGTCGTCTGGGCGGCGTTGATCGCGTCCTGGCGGCGAGCCCGCCTGCTCGGCCGGGTCGTGATGGGGCCGTGCGGCTCGAAGCCGCGGCCGTAGTACTTCTCCAGGTAGTGCTGGCCCACCATGAACACGCTGGTGATGAGCAGGTACCAGATGCACGCGACCATGAGCAGCGGCACCGGCTGGAACGTGCGGTTGCCGATCGCGTTGGTCGCGAAGTTCAGCTCGAGCGTGAACGGCACGGCGATGACCAGCGATGTCGTCTTGAGCATGGAGATCGTCTCGTTGCCCGTCGGCGGCACGATGACGCGCATCGCCTGCGGCAGGACGATGCGCCACAGGATCGGGCCCTCCTTCATGCCGAGGGCCCGAGCCGCCTCGTGCTGCCCGTGGTCCACGCTCTCCAGGCCGGCGCGCACGATCTCCGACAGGTAGGCCCCCTCGTTGAGCGCCAGGCCGAGCAGTGCGGAGATGGCCGCCGTGAACACGTCCTTGGTGGAGAAGGACCACAGCTGGGGGCCGAACGGGACCCCGAGCGCGAGCCGCGGGAAGATCACGGAGATGAAGCCCCACAGCGCGAGCTGGGTATAGATCGGGGTGCCGCGGAAGAACCAGATGTAGGCCCAGGCCACCCACTTCATCACCGGGTTGGCGGAGTCGCGCATCACGGCGAGCAGCACCGCGAGCACCACGGCGATCACCATCGAGCCGACGGTGAGCAGCAGCGTCCAGCCCACGCCCCGCAGCACCGGCTTGGCGAAGAGGTATTTGGCGACCGTCGGCCACGCGAAGATCTCGTTGGTCACCAGGGCGTGGGCCGCCATCGCGGCGAGAACCAGCACGACGACGGCCGACACCCACCGGCCCGGGTACCGGACGGGGACCGCGTGGATCCGCTCCGGCACCCGAGCCGTCGGGGCCTGCTGCTCGGACAAGGGAACCTCGCTCAGCTGACCGAGGGGTTGAGCTCGGCGGTCTTGACCGCGCCGGAGGAGTTGCCCCACGCGTCGAGGATCTTGCCGTAGGTGCCGTCGTCGATCAGCTTCTGCACGGCCTTCTGGATCGCGGTGGTCAGTGCCGTGTCGGCCTTGGCGACCACGATGCCCTCGGGTGCGGACTCGAAGGCGTCGCCCAGCTGCTCGAGCTTGCCGCCGGTCTGGGTGACGGCGTACGCGATGATCGGCGAGTCGGCGAACATGACATCGGCCTTGCCGCCCACGAGCGCCGTCGTCACGTCGCTCTGCGCCGCGTACCGCAACGGGGAGGGCGCAGGCTTCCCGGCGCCGGTGCAGGCCGGGATGACCGAGTTGGTCAGCTCGTCGTCCTCGACCGTGCCCGTCTGCACGCCGACGGTCTTGCCGCACACGTTGTTCGGAGCGTCGGCCGTGTCGATGCCGCCGGGGTTGCCCTTCGGCACCGCGAACGCCTCGCCGGCCTGGAAGTAGCTGATCATGTTGGCCTGGGCCTCACGGTCGGAGTTGATCGTGAAGGACGAGATGCCGACGTCGTACTTGCTGCCGATGGCCGGGATGATGCCGGTGAAGTCGGCCGACTGCACGTCGGCCTGCACGCCCAGCACCGCCGCGATGGCCTTCGCCAGGTCGACGTCGTACCCGATCGGCGTGGTGCCGTCCTCGCCGAGGTACTCGGCCGGTGCGTAGGACGTGTCCGAGCCGACGACGAGCTTGCCTGCGGACGCGATCTTGGCGGGCAGCAGTGCGGCGATCGCGTCGTCCTTGGCGACCGACGAGGGGTCGAAGCTCGCGGAGCCGGACGAGGTGGCACCGGCGCTCGGCGCGCCCGACGAAGGGCTCGTCCCGGTGCTCGACCCGCTCGAACAGGCGGCGAGGGACAGGGCGGCCGCGACCGCGGCGACCAGAGCAAGAGGGGTCTTGCGCACGGGATTGCCTCCTGGCAGATGGTCCGCGCGACGCGGACGGGCTGCGCCGGCGGGCCCGGCGCCTGGACGGTGAACGTAGACCCGGCATGTTACGGGGCCGTGTCGCGGCCTGCGTCGGCATTCCACGACGGAATGCGTGGTGCCACGGCCCGCGACCACGCGATTCCTTGGTTGCCACCTGGACGGGTCCGTGCCCACGGTCCCCGGACGCGGGAAGATCGGCGCATGATCCCCGGCACCATCGGCACGCCCGGCACGCCCGGCGCCACCCGCGTCCTGCTGCTCGGCTCCGGCGAGCTCGGCAAGGAGGTGGCGATCGAGCTGGCGCGGTTCGGCGTGGAGGTGGTCGCCGTCGACCGGTACGCCGGCGCGCCGGCGATGGCGGTGGCGACCCGGTCGCACGTGATCGACATGCTCGACGCGGACGCCCTGCGCGCGGTGCTGGCCGACGAGCGCCCGGACGTGGTGGTGCCCGAGGTCGAGGCGATCGCCACCGACGTGCTCGTGGAGGTCGAGGCGGCGGGCACGCGTGTGGTCCCCACCGCGCGCGCCGCCCGGCTGACCATGGACCGTGAGGGCATCCGGCGCCTCGCGGCCGAGGAGCTGGGCCTGCCGACGTCGCCCTACGTGTTCACCGAGTCCCTCGACGGCGTCCGGGACGCGGTGGCGCGGCTGGGCCTGCCGGTCGTGGTCAAGCCCGTGATGTCGTCGTCCGGCCACGGGCAGTCCGTGGTCCGGACGGTCGACGAGGTTGGCGCGGCGTGGGAGACGGCCCGCACGGGCGGTCGCGCCGCGGGTCACGGCGGGACCGTTCGCGTCATCGTCGAGGGCTTCGTCCCGTTCGACTCCGAGATCACGCTGCTCACGGTGCGGCACGCCGGGGGAGTGACGTTCTGCGACGCGGTGGGCCACGTGCAGGTGGACGGCGACTACCGCGAGTCCTGGCAGCCCGCGGACCTGCCGCCGGGGGTGGCCGACGAGGCACGCCGCGTGGCCGGTGCCATCACACAGGCTCTGGGCGGCTGGGGCGTCTTCGGCGTCGAGCTGTTCGTCGTCGGCGACCGCGTGCTGTTCTCCGAGGTCTCTCCGCGTCCGCACGACACCGGGATGGTGACGCTCGTGTCCCAGGACCTCTCGGAGTTCGCCCTCCACGCCCGCGCGCTGCTCGGCCTGCCGGTTCCGGCCCCACTGCGGCTCGGCGCCGGGACCGACGAGCCGGCCGCGGCCTCGTGTGCCGTGCTGGCGCACGGCGACGGTGTGCCCGTGTTCGCGGGCGTCGACGAGGCGCTGGCCGTGCCGACGGCGCAGCTGCGGCTGTTCGGCAAGCCGGAGGTCCACGGCCATCGCCGCGTGGCGGTGGCGCTCGCGCGCGGCGCGACACCCGACGAGGCTCGTGAGCGCGCCCGTGCCGCCGCGGCCGCCCTGCGCGTCACGCTCGCCTAACCGGCCAGGACGGCCGCTGCCCGGGAGCGGCCGAGATTCCAGCCCGCGAGCCCCTGGGGCGGCGTGACGCGCATCCTGCCGAGGATCTCGCTGCGGACGGGTTCGGCGAGCCCGTCGACGGCGGGCACCGCGTCGGCCGACAGCTGCGCGGCGTAGTCGACGTCCAGGCCGCCGGGCAGGTCGGTCGCGGCGGCGTCGTAGCGCACCACGAGGGCGTCGGGATTGACCAGGGCGAGCGACAGCATCGCGATGGCGACGACGTGGACGGCGGCCCGCGGCAGCCACCCGCCACGCCACCGGACCCCCGCCACCAGGACCAGCACGACGACGACCCCCATCGCGACCTCTCCCCACGCCGACAGCAGCCTGAGCCGGGTGAGTCCGTAGGTGCCGACGTACAGCGACATCCGGGCCAGCGCCGAGGCGACGACGCCGAGCGTGCCGAGGCACAGCGCTCCCAGCGCCACGCGCGCGCGGAGCCGGTGGTCGCGGGTGTCCTGCGGGGCTCGGCGGGCGGCCACCGCGACGACGAGGAGCGTGAGGGCGGTGACCACCACCAGCTGCCCGAACCCTCGGCGGGCGTACTGCGCGTAGGTCAGGCCGGTTGCCTGCCGGATGTAGGCGTCGCCCTTCGCCAGCGCCGACACCCACACCGCCAGGAACGCCAGCATGAGCACGTCGAGAGCGACCACCGGAACCAGCCACTCGACGGGTCGGGCGGGCGCAGCCGGCGGCCGGGTCGCCTGCGCCCATGGCGTCCCGGCGTGTGCCAGCTGGACCGCGGCCGCGGTCACGACGGCCACGAGCAGCCCGACGACGACGTGTGCCGGCAGGTCATCGAGCCTCAGGTGAGGCACGAAAGAGGCGAAGACGGGGTCGGCGGAGGCGAAGAGAGCGCCGAAGACGAGCACGAGCCCCAGCGCGACCGCGCCGGTGCGCAACGCGAGCCAAGCGCCGCGACCGCGGTCGACCGCCGCCGCACGCATGCCGTGGAGGGTCCAGGGCAGGGCGCGGGCAAGCCCGCCCACGGCGGCGAGCGGGGCGCTGAGCACGCCGGTGGCCGTGCGTCCGGCGGTCAGGGCCACGGCCGCCGCGCCGAGGCCGACCACCCACGAGAGGGCGACGAGCCACGACGCGTCCCGCACCGCCACGACCGCGAGCAGCAGCACCGACCAGCCCGCCAGTGCCAGGTCCCCGGCGTGCCGCCGCCTGACAAGGTCGGGCAGCGCGACACCCCAGGCGGCGAGCGCGACGAGCGCCGCGCCCAGGCCCGGACGGTGACCCACCAGCAGCGCGCCTCCGGCGATGCCCACGGCCGCGGCCGCCCCCAGCACCGCCGGGGACGCGCCGGGTCGCACGGCCGACCAGAAGGCGGTGGCGCGCCCGGGCGTCCCGCCGATGGACGGGGCGACGACAGCGGCCGGCGGGGCAGGCACGGCACCCGGCGGGGAGCCCGGGACGTGGGGTGCGGGGACAGCAGGGCCACCGGGGGTCGTCGTCATGCTCCGACGCTAGGAACCGGCCGCTCACCAGGGCATCCGTCCCGCGGTGGGTCGTCGCCCGGCCGCGGTCCACCCCCGGGACGAGGCTTCACGGGACGAGTACGTGACGGAGACGGCTCCGTCACACGGCTGGCACGTTCGCCTCGATCTCGGCCAGCCAGGCGGAGGGATCGGCGTCGGACGGCATGCGCCAGTCACCGCGCGGTGACATGGTGCCGCCGGAGCTGACCTTGGGGCCGTTGGGCAGGGCGGAGCGCTTGAACTGGTTGCCGAAGAACCGGCGGACGAAGACGAGCAGCCACGCACGGATCTCGGCCAGGGAATAGTCGCGTCGCTGGTCGTCGGGGTAGCCCGGCGGCCAGGCACCGGCGGCCGCGTCCCGCCACGCGTGCCAGGCGAGGAAGGCGACCTTGCTCGGCCGGGCTCCGTGGCGCAGCACGTGGAACAGCGTGAAGTCCTGCAGCGCGTACGGCCCCACGACCTCCTCGGTGCTCTGCATCGGGTGGCCGTCGGTGGCCGGCACCAGCTCCGGTGAGATCTCCTGGCCGACGATCCGGTCGAGGACCGTGTTGACCGACGCGTCGAACAAGCCCTCGCCGATCACCCAGCGGATCAGGTGCTGGATCAGCGTCTTGGGCACGCCGGCATTGACGCCGTAGTGCGACATCTGGTCGCCCACGCCGTACGTGCACCACCCCAGCGCCAGCTCCGACAGGTCGCCGGTGCCCAGCACGATGCCGCCGCGTTGGTTGGCCGCGCGGAACAGGAAGTCGGTGCGCAGGCCGGCCTGGACGTTCTCGAACGTCACGTCGTACTGCAGCGACCCGTCGGCGTACGGGTGAGCGAGATCGGCGAGCAGCTGACGCGCCATCGGCCGGATGTCGACGGTCTCGTGCGTGGTGCCCAGCGCCTCCATGAGCGCCAGCGCGCTGGCCTTCGTCTGCTCGGACGTGGCGAAGCCCGGCAGCGTGAAGGCGAGGATGTCGCTGCGCGGCCGGCCCAGCCGGTCCATCGCGTTGGCCGCGACGATGAGCGCGTGGGTCGAGTCCAGGCCGCCGGAGACGCCGATGACGATCTTCGGCTGTCCGATGGCGCGCAGGCGCTGCTCCAGGCCGCTGACCTGGATGTTGTAGGCCTCGTAGCAGTCGAGGGCCAGGCGCGCGGGGTCGTCGGGGACGAACGGGAAGCGGTCGACGTGCCGGCGCAGCCCGATGTCCTCGGCGGGCGGGTTCAGCTCGAACTCGACGCGCCGCAGCGCGTCGCCCGGCTCGAACCCCAGTGCGCGGCGGTTGTCGTCGAAGCTGTTGGTGCGGAGCCGCTCCTGGCGGATCCGGTCGAGGTCGACGTCCGCGACCGTCAGGCGCGGTCCGTCCGGGAAGCGGTCGCCCTCGGCCAGCAGGTCGCCGATCTCGTAGACCATCGTCTGGCCGTCCCAGGACAGGTCGGTGCTCGACTCGCCCTGGCCGGCGGCTGCGTACACGTACGACGCCAGGCAGCGTGCCGAGGCGGAGCGGACCAGCAGGCGCCGGTCCTCGGCCCGTCCCACGGTGATGGGGCTGCCGGACAGGTTGGTGAGCACCGTGGCGCCGGCGAGGGCGGCGTGCGCGCTGGGCGGGACCGGCACCCACATGTCCTCGCAGACCTCGACGTGCAGCACGAGCCCGCGCACGTCGGTGGCGGCGAACAGCAGGTCCGGCCCGATCGGCACCTCCTGACCCGCGACGGTGATGGTGCCCTCGACGTCGTCGCCCGGCGCGAACCAGCGCCGCTCGTAGAACTCGCGGTACGTGGGGAGGTAGGACTTGGGCGCGACACCGAGGACGCGGCCGCGGTGCACCACGAGCGCGACGTTGTACACGCGGTTGCCGTGCACCAGAGGAGCGCCGACGACGAGCACGGGGAGCAGGTCGACCGAGGCGGCGACGAGCTCGTCGATCGCGGCGCGGACGGCGTCGAGCAGCGTGTCCTGGAGCAGCAGGTCGTCGATGGCGTAACCGGACAGGCAGAGCTCCGGGAACACCGCGATCCCCACGCCCTCGTCGTGGGCGGCTCGCGCCGCGGACAGCACGGCTGCGAGGTTGGCGGCGGGGTTGGCGACCTTGACCGGGACGGTGCACGCAGCGACTCGGACGAACCCCTGGGCGTAAGCGGAGGCGAAGTCCACGCTGCGAGTGTTCCACGCGGTGGCGGCCACGTCCGTGAGGGCGCGGACCTCCGGTCGAGGCGCAGGAAGTCACAGGGCATTCATGGCGCCATTCCAGTCCCAGCATGTGAGAACCTGCCGCCCAGGGCATGGGCACGGCGCGCTGGCCACCGGCGGGACCCGGCAACACGCCGAGGGCCGTCACTCGCAAGAGTGAACCGGACGGAGCCTTTGTCGGGCAAAAAGGCCGCCACCTGGACGGTTGTCCTGCATGGCCTCCGGTGACTCCTGTCACGCGGGGCGAATACAGAGGACTTTGGTCCCAAGTAGGGGCATCGGCATACAGAATTGCCACATGAACTTCGACTCCGACCCGACCTCCACGCCCGCGACCTGGGCCTGGACGGTGACCGACGCGGAGGTGCGCCTCGCCAAGCGCGACTGGCTGCGGGCGCGGGACGACGGCGCGGCCGCCGAGGACGTCGCCTTCGCCTTCGAGTACTTCCGCATGCTGATCGGCGCGCAGGCGCAGCAGATCGCCGACGAGTTCCGCGCCCAGCACTCTGCCTGAGAGCGCGGGGTAGGCCCCGGGCGTCGCGGCCGACCCCTAGGGCTCCGGGTCGGTCGCGGCGACCGGTTCCGGCCTCACCCGCACCCGCACCAGCTCGCCCGGCTCCGCCGGCTCGCTCGCGGCGTGCTGCACCACCAGCTCCGTCCCGTCCTCCGTCCGGACCTGCGTCCGGCGGACGGCCCCGAGGTAGCTCGTCCCGACGACGATGCCGGGAGCCCCCTGCGTCCCCAGCACCAGGTTCTCGGGGCGCAGGAACACCTGTGCCGGCCCGTCCGGGCGCGGCGTCAGCAGCGGCACCTGATGGCCCAGGACCCGCGCCACTCCGCCCTCCACCGTTGCGGGCACCAGCGAGCTGCGCCCGATGAACTCGGCGACGAACGGCGTGACGGGACGCATGTAGAGGTCCTCGGGCGTGCCCTGCTGCTCGATGAACCCGCCGTTCATCACCGCGATGCGGTCGGAGACGGCGAGGGCCTCCTCCTGGTCGTGGGTCACGAAGATCGTCGTGATCCCCAGCCGCTGCTGGATGCGGCGGATCTCGTCGCGCAGCTGGACCCGCACCTTGGCGTCGAGCGCGGACAGCGGCTCGTCGAGCAGCAGCACCCGCGGTTCGGTCACCAGGGCACGGGCGAGGGCGACCCGCTGCTGCTGGCCACCGGACAGCTGGTGCGGATAGCGGCCCGCGAGCGGGGACAGCCCGACCAGCTCGAGCGCCGCCGCGACGCGGTCGGCGACCTCTGCGCCCGGGACGCGGCGCGTGCGCAGGCCGAACGCGGTGTTGCGGGCCACGGTCAGGTGGGGGAACAGCGAGTACGACTGGAACACCATGCCGATGTCCCGCTTGTTCGTCGGGACCCCGGTCATGTCGCGGTCGGCGATGGTGATGCGCCCGCCGTCCAGGTGCTCGAGGCCGGCGAGGAGCCGCAGCGCGGTGGACTTGCCACAGCCCGACGGCCCCAGGAGCGACACGAACTCGCCCGGCTGGACGGCGAGGTCCAGCCCGTGGAGCACGCGCTGGCCACCGAAGGCCTTGACCACACCGGCGAACTCGACGCCGCTTCCCTCGGAACGGTGGAAGGGGCTGCCGGCGTCGGCGGGTGCGCCGCCGAGGGGGTGCGCCGGCAACCCGGTGCCCGCCGAGGCACTGGTGGTGCTGGGGAGTGTCATGGAGTCTCCCGGTGGGGTGGTGGGCTCGATGGGCTCGATGGGCTCGGTCACTTGCCGGCCCGGAGGGTGAGCAGGCGACCGACGCGGTCGATCACCAGCAGCAGGACGAAGACGAGCAGCAACGACAGCAACGACATGATCACCGCGACGTACGGGTCGATCTTCGAGACGACGACGAGCGCGGTCTGCAGGTTCGGCCGGTTCAGCAGCGAGGCGATGGTGAACTCGCCCAGGACGACGGCCACCGAGATCAGCGCCGCGAGCATCAGGCCCCGCCGCACGTTCGGGACGATCACCTTGAGCATCACCGAACCCCAGCCGGCGCCGAGCGAGCGGGCCGCCTCGGCCAGGGTCCGGGTGTCGATCGCGTCCAGGTTGGACTGGATGGCGCGGTAGGCGAACGGCAGGCACAGGATGCCGTAGGCGAAGGCGAGCGACCAGATCCCGGTGCCGAAGGCGTGCCCGATGACGAGATACACCGGCGCCAGGCCGACGACGAGCGCGATCGCCGGAAGTGCGATCGGCAGCAGGCAGACGAACTCCATCAGGCGCCGCAGCCGCGGGAACCGCAGCTGGACCAGCACCATCGTCGGGGCGACGAGGACGAGCACGATCACCATGGTCGCGACCGCGAGGACGAGCGAGTTGCGCAGCCCCACCCACAGCGGCGCGTACGCCTGCGGCTTCGCCGGGTGCAGCAGGTCGGCCCAGTGCCCGAAGCCGTGGCCGCCGGTCTTGGCGCGCAGCGTGAACTCGGCCATCCCGACCAGTGGGATCGCGAACACCAGGCCGACGACCGTCAGGATGGTGGTGCGCAGCCACCGGCTGGGCGCGATGGTGCCGGACTGGGGGTTCATCCCTGCCACCGGGCGGCCCTGCGCTGCACGGCGGAGTAGGCCCACATGACCAGCGCCATCACCACGATCATCCCGAGCGCGAGCGCGCCGGCGAGGTTCTCCCGGCCGAGCACCGTCTCGCTGGTCAGCGCGGCGCGGATCTGCAGCGGCACGATCTCGGCGCCCTGGCTGGCCAGCGCCGCGGCCGTGGCGTACGACGAGAACGCGTTGGCGAACAGCAGCAGGAAGCTGGCGAAGAACGACGGCGCCAGGACGGGCACCGCGACGCGGGCCCAGAACGTGCGGACGGTGCCCCCGAGCGTCAGCGTCGCCTCCGCCCACTGCGGCCGCAGGCCCGTCAGCGCGGGCAGGAACGTGATGACCATCATCGGCACCTGGAAGTAGATGTACGGCAGGTACAGGCCCGGCATCGCGTAGATCCACGCGCCGTGGGCGAAGATGTAGAGCCCGAAGGTGCCCTTGAGCCAGTTCGTCACCATGCCGTTGACGCCGATGGTGGCGATGAACGCGAACGCGAGCATGACGCCGCCGAACTGGGCGATGACGCTCGCCGCGGAGTCGATGATGCCGCGGGCCATGCCGCCCTCGCGCAACCCGAGCGTCGCGACGCAGACCAGCGCGCCGACGATCGCCCCGACGGCCGCGCTGACGAGCGACAGCAGGATCGAGTTGCGGAAGGTGCGCAGGATGACGGGGTCGCCCAGGGCGCTGAGGTTGTCCCACGTGAAGGCGCCGTGCTTGTCGAACAGGCCGGTGCCGACGGCGAGCACGGTGGGCAGCGCGAGGAACAGCAGGACGTAGGCGGCGAACGGGGTCAGGCCGAGGGGCGCCGCGAGGCGCGCCAGGCGGGCGCGCCATGCCGGCACGGGCCGGGCCGGACCACGAGGGTCCGGCCCGGCCATGGTGTCGACCGGGAGGGCGACGGTCATGGAGTCGTCAGCCGATCGCCGATGCCCACGTCTTGCCGAGCAGGTCCCCTGCCGCCTTGCTCTGCGCGGCCGTGGGAACCAGCGTGGTGGTCGGCGCGGCCGGGAGAGCCTTCCACAAGGTCTCGTCGAGGGTGCCGGCCTTCTCCATCGCCTGGGCGCGCACCGGGCGGGCGCCGCCCTTCAGCCACAGGTTCTGCGCCTGGTCGGTGTAGAGGAACTCCTCCCAGAGGCGGGCGGCCGCGGGGTGCGCGGCGTCCTTGTTGATCGCCTGGTTGTAGTAGGCGGCGTAGCCGTCGCCCGGGAAGACGACGACCTTCCACGCCGGGTTGTCGGCGACGTGCGTCGCGTTGAGGTAGTCCCAGTCGAAGACGACCGGGGTCTCGCCCGACGCGACGGTCGCGGTGGTGACGTCGACCTTGAGCAGGTTGCCGGCCTTCTGCAGCTTGCTGAAGAAGTCGATGCCGGGGGTGTAGTCGTCCAGCGTGCCGCCTGACTGGACCGTGGCCAGGCCGACTGCGGCGAAGGCCGCGCCCGCCTGCGTCGGGTCACCGTTCATCGCCACGGCGCCGCGGTACTTGTCACCCAGCAGGTCGTCGAGCTTCGTCGGGGCCGGGAAGCGCGAGGAGTCGTAGCCGATCGACATGTAGCCGCCGTAGTCGCCGGTGAAGAGGCCGGACTGCTCCTTGAGCGAGTCCGCGATGTCGGCCCAGCCGGCCACCTTGTAGGGGGCGAAGTAGTCGGTGTTCTGCAGGGCGACCGTCAGGCCCACGTCGAAGACGTCCGGAGCGGTGTCCAGGCCCTTGTTCGTCTTGGCGGCCTCGATCTCCTCGGCGCTGGAGGCGTCGGGCGACGCCTCGTTGACCGTGATCCCGGGGTACTTCGCCTTGAACGCGTCGATGATCTCGCCGTAGTCGGCCCAGTCGCGAGGGAGCGCGATGACGTTGAGCGCCCCCTCCTTCTTCGCGGCGGCCTCCAGGTCGGCGAGCGTTCCGAAGTCGGCGAGGCTGGTGGCGGTGGCGGCGTCGACCGCAGCGGCGGGGGCCGACGAGGACGTGTCGCCGCCCGTCGTCGTGCTGCCGCCCGGCGTGCTCGACGAGCCGGACGAGCACGCGGTGAGGGCGAGCGCCGCGGCGAGGCCCAGGACTACCGGTGCCAAGCGCTTGGTCATGCGGGGTGCTCCTTGCGGTCGAGGAGGGCCCGGGCGCGCACGATGCCGTGGTCGCCGTGGTCGGGCCGGAACGCTCAGGAGGTTAGGAGTGCCGGGTGATGGGACGGTGAACGGTGGCCGAATGTCCGGCGCACACCACGAGACGACCACGAGACGACCACGAGACGACACGGCGCGGACCTCCCGGCACGCTCCCGGCACGGCCCCGCCACGCTCCCGGCGCGCTTTCGGGAGACCGTCTCCTGGCTCAGTGACCGGTGACCAGGAAGCCGAGGCTCGCCGCCGCCACGGCCAGCACCAACGTGCCGAGCGCGTTGGCGACAGCCCGGCGGGCGTCGCCGGCGTGCGCCAGGCGCACGTTCTCGACCATCGCTGTGGAGAAGGTGGTGTACCCGCCGCAGAAGCCGGTGGCGGCGATCGTGTAGGCCGTCGTCGGCAGCGTGCCGGCGGTCAGCGCGCCCGCCAGCAGGCCGATGACGAACGACCCGCTGACGTTGATGGCGATGGTCGCCAGCGGCAGCCTCCCCGCCCACCGACCGCGGAACCAGCCGTCCACGACGAAGCGCGTCGCGGCGCCCAGCCCGCCGACCACCGCCACGAGGAGAGGCGTCATCCGCGCATCTCCTCGGCGGGTTCCGAGCGAGCCGCGGACTCGGCGGGCGCCCGCCGCGCGGCGGGTGCGCCGTCGCCCGGCAGCAGACGCGCGAGCGCCACGCCGCCGAGGCAGGCCAGGGTGCCGCCGACGACGCTGACCAGCGCGTACCCCACCGCGACCCCGAGCCGACCGCCGGCGAGCAGCCCGTGCAGCTCGAGGGCGAACGCCGAATAGGTGGTGAAACCGCCGAGCACGCCCGTGCCCAGGGTGAGGCGCGCCCACCGCAGGCGCGGCGTCTCGTGCCCGCGTCCCAGCAGCGCCTGGAGCAGCAGGCCGAGCAGGAAGGCGCCGACGAGGTTCTCCGTCAGGGTCCCGACGGGCCAGCCGGCACGGGCGGGAAGGGCGTGGCTCAGCCCGTACCGGGCGAGGCTGCCGAGTGCGCCGCCGGCGGCGACACTCCCGACGAGCAGCGGGTCGGTGTGGTGCGGTCGGCTCATGCGTGCGATCCGGCCGGGTCGGCGCCGTGCGCGGGCGCCGGGACGAGCAGGACAGGGCGGCGCTGGGTGTGCGCCAGCCGCCCGGCGACCGAGCCACTGACCACCTGGCTCATCCAGTGCGCCAGGCCTGCCCGGTGCGTGCCGACGACGATGATCCGGGCGTCGTGCTCGTCGGCGACGGCCTTGAGGCCACGCACCGCCTCCCCGGTGGCGTAGACGAAGCGCCACGGCACCCCCGTCGGGTTCAGGCAGGCTGTCAGGCGAGCGACCAGTGCGTCGTCGGGGGAGTCCTCGCCGTCGTCGTCGTGGTCGGAGTCGACCGGGACCAGGTCGACCGACCCGTCGGGCTCCCGTTCGACCACGAGGTGCGCCGGGTCCACCCAGACGCAGACCAGCCCTGTGCCGAGCGACCCGGCCAGGTCGGCGGCCTCGGCGACCACCCGTGGGCTCTGCGTCGGCTCGACGCCGACGAGCACCGGTCGCCCGGATGCCGGTGCGGTCCAGGGTCGGGACAGGGAACGGGTCACGGCAGCCTCCGCGTCGTTGCGCAGCTGATCCAGCGGATCCGGGTCGTCCACGTGCGTGCTCCTGTCTGACGTGCGACAGGAACCATCAGCCGGACGGCAGGTGCGGCGCGAGGCCGCGGCGGGATCCATCGCCGAGGCAAACCCTACGTCACCGTGCCCCTCGCAGAGATCCGGGCTCGAGGTCCCTCGATCGGGTGCCGATCGTCGGCCACCCTGGCGGAAGTGGTCCGGCATCGCGCCCCGGGGGAGGTTCGGATGCAGCGCGCTGTGCGGCAGGTGCCCGCCGCCGCGGTGACGCGGCACGCCAGCATGCAGTCGTACCTGACGATCCGGGCCCTGGCGGACCGCGCCTACCGGCGCGACGCCTTCGCGCTGTACGCGTACTTCCGCTGGCTCGACGACGCCGTCGACGAGCACCTCGCGGGGGCGGCCGAGCGCCTGGAGCTCGTCGCGCGGCAGCGCCGCCTGCTGGAGCGTGCCGCCGGGACCGGACCCACGCCGTGGGACCAGGCGTCACCGGAGGAACGGCTGCTCGTCGGGCTGCTGCGCCACCCCGACGGAGGCCCTCGGACGGATGCCGACGGGGCCCGGACGTCGGTGACCTCGATGCTCGACGTCATGGCCTTCGACGCCGGGCGGCGCGGGTGCCGGGTGACGGGAGCCGAGCTGGACGGCTACACGCGCACACTCGCGATCGCGGTGACCGAGGCTCTGCACCACTGCATCGGTCACGGCGCCGGCGCGCCGCACGACGAGTCCCGCTACGTGGCCGTCAGCGGTGCGCACGTCGCCCACATGCTGCGTGACCTGCGCCGGGACGTGCCCGCCGGGTACGTCAACATCCCTGCCGAGAGGCTGGACGCCGGCATCCTGTCGCCCGACGAGCCCGGCTCGGTGGCCTTGCGTGCCTGGGTGCGCGAGCGCGTGGAGCTGGCCCGCGCGTGCTTCGACGCGGGCCGGGTGTACCTGGCACGGCTCGAGAGCGGTCGGTGCCGGCTTGCCGGGCACGCCTACATCGCGCGCTTCGAGTGGGTGCTGGACGCGATCGAACGGGACGGCTACCGGCTGCGGGAGACCTACGCCGAGCGCAGCACCCTGCGCGGCGGCCTCGCCATCGGGGCCGCGGCGGCCCGCTCCGCCCGTGCGGCCGCCCCTCTGCGCGATGCCGACGAGCCCGGTCACCTCGGCCAACCCGGTCACCTCGGCCAACCCGGCAAGCCCGGCGAGCGTTCCGGGCCGGTGGTTCGGCGGTGACCGGACCACGCGGGCCGCGGGGGACCTCCGCCGTGGTGATCGGTGCCGGTGTCGGTGGGCTGGCCGCCGCGATCCACCTGGCGCGGCGAGGGATCCGGGTGACCGTCCTGGAGAAGAACCGCGGGCCGGGCGGGCGTCTCGGCGCGTTCTCGCGCGACGGCCACGTCTTCGCCACCGGCCCCACCCTGCTGGTGATGCCGCTGCTCTACCGCACCGAGCTCGCCTCGCTCGGCGCCGACTTCGAGCGCGACCTCGAGCCACGACGCGTGGACCCCACCTACCACGTGGTCTTCGACGACGGCGCCCGGCTGGACCTGACGTCGGACCTCGCCGCCCTGTCCCGGCAGCTCGAAGGCTTCGAGCCGGGCGCCACCGGAGGGCTGCTGCGGTACCTCGACGAGGGGCGGCGCCACTACGAGCTGGCGATGCCGAACCTGGTCGAGCGGGACTTCCGCACCGCCGGCGAGTTCCTCACGCCCGCGAACGCTGCGCGGATGCTGCGGCTCAAGGCCCTGACACCCCACTACCGCCACATGGCGAGGTTCTTCGGCTCGCCGCGGCTGCGTGCCGCGTTCAGCTTCCAGGACCTCTACATGGGGCTCAGCCCGTTCACGGCACCGTCGACCTTCTCGCTGACGCCGTTCTCCGAGCTCGCGCACGGCGTCTGGTACCCGCGCGACGGCATGTCCCGCCTGGTGCACGTCCTCGTCGGGCTCGCCGACGAGGCGGGCGTCCGGTTCGAGTACGACGAGGCCGCCGAGCGGATCGAGGTGGGAGGAGGACGGGCCGACGGGGTGGTCCTGGCGGGCGACCGCTTGCTGCGCGCGGACGTCGTGGTCGCCAACGCCGACCTGCCGTACGTGTACCGCCGCCTCCTGCCGGACCGCCGCGCCGCGCAGGCGCTGGCCCGCCGGCGCTCGTCCGGATCGGCGATCTCGTTCTTCTGGGGCCTGGACACCTGCTACCCCCAGCTGGCGCCCCACACGCTGTTCCTGGCCGACGACTACCGCGGCAACTTCGATCGCATCGAGCGCAACCTGCCGCTGCCCGAGCGCCCGAGCCTGTACGTGCACGCCCCGGGCCGGCTCGACCCTGGCGCGGCGCCGGCCGGCCGGGACACGATCGTCGCCGTGGTCCCCACCGGGCACATGACGTACGACGGCGACGACCCCCGACTGTCCGAGGGTGAGTCCCAACGGTGGGCGACGGCCCGGGACGAGGCACGACGGGCCGTGCTCGAGCGGCTGGCGCTCCTAGGGGTCACCGACCTCGAGGAGCACATCGCGGTGGAGGCGAGCTCCACGCCGCTCACGTGGCGCGAGCGCTGCAACCTCGAGCGCGGGGCGACGCACGGCCTGGCGCACACGGTGACGCAGCTGGCGTACTTCCGGCCGCACAACAGGCACCGGCGGTACGGCAACCTCTACTTCGCGGGTGCGTCCACCCATCCGGGCACCGGCGTGCCGACGGCGCTGGTCTCCGGGCGCCTCGCGGCCGAGCGGGTGGCCGACGACGTGGGCCGGGTGTGACGGACGGCCGGTGTGTGACACGACGGCCGGGTGTGGCACGACCGCCGGGTGTCACAGGACAGGCCGCCCCGGGAAGTCCCTGGGCGGCCTGTGGGCTGCAGTGCTGGTGGGCGATACTGGGATCGAACCAGTGACCTCTTCCGTGTCAGGGAAGCGCGCTCCCGCTGCGCCAATCGCCCGTGCTGGTGGAGCTCCGAGGTGGAGACGGGATTCGAACCCGTGTATACGGCTTTGCAGGCCGCTGCCTCGCCTCTCGGCCACTCCACCCTGAGACGGCGTCCTCAACGGCCTCTCAAGCCGGCGTGGATAGCCTCCGAGCGGACGACGGGATTCGAACCCGCGACCCTCACCTTGGCAAGGTGATGCTCTACCCCTGAGCCACGTCCGCGCGCCTTGTCCGGCCCTTGCGGGCCTCGCTGGTGCGTCGATGACTTTAGCCGACGCCGCGGACAAGAGTCCAACCGGCCCGCCACCTGTCGGTCGAGTGTCACCGACCGGACCCACACGGAACGAGGCCGGACACCCACAGGTGCCGGCCTCGAGCTCGACGTTCTCGGATCGACTCGCTCAGGCGGTGAGCAGCGTCGCGATGAGGGCGCTGATCTCGCCCTCCATGCGCTCGCTCTCCCCGCCGAGCGGCACGAGGCTCTCGGTCGCGGCGAGGAACCGGGCCACCGGCTCGGTCGGCGCTGCCAGCAGCGCGCTGCCCTCGATGCCGGACAGGGAGATCAGAAGGTAGTCCGGGTCCTCGTCACGCCACACCTGGACGTCACCGGCACCCGCCGGCTCGTCCGCGGTCGCGTGCACGCCCTGGTCGAGCAGCTCGCGGCCGATCAGCCAGGTGGAGGTGGACTGGGCGCCCCGGAAGACCGCGCGGACCGTGTACGGGTCGCCGGTGCGGAAGCCGAGCTCGGTGGTGACGGGCAGAACACTCGCGTCGGCGCCGATGAGTTGCATGGCAACCACTTCGAGAACGTCGAATGTCGAGTTCGTCACCGGGCCTCCTTCTGAGCGCGCGCCGCCATCATCATGACAGTGTTATCGGTCGATGAGGCCACCGACTCCACTGTCTTCACCCGCAGAGATGAGGAGGGTCCAGGCCGTAGCACCCAACCCCACACGGAGAAGGGTGGTCCGTGTCCGCCTTGTCGTCCAGAGTCCGGTTCGTAGTTCACCCCACAGTGTGGATACCATCTGACGTCGTCCGGGCGATTGGCTCAGTGGTAGAGCGCCTCGTTCACACCGAGGAGGTCACTGGTTCGATCCCAGTATCGCCCACGCAGGTCAGAGCCGGTGTTCCGTCCGCGGACACCGGCTTTCTCGTGCCCGTACAGCAGCGAGGTACAGCAGCGGCGAGTCGTCGCAGGGCTTCCCGCGTCTTGGCCGATGCGGCCTGGCTGTAGATCTCCATCGTGACCTTGATGTTGGCACGGCGGAGGATCTGCATCACCACGCGCGGGTGCACGTCCAGGTCGACCGGGAGCGTTGCGCAGGTGCGGCGGGCGTCGTGAACGGTGAGGTCCGGGACGCCGGCTGCCA
>DASWOL010000067.1:0-9995 GCA_036398695.1 Cellulomonas sp. | reverse complement strand
AACAGGATGGGCCGGCCGGTCACCGTCGCGACCGACAGCGCGGCGCCGCCGCGCGCGTCGCCGTCGAGCTTGGACAGCACCACGCCGGTGAAGCCGACACCGTCGGCGAACGCCTGGGCGGTGGTCACCGCGTCCTGGCCGATCATCGCGTCGACCACGAAGAGGATCTCGTCGGGAGAGACCGCGTCGCGGACGTCCGAGGCCTGCCGCATCATCGCCTCGTCGACGCCGAGGCGCCCTGCGGTGTCGACGATGACCACGTCGTGCTGGCGCTCGGTGGCCGCCACCACGCCGTCGCGGGCGACACGCACCGGGTCGGCGCCCAGCGGCAGGGTGTCGAGGTCGGCTGACGCCTGGTTGCCCGGGTGGGGCGCGAACACCGGCACGCCGGCCCGCTCCCCCACCACCTGCAGCTGGGTGACGGCGTTGGGACGCTGCAGGTCGGCGGCGACCAGCAGCGGCGTGTGGCCCTGCTCCTTGAGGTGCACCGCGAGCTTGCCGGCGAGGGTCGTCTTGCCCGCGCCCTGCAGGCCCGCGAGCAGGATCACCGTGGGCGGCCGCTTGGCGAACGTCAGGGTGCGGGTGGCTCCGCCGAGGATCTCGACGAGCTCGTCGTGCACGATCTTGACGATCTGCTGCGCCGGGTTGAGCGCGCCGGACACCTCGGCGCCGAGCGCGCGCTCGCGCACCGCGGCGGTGAACTGGCGGACCACCGGCACCGCGACGTCGGCGTCGAGCAGCGCGCGGCGGATCTCGCGCACGGTGGCGTCGACGTCCGCCTCGGAGAGCCGGCCACGGGTGCGCAGGTTCCGGAAGGTCGACGTCAGTCGGTCGGAGAGGTTGTTGAACACTGGTCCTCGTTCAGCCCTGGTCAGTCGGACGGAGTCCCCAGGGTACCTGCCAGCCGCGCTCTGGCCCGGCCGACGAGGTCGTCGACCAAGGTGGCGCGCCACGCGGTCCACGCCGCCGGACCGGCCGCCGACGCGTCCGCCTCGGTGAGGGCGCGCAGCAGGTCCAGCAGGTCCGCCCGGTGGTCGACCGCCTCGAGCAGCCGGTCGACGGTCGCCGGGTCCGCCAGGTCCTCGCCGGTGGCGAGCTCGGACAGGGTCAGGTGCTCGCGGACCAGCCGTGCGACGTCGTCGGCCACCTGCTCCCCGAACCCCATCCGAGCGACGATCGGGCCGGCGAGCCGGGCGCCCTCGGTCGGGTGGTCGCCGGCGCCGGCACGCTTGCCGATGTCGTGCAGCAGGGCGGCGAGCAGCAGCGTCTCCGAGCCCTCGGCGCCGCGCCATTCCTTGCCGACGCGCGCCACCGTCTCCACGAGGTGCCGGTCGACGGTGTGCCGGTGGATCGGCGAGCGCTGCGGGCGGTTGCGCACCCCGGCCCACTCGGGGATCCAGGTGGTCACCACGCCGGCCAGGTCGAGCGCCTCCCACACCGGCACCTGCGCCTGCCCCGAGCCGAGCAGGGCGATCAGCTGGGCGCGCGCCGCCTTGGGCCATGGCGTCGGCAGGGGCCCGGTCGCCTCCAGGCTGGCGACCGTCACCGGAGACAGCACCAGCCCGGTCCGCGCGGCGGTCGCCGCGGCGCGCAGCGACAGCACGGGGTCCTCGGCAGGGTGGGCGTCGACCGCGAGCACCAGCTCGCCGTCGTGCTCCACCAGCCCCTCGGCGATCGCGCGCAGCCGGGGCGGCTGGCGCCGGCCACGCACGAGGAACGGCGGGGCGGGCCGGTGCAACGCCTGACGCGCGTTGCGCGCCGTCGTGTCCAGCGCGTACGAGATGACGCGGCCCGCCTCGGCGATCGAGGCGAGCAGGTCGTCGCGGTCGTCGAACCCCACCCGGGTGGCGACCTCGTCCTGGTCGGCGAGCAGCAGCCGGTTGGTGTGCCGGCCGGTGGCCAGCTGGACGGCGTCCCGCACGTCGAGCAGGTGGTGGTAGGCGGCGTCGACCGCGCCGTGCGGGCGGTCGGTCAGCCAGGTCGCCGCCAGGGCGGACAGCACCACGGCGTCGCGGATGCCGCCGCGCGCCTCCTTCAGGTCCGGCTCGATGAGGTAGGCCAACTCGCCGTACCGGTCGGCGCGCCCCTTCGTCGAGGACAGCAGCTCCGGCAGACGACGGCGCGCCGCCGAGCGCCAGTCCTCGAGCAGCGCGGACATGGCGCGCGCGACCACCACCGGGTCGCCCGCCACGTGCCGCAGCTCGAGCAGACCGACCGCCGCCGGCAGGTCCTTGCTGGCGACCTGCCGGCACTGCGCCAGCGAGCGCACCGAGTGGTCGAGGTCCAGGCCGGAGTCCCAGATCGGGTACCAGAGCCGCTCGGCGAGCTGTTTGAGGTCGTCGGCCGAGCGTCCGCGGCCCTCGTGGACCAGGAGCAGGTCCAGGTCGCTGATGGGCGAGGCGTCGCCACGGCCGATGCTGCCCACGGCTCCGAGCGCGATCCCGGCCGTGTCGAGGTCCTCGGTCGCGGAGCCCCACAGCTCGCCGAGCCGGCGCGCGACGAGGTCCGCGACGGCGCGTCGTCGCGCGACGCCGTCCGACCCCGGACCGGACAGCGATGCGGCCAGCTCGAGCCGCTGACGCCGCAGGTCCCGCACCCCGGGCTGGGGGTACGGGACCTGCGGCTCGGGCTCGGCCGGCCCTGAGGTGGCCGACCATGCCGTCATGCGACTTACAGCGCCTCGAGGCCGTGCTCGCCGGTGCGGACGCGAGCGACGTCCTCCACCGCGGTCACCCAGACCTTGCCGTCACCGATCTTGCCGGTCTGGGCCGCCTGGATCACCACGCCGACGATGCTGGTGGCGTCCTCGTCCGGGACGAGGACGTCGATCCTCACCTTCGGTACGAGGTCCACCGTGTACTCGGCGCCGCGGTAGACCTCCGTGTGACCGCGCTGACGGCCGTAGCCGCTCGCCTCGCTCACCGTCAGGCCGTGCACACCGGCGCCCTCGAGGGCCGACTTCACGTCGTCCAGCCGATGCGGCTGGATGATTGCCGTCACGAGCTTCGTCATCACTCCACCTCCGACGAGATGCGGGCACCGATCGTGTCGTACGCGGACTCACCGTGCACGGCGAGGTCGATCCCGCCGACCTCGACCTCCTCCGAGAACCGGAGGCCACCGACGGCCTTGATGATCAGGCCGATGATGTAGGTCAGGACGAAGGAGAACACCACGGCGAAGGCCGCGGCAAGCACCTGCGTCAGCAGCTGGGTGCCGCCACCGCCGTAGAACAGGCCCTTCTGGGCCCCGGTCGGGAACCAGGCGCCCTGGTTGTTCGTCGCCAGGAGCCCGATGAGCACCGTGCCGGTGATGCCGCCGACGAGGTGGACGCCGACCACGTCGAGCGCGTCGTCGAAGCCCAGCTTGTACTTCAGGCCGATCGCGAGAGCGCAGAGCACGCCGGCGACCAGGCCGACGACCATCGCGCCCCACGTGTCCATCGAGGACGCGGCCGGGGTGATGGCGACCAAGCCGGCGACGATGCCCGACGCCGCACCGAGCGACGTCGCGTGCCCGTCGCGGACCTTCTCCGTGGCCAGCCAGGCGAGCATGGCCACGCAGGTGGCGACGAAGGTGTTGAGCCACGCGCGGGACGCGACACCGTCGGCCGCACCCTCGGACCCGGCGTTGAAGCCGAACCAGCCCACCCACAGCAGGGCGGCACCGAGCATGACGAACGGCAGGTTGTGCGGCCGCATCGGCTCCTTCGGCCAGCCCTTGCGCTTGCCGAGCAGCAGCGCGAGCGCCAGGCCAGCGGCACCGGCGTCGATGTGCACGACGGTGCCACCTGCGAAGTCGATGGGCGTCGACAGGTGCTGGGAGATGAACCCGCCGACACCGAGGAAGCCGCCGGCCCAGACCATGTGCGCCAGCGGGAAGTAGACGAAGGTCGCCCAGATCACCGTGAACGCGATCCAGGAGCCGAACTTGATCCGGTCGGCGATCGCGCCGGTGATGAGGGCCACGGTGATCACGGCGAACGTCACCTGGAAGGCCACCACCGTGAAGGCGGGCACCCCGCTCGCGGCGAGCGGGCTGAAGCTGCTTGCCGACCCGTCCGTCGCAGCCTCGGTCAGCCCCTGCAGGCCGAAGAACTGGAAGGGGTTGCCGAAGAACTGGTTGATCCCCGTGATCCCGGTCCCGAAGGCCATCGAGTAGCCCCACAGCAGCCACACGAATCCGACGGTCCCCGCGGCGATGTAGTTCATCATCAGCATGTTCAGGACGGACCTGCCCCGGACCATGCCGCCGTAGAAGAACGCCAGTGCCGGGACCGTCATCATGAGGACGATCACGGCTGACGTCAGCATCCACGCGTTGTTGCCCGTGTTGAGGCAGAACGCTGTGGCGGACGAAGCCGCAGGGTCACAAGATGCCGCCAGTAGCGATGTCACCATCTGCAGTACCCGTTTCTCCCGTGGCGAGCCGGACGGCCCGCCGCGGACACAACGGTGCTGGTGCCCGATTTCCGCCGATCACCCCACGCGTTACGAGTGCGTCACGGCAGTGGAGACGACGTAAACATCGTGTGACGATCCGCGCCCTGTCTCAGGCTCCGAGAAGGCCGTCCACGAACGCCTCCGGATCGAACGGCGCCAGGTCGTCCGGGCCCTCGCCCAGCCCGACGAGCTTGACCGGCACTCCGAGCTCGCGCTGCACCGCCACGACGATGCCGCCCTTCGCGGTGCCGTCCAGCTTGGTGAGCACGATTCCCGTCACGCCGGCGACCTGCGTGAACACGCGCGCCTGGTTGAGCCCGTTCTGGCCGGTGGTCGCGTCGAGGACCAGCAGCACCTCGGACAGCGGCGCCGTGCGGGTGAGCACCCGCGTGATCTTGCCGAGCTCGTCCATGAGGTCGGCCTTGTTCTGCAGCCGGCCGGCGGTGTCCACCAGCACCACGTCCACGCCGTTGTCGCGCGCCGTGCGCACGGCGTCGAAGGCCACCGACGCCGGGTCCGCGCCCTCGCGGTCCGCCCGCACCGTCTCCACGCCGACGCGGGCTCCCCACGTCGTCAGCTGCTCGGCGGCCGCGGCACGGAACGTGTCGGCCGCGCCCAGCAGGACGGTCCGCCCGTCGGCGACCAGCACGCGGGCCAGCTTGCCGACCGTCGTCGTCTTGCCCGTCCCGTTGACGCCGACGACGAGCACGACCGCCGGGGCCGGCGCGCCGTCCTGGCCGACGGCCGGGGCGGTGTGCAGCGCCCGGTCCAGGCTCGGGTCGACGAGCGCGACGAGCTGCTCGCGCAGCATGGCGCGCACCTGTTCCGGGTCGCTCGTCCCGGTGACGCGCACACGGGTGCGCAGCGCGTCGATCAGCTCGCCGCTCGGGCCGGCCCCGACGTCGGCCAGCAGCAGCGTCTCCTCCAGCTCGTCCCAGTCGGCGTCGGACAGCCGATCCCGGGACAGCACGGCGAGCAGCCGCGCGCCGAGGGGCGACCCGGAGCGGGCCAGCCGGTCGCGCAGCCGCGCGAGGCGACCCACCGTGGGCGCCGGCGTCTCCACCGCGCGGGGTGCCGGGACCTCGACCGCAGTCGGCGCCTCGACCGCGGGTGGCGCCGACGTGTCGGCCGCGGTCGGCACGCCGGCCTCAACGCCTGGTCCGGCGGCCCCCGGGCGCTCGTCGGACGCCGGCGGAGCCGCAGGGGTCCCGGAAGGTGCCTCGACCTGCGCCCCCGGTGCCCGGCGGCGGCGGCGGAGCCCCACGGCGGTGCCGATGCCGGCGACGATCACGACGAGCGGCACGCCGCCGGCCAGGAGCCAGGTGAGGATCTCGTGGTTCACCGGGACAGTGTGTCGGTCCGCGCGGGCCCGACGCGACTTCCTGCGCCCGGCCCGGGGGCCGGCACGTCGCACGGGCAGTGCGGTCGCCGGCGGTCGCGGCCGGCTGACGGCGGTCGCCGGCGGTTGACGGCGGTCGCCGGCGGCTGACGGCGGTTGCGGGCTGCTGACGGCGGTTGCCGACGCGGTTGCCGGCGGTCGCGGGCGGCTGACGGGGACTGCCCCCGCGGTTGCGGGAGGTCAGCGGCGGTCAGCCGCGCTTGGCGGCGGTCGCCGCTGACCGCCGGTGACCGCCGGTCACGTCACCGGTCGGTGAAGGCTCCGTCCTCGTCGTCGTCCCGCCCGCGCCCGGGCATCACGCGCACCGCGGCGGCGTGCAGCGAGCCGGTGATCTCCTCCGGCTGCAGGTACCCCTCGCCGGCCTCCACGTTCGCCCGGAGCATCTGCTCCAGCGACACGTCGACCGGGTCGGCGGCGGCGGCGCGTGCCTCGGCCTGCTGCTCGGCGTCGGGGCGCAGCCAGGAGCGCAGTCCCCGGGCGAAGGCTCGCAGCGGGTGCTCGCCGTCGCGGCGTGGCGCCTGCGCCGTCGCGAGCAGTACCACGGCGGCGGCAGCGAGCAGGGCGAGGATCACGACGACGAGAACGGCCATGCCTGCCATCGTCGCCCGGGTCATGGGAGGTCTGCACCCCAGGCGGGGCGACCGCACGCACGTGTCACGAAACCTTCACCGTGCGGGCCCCTCAGGCGGGCGCCGCGGGCGAACCCCGCGGGCGAACCCCGCGGGCAGGCCTCTCAGGCGGGCACGTCCTCCCGGAGCCGCTGACTGATCACGGTGGACACGCCGTCGCCGCGCATGGTCACGCCGTAGAGGGCGTCGGCGATCTCCATGGTGCGCTTCTGGTGCGTGACGACGATGAGCTGGGAGCTGGCACGCAGCTCGCGCAGCAGCTCGAGCAGCCGGTCGAGGTTGGTGTCGTCCAGCGCGGCCTCGACCTCGTCCATCACGTAGAACGGCGAGGGCCGGGCACGGAAGATCGAGACCAGCAGCGCGACCGCGGTCAGCGACCGCTCGCCGCCGGACAGCAGCGACAGGCGCTTGACCTTCTTGCCGGCGGGCCGCGCCTCGACCTCGACCCCGGTGGCCAGCATGTCGTCCGGGGAGGTGAGCACCAGCCGGCCCTCGCCCCCCGGGAACAGTCGCGGGAACACCACCTCGAACTGGGCCGCGGTGTCGGCGAACGCCTCGGCGAACACCTGCTCCACGCGCTCGTCGATGTCGGCGACGATCTGCATCAGGTCGGCACGCGACTTCTTGAGGTCGGCCAGCTGCTCGGTGAGGAACCGGTGCCGCTCCTCCAGGGCCTCGAACTCCTCCAGGGCCAGCGGGTTGACACGGCCGAGCAGCGCCAGGGCGCGCTCGGCCGCGGCGAGCCGCTTCTCCTGCTGCTCGCGCACGTACGGCACCTCCGCCGGGGCATCGGCCGGGGCGGTGTCGCCGGTGACGACCACCGGGACGCTCCGGTGCGGCCCGTACTCGTCGACCAGCACCTCGGGATCGACACCCAGCTCCTGCACCGAGCGCTGCTCCATCGCCTCCACCCGCAGCCGCTGCTGGGTGCGCGCCACCTCGTCGCGGTGAGCGACGTCCGTCAGCTGGGCGAGCTCGGCAGCGAGCGACTCGGCGGCGGAACGCGCCGCCACCAGGTGTGCGTCGCGCTCGGCACGGGCGGCCTCGGCCGCCGCCCGCTCGTCGGACGCCCGCGTCAGAGACCGCTCGAGCACCACGAGCGTGCGCACGGCGCCGGCGTGGACGGCCCGCGCCGTCGCCGCCTGCCGGGCGCGCGCCACCTCGCGCCGGGCGACCCGCTCGCGCGCCTCGCGCTCGGCCTGCGCGGCCCGCTCCAGCGACTCGGCCCGCCCGGCGAGCGCCCGGGCACGCTCCTCGGCGGTGCGCAGGGTCAGCCGCGCCTCGGTCTCGCGCGCCCGGCCGTGCGCGGCCGCGCCGGCGAGCCGGTCGCGGTCGGCGGTGCCGGTCGCGATGCTCGCCTCGGACTCGGCCGGCTCGGCCTCGACGGCGCCCAGGCGCGCGGTCAGCTCGGCGAGGGCCGCGGTGTCGTCCTCCAGCGCGTGGGTGGCGGTGTCGAGGGAGGCCTGGAGGCGGTCGGCCTCGGCCCGGGCCGACCGCGCGACGGACCCGAGGTTCGCCAGCTGTTCGGCGACGGCCGCCAACGCCGCGTCGGACTCGTTGAGCCTGTCCAGCGTGCGGTCGTACTCCGCCTGGGCGTCGGCGCGCGCCTGCTGCGCGGCGACGAGCTCGAACCGCAGCCGCTCGGCGGTCGCGGTCGCGGCCTGCGCGCCGGAGCGCGCCTGGTCCAGCGCCGCCTGCAGGTGCAGCGCGGACGGCGCGCCCGACGAGCCGCCGGACGCCCGCCGGCCGGACAGCAGGTCCCCGGCGCGGGTGGCGACCACCAGGTCGGGACGCGCCGCCAGCACGGCGCGGGCTGCCGCGAGGTCGTCGACCACGACCACCCCGGCCAGCAGGGCGCGCACCGTGGGGCGCACCCGGGAGGGAGCCTGGACCAGCTCGATCGCGGGCTGCGCGCCGGCCGGCAGCTCACCCAGCGCGCGGATGTCGTCGTCCGGTGAGCCGACCAGCAGCGTCGCCCGCCCGGCGTCCTCGGTGCGCAGGTAGCGGATCGCGTCGACGGCGGCCTCGACGGACTCCACCGCGACCGCGTCGGCCAGCGGGCCGAGGGCGGCGACGATGGCCTCCTCGTCGCGCGGGTCGACGGACAGCAGTGCGGCCACCGAGCCGATGGTGCCGGTCAGCGCGTCGGCGGCGAGCAGCGCACCGGCGCCGTCCTTGCGCGACAGGCTCAGCTCGAGGGTCTCGGCCCGGGCGGTCAGCGCGCCACGTTCGCGCTCGGCCGCAGCCAGCTCGTCGGACAGCGCCGACACCCGGGCGTGGGCGTCCTCGACCCCGGCGGCGGCGGCCTCGTGGGCGGCGTCGAGGCCCTCCTCGCCCTCCTCGGCGCCGGTGACCTGCGTCTCGAGGGCGGCGAACGCCGTGGTCGCCTCGTGCGCGCGGCTCTCCGCGGCGGCCAGCGCGGCACGCAGCCTGCCGATCTCCTCGCCGTTCGCCTCCAGACGGCTGCGTCGGGCACCGACCTGGCCGGCCAGGCGGGCGACGCCCTCGCGCCGGTCGGCGGCGGCGCGCAGGGCGCCGGCCAGGTCACGCTCGGCGGCCTGCGCCTCCTGCTCGGCGGCCTGGCGGGCGACGACGGCCACCTCGAGCGCGGCGCGTGCCACCTCGACCTCGGCGACGAGCTCGGCCTCGGCGGCACGCACTCGCTCGGCCTGCGCGACGAGCTCGTCGACGTCCTGGCCGGGCGCGCGCTCCGCCCCCGGCTCGCCGAGCAGGCGGGCGCGGTCCGCGGCCAGCGAGGCGGTGCCCCGGAGCCGTTCGCGCAGTGCCGACAGCCGGTACCACAGCTCGCCGGCCTCGGTGGCCCGGGGTGCCGCCTCGGCCGCCTCGCGCTCCAGGGCCGCCAGGCGGGCGCGTGTCGTCGTCAGCTGCGTCTCCACCTCGTCGCGCCGCTCCCGCAGCGCGGTCTCGTCCGCGACCTCCTGCGCGAGCTGCGCCTGGAGCTGCGCCAGGTCGTCGGCCAGCAGCCGGGCGCGCGCGTCGCGCAGGTCTGCCTGGACCACGGCGGCCTTGCGCGCCACCTCGGCCTGCCGGCCGAGCGGGCCGAGCTGACGGCGGATCTCCGCGGTCAGGTCGGTCGCCCGGGTGAGGTTGGCCGCCATCGCGTCGAGCTTGCGCAGCGCCTTCTCCTTGCGGCGGCGGTGCTTGAGCACGCCGGCGGCCTCCTCGACGAAGGCGCGCATGTCCTCGGGGGTGGCCCGAAGCACCTCGTCGAGCTTGCCCTGGCCCACCACGACGTGCATCGACCGGCCCATCCCGGTGTCGCTCAGCAGCTCCTGGATGTCGAGCAGCCGGCAGGTGCGGCCGTTGATCGCGTACTCCGAACCGCCGTTGCGGAACAGCGTCCGCGAGATCGTCACCTAGGAGTACTCGATCGGCAGGTGGCCGTCGGCGTTGTCGATGGTCAGCGACACCTCGGCGCGGCCCAGCGGGGGGCGCGCGGACGTGCCGGCGAAGATGACGTCCTCCATGGTGCCGCCGCGCAGGGTCTTGGCGCCCTGCTCCCCC
>DASWOL010000066.1:0-17649 GCA_036398695.1 Cellulomonas sp. | reverse complement strand
GGGTCGTCGCCGACGGCGTCGTCTTCCCCGACGGGCCGGCGCCAGCGGGCTGGACGGACGGGCCGACGAAGGTGGAGGTCAGCACCATCCTGTGGGCCACCGGGTTCCGTGCGGCGCTGGACCACCTGGCTCCGCTCGGGCTGCGCACCCCCGGCGGCGGGATCGTCATGCAGGGCACGCAGGTGGCCTCCGATCCGCGCGTCCAGCTGGTTGGCTACGGCCCCAGCGCGTCGACGATCGGCGCCAACCGCGCCGGACGCGAGGCGGTGCACAACCTGCTGAAGGTGCTCGGCGGCTGACGTTCACTGCCACACTGGCCGGGTGCCTGCCGCCGTGGACCCGCGCGACCAGCGCGGCGTGCTCGCCGAGCACCGGCGCCGTGTGCGCGTCCGGGCCGTCGCCTCGCGCGTCGTCGTCGCGATCGCCCTGGTGACGCTGCTGGCGCTGGTGCGGCACCGCGCCTGGCGTCCGGTGGCGGTGCTCGACGAGGTCGCGTGGGACATCGGCCGCAACGCGGCGCGGCCGTCGATCGTGCTGGCGGCCACCTGCCTGCTCGTCGGCGCGCGCGGGCTGCGGCGCGGGCACCGGCTGGCCTGGGGCGCGACCGTCGCGCTGCTGACGCTCTCCGGAGCGCTGCACCTGTGGCATCGACTGGACATCCCGGCGACGGTGGTGGTGCTGGGCGGGGCGGTGTGGCTCGCGACGCAGCGGCGGGCGTTCCCCGTGCTGCCGAGCCGTCGCGACGCGCGCCGGGCCGCCGCCCTCGCGCTGGCCGGGGCCGTGGCGCTCGGCGCCGTCGTCGCCTCGTTCGCCCTGGCGGCGAGCCGTGACCCCGTGCGGCGGGCGCAGCTGCACCACGCGTCGACGGCCATCACGGCCGTGCTGGGCGCCGTGTTCGTCGTCGTGCTGCTGTGGTCGCTCACGTCGTCGCGGACCCCGGCGCCGCTGCCGCGGGCCGCGCACCTCGCCGAGCGTGAGCGGGCGCGCACGGTGGTGCGGGCCTTCGGCGGCGGGACGCTGGACTACTTCGCGCTGCGCGACGACAAGGACTGGTTCTTCGTCGGCCACTCGGTGGTGGCTCACGCCGTGCGCGGCGGGGTGTGCCTGGTCTCGCCGGACCCGATCGGGCCCGTGGCCGAGCGCGCCGAGGTGTGGGCCGAGTTCTGCGACTACGTGGCGACGTTCGGCTGGTCGCTCGCGGTGCTCGGCGCCTCGGCGGACTGGCTGCCCGTCTACGAGGCGTCGGGGCTGCGGTCCGTCTACCTGGGTAGCGAGGCGATCGTCGACGGCGCGTCGCTCGACCTGGCGGACCACGCGCACAAGGGCCTGCGGCAGGCCGCGAATCGGGTGGAGCGCGCCGGCTACGTCACGACGGTGGTCCCTGTCACCGCGCTGGACGACGAGACGCGACGCCAGGTGCTCGAGGTGGCGACGCAGTCGCGTCGGGGCGAGGCCGAGCGCGGGTTCTCGATGACGCTGTCCCGGTTGTTCGACCCGGCGGACGACGACCTCCTGTTCTCGGTGACGCGCGACGCCGACGGCCGGGTGGACGCCTTCTGCCAGTGGGCGCCCTGTGACGGCGGCTGGTCGCTCGACGTGATGCGCCGCCGCCTGGACGCCGGCAAGCTGCCCAACGGGCTAATGGAGACGACGGTGGTGCGCACCGTCGAGGCGGTGGTCCGCCAGGGCGGGCGGCGCGTGGGCCTCAACTTCGCGGTGATGCGCGAGATGCTCGCCGGCGAGGGCGGGTCGCCGTGGGACCCGCTGGTGCGGCCGGTGCTCCAGCGGCTGTCCGAGCAGACGCAGATGAGCTCGCTCGCGGCGTTCAACGAGAAGTTCTCCCCGGAGTGGGTGCCGCGCTACGTGGTGCTCGACTCCGCGGAGTACGTCGCGACGCAGGCCGTGGCGATGGCCGGCGCCGAGGGGATCGGCGAGCTGCCGGTGATCGGACGGTTCCTCGCGGCGCGGGCGCGGGACTGAGGCGTCAGGCCGAGGCTGCCATCGGCACGGACTCCGCGACCGCCTCCAGCTCCGAGACGGCCTCCGGCTCGGCGTCCGACTGCGATCGCACGAGGCCGGCGGCAGGGCAGGCCATCTCCAGCTCCTCGGCCTCGATCAGGCGGCGACGCTGGATCACCCACGCCACGGAGGTCGGGATCACCGAGCCGGTCCAGGCGAGGGGCGCGGCCAGGCACACGCCCAGGAACCCGAGGTGCTGGACCAGGAGCAGCCCGGCCGAGGCGCGCATCACCAGCTCGAGGAACCCGGACAGCGTCGGGACGGCGGACAGCCCGAGCCCCTGCGCGGTGTTCCGCATGATGAACACCATGGCGAGGATCGAGTACAGCGCGCCGTTGACGACGAAGTACTGGCGCACCAGGGCGACGACGTAGTCCTGGCCGCCGCCGACGAAGAGCCGGGCGATCGGCCCGGAGACCGCGATGAGCGTCAGGCCCACGACGATCGCGAGCGCCACCGAGACGAAGCTGATGCGGAAGACACCGACCCGGATCCGGCGCCACTGGCGTGCGCCGCGGTTCTGCGCGACGTACGTCGCCATGGCGATGCCGAACGAGTTGAGGGGCGCGGCGGCGAGCTGGTCCACCCGCATCGCGGCGGTGAAGGCCGCCACCGACTCGGCGCCCAGGCCGTTGATCGCGTACTGCAGCACCAGGCTGCCGATGGCGATCACCGACATCTGGAAGCCCATCGGCAGCCCGATCCGCACCGGCTCGGCCATCAGCTCGCGGCGCGGCCGCCAGTCCTCGCGGCTGAGGTGCAGCTCCGGCATCTTGCGCGAGATGAGCCGCAGGCAGAGCGCCACCGACACAAGCTGGGCGGTGACCGTGGCCAGCGCGGCGCCGCGCACGCCGAGGTGCAGCCAGGCGACGAAGACGTAGACGAGGCCGGCGTTGAGGCAGCAGGAGATGACGAGGAACACCAGCGGCGTGCGGCTGTCGCCCAGCGCGCGGATGGTCGACGAGAGGAAGTTGAACGCCACCATCGCGGCCGAGCCGGCGAACGTCGTCACGAGGAACGCCGTCGAGCCGTCGATCAGCTCCGGCGGGGTGTTCATCAGCTGCAGCAGCGGGCGTGCCGCGAGCGAGCCGACCACCGTGATCAGTGCGGCGATGGCGATCGAGACGTAGACGCCGGCCGCGACGAACCGTCGCATCGCCGCCATGTCGCCCGCGCCGAAGGCTCGTGCGGTGGGGATCGCCAGGCCGGCCGACGAGCCCCACGTGAACCCGATGAGGAGGAACACCAGGCCGTTGGTCGCCCCGACCGCCCCGAGGCCGTCCAGCCCGACGAGCCGGCCGACCACCGCGGCGTCCGTGAACTGGTAGAGCTGCTGGAACACGTTGCCGACGAGGAGCGGCAACGTGAACAGCACGATGAGGCGGGTGGGGGGCCCGAGGGTGAGGTTCCTGGTCATCAGGGGCGTGGCGTTTCGACGGGGGGTGGGCGGGGCGTCGCGCCGTGGCAACGTGGGCCGCGGGCTGGTCGATGGACGCCTCGTCACCGAGGCTAGTCCCGCGAGCGCGTTGAAGTCGAATCGATTCGAGGAATTGTTTCCGCAGGTCAAAGCCGATTGATCGTCAGGTCAAACCCGGCCCACCGCGGCCCCAAACAACCATCTCGTCGCGCCCACCGCCCCGGCCGCCGCCCCCGCCCCCCGGCTCCCGTCGGCCCCTTGTTCCCGCCCTCTCGCTCTTCACGCCTCTGTCCGCCGGCTCGGCACTTTGGTGTCGACTCGGCGCATCGATGTGCCGAACTGGCACCGAAGTGCCGACGCGGGCTCGCGGTTGGAAGGCAGGGAGTCGCGTCGCCCGCCGGAGCCGACGGCCGCGTCCGCATGGCCCCCAGCCGCCGGCGCCTCGCTCCCGCTTGCTCGCTCTCCACGCCTCTGTCCGCCGGCTCGGCACTTTGGTGTCGACTCGGCGCATCGATGTGCCGAACTGGCACCGAAGTGCCGACGCGGGCTTGCGGTTGGAAGGCGGGTCGTCGCGTCGCCCGCCGGGGCCGACGGCCGCGTCCGCATCGCCTTCAGCCGCCGGCGCCTCGCTCCCGCTTGCTCGCTCTCCACGCCTTTGTCCGCCGGCTCGGCACTTCGGTGTCGACTCGGCGCATCGATGTGCCGAACCGGCACCGAAGTGCCGACGCGGCCCGGTTGGAGGCAGGGTGTCGTGCCCAGGGCAGGCGACAGCGGTCGGACGGAGGTAGCGCGCGAGTTGGTTGGCGGCGGGACGGTGGGGGGCGGGGGGACGGCGCGGCGGCGGGGCGCTGGACGGGGGCGGGGTGGTGGGACGGCGGCGAAGCGGGGCCGGCGGCGGGGCGGGGACGGCGGGCGGGGTCAGTCGGTGGCGGACGACGGGTTCGCCAGGCCGGCCGCGATGAGCTCCATCACCGACGAGTCCGCAAGGGTGGTCGCGTCTCCGACCGTGCGGTGCTCCGCGACGTCGCGCAGCAGGCGCCGCATGATCTTCCCCGACCTCGTCTTCGGCAGCTCCGCGACGACGAGGATCTGGCGCGGCTTGGCGATCGGGCCGATCTGTGTCGCGACATGGGCACGCAGCTCTGCCTCGACCTCGGCGGGAGGCTTCGTCAGCCCCTCGGAGTCGCCGCGCAGGATGACGAACGCGACGACCGCCTGGCCGGTGGTCTCGTCGGACGCCCCCACCACCGCGGCCTCGGCCACCCACGGGTGGGCGACGAGCGCGGACTCGATCTCGGTGGTGGACAGCCTGTGCCCGGAGACGTTCATCACGTCGTCGACGCGACCCAGCAGCCAGATGTCGCCGTCGTCGTCCTTCTTGGCGCCGTCGCCGGCGAAGTACAGCCCGCGGAACCGCGACCAGTAGGTGTCCACGTAGCGGTCCGGGTCGCCCCAGATGCCGCGGAGCATCGACGGCCACGGCTCGGTGAGCACGAGGTACCCGCCGGCGCCGTTGGGCACGGCGTTGCCGTCGTCGTCCACGATGTCGGCGCCGATGCCGGGGAGGGCCACCTGCGCCGAGCCGGGCTTGGCCTCGGTGACGCCGGGCAAGGGGGAGATCATGATCGCGCCGGTCTCGGTCTGCCACCACGTGTCGACCACCGGCGTGCGGTCGCCCCCGATGACGCGCCGGTACCAGGTCCACGCCTCCGGGTTGATGGGCTCCCCCACCGAGCCGAGCACCCGCAGCGAGGACAAGTCCCGCGCCCCGGGGATGTCGTCGCCCCACTTCATGCACGTACGGATGGCCGTCGGCGCGGTGTACAGGATGGACACCTTGTACTTCTGCACCACGTCCCACCAGCGACCGCGGTCCGGGGTGTCTGGCGTCCCTTCGTAGATCACCTGCGTCGCCCCGTTGACCAGGGGGCCGTAGACGACGTACGAGTGCCCGGTGATCCAGCCGATGTCGGCGGTGCACCAGTACACGTCGGTCTCCGGCTTGAGGTCGAAGACGTTGAGGTGCGTGTACGCGGCCTGCGTGAGGTAGCCGCCCGTGGTGTGGAAGATGCCCTTGGGCTTCCCGGTGGTGCCGGACGTGTACAGGATGAACAGCGGGTGCTCGGCCGGCAGGTCCACCGGGTTGTGCTCGTCGGACGCGGCGTCCACGGCGTCGTGCCACCACACGTCCCGGCCGTCCGTCCAGGCGACCGGCTGCCCGGTGCGCCGCACGACGAGCACGTGCTCGACGCTCGGCGCACCCTTCGCCAATGCCTCGTCGACCGCCGGCTTGAGGGGCGAGGGGCTGCCGCGCCGGAAGCCGCCGTCCGCCGTGACGACGAGCTTGGCCTCCGCGTCGAGGATCCGGCTGTGCAGCGCCTCGGCGGAGAAGCCTCCGAAGACGACCGAGTGCGGAGCGCCGATCCGCGCGCAGGCGAGCATGGCGATGACGGCCTCGGGGATCAGCGGCAGGTAGAGGGCGACGCGGTCGCCGGTGCCGACGCCGAGCGCCTCCAGGGCGTTCGCCGCGCGGGACACCTCGCGCTGCAGCTCGGCGTAGGTGATGGTGCGGGAGTCGCCGGGCTCGCCCTCGAAGTACAGCGCGACGCGGTCGCCGTGGCCCTCGCGGACGTGCCGGTCCACCGCGTTGTCGCACGCGTTGAGCGTGCCGTCGGCGAACCAGCGGGCGAAGGGCGCCTGCGACCAGTCGAGCGTCTGCGTGAACGGCGTGGTCCAGCTGACGAGCTCGCGCGCCTGGTCCGCCCAGAAGCCCACCCGGTCGGCAGCGGCCCAGGCGTACAGGTCACGGTGGGCGTTCGCCTGGGCGGCGAACTCGGGGCTCGGCGGGAAGCGGCGCTCCTCGACGAGCAGGTTCTCCAGTCCGCTGGGCTCGGCGGTGGGGTCGGTCACGGCGTCCTCCGGCAACGACGGCGGTGCAGGGTGTGCTTTGTGGGACTTTAGACCCAGACCGCCGACGGCGTGGCGGAAGCCGCCGCACCGAGATCGTCCGCCTCAGGCGCGGTGACGCTCCCGGAACGCACCGAGGTGGATGCCGTGCCGGCGGGCGACGGACGACACGATCCCGGCGCCGAGCAGCAGCACGCCGATGACGACGACCGTTCCGGACGTCGCCACCACCACCGACTGGACCACCGTGGGCTTCCAGCCCTCGGAGGTGAGCACGTCGAGCACGCCGGTCCGCGTCAGGCCCGGCGCGAACAGCGCGAACCCACCGGCCAGCGTGAGGATCGAGCCGCCGACGAGCCCGACGGACGGCGTCCACAGCGACAGCAGCGCGCACGCGAGCAGCAGGAGCGCGCCCAACGTGACCAGCACGATGCCTAGCACGTCCACCTTGGCCGCCCAGCCGTCGACCTCGACCGCGAGGATCCGCGAGACGCCGAGCACCGTGACCAGCGTGGACGCCAGCGGCAGCAGGATCCCGACGATCACGCCCAGCACATGGGTGCCGACGGTGATGGTGCGCGGGGCGTTCGGGTCCGGGAACAGGTCCGACGAGGCCGGGGTGCCCGCGGGCACGGCGGCTGCTGCGGCAGCGCCGGTCGCCGTGCCCGCCGCCTTGCCTGCACCTGCGCCTGCGGCTGCACCCGCGGCGGTGCCGACGGCACCGGCCCCCCCAGCTATGCCGGCCGCACCAGCCGCACCGGCCGCACCGGCCGCACCGGCCGCACCAGCCGCACCGGCCCCGGAAGCTCCCGCGGCGCCGCCGCTGGGGACGGGATGGAGCGGAGTGCGCTGGGGCAGACCGGACGTTGCCGCCGGCGGCCCTGGCGGGACGGCCGGCGCCGGTGGCACGGGTGCCGGGCGGAGAGCGGCGTGGCGCGCGCTCGCCTCGTCGTCGGCCGGCGTCGAAGGGGGCACCGGCGGCCGCATCGGCGCCGTGGTGCCCAGCGCCGGCGTCGCCGTGGGCGGCTGCCACGCGGCGGACGTCGCGACGGGGGTGGTGGGAGCGGCCGCGCGAGCGGGGGTGACGGGGGCGGTCGACGAGGTGAGCGACGAAGGAGCGGATGCCGGCGCGAGCGGCGCAGTGGGTGTCAACGGCGCAGAAGGAGTCGGCGGCGCGGCGGGCGCCTGGGACGTGGCTTCCTTCGATTCGGTCGCCTCGTCGTGCGGCGGCCGGACCACCTCGTCGGCCTCCTTGCCGCCGACGGGTGCGGCGTCGGCACTCCGCTCGACCACGGCTCCCTCGGCGCCCGTCACCTCGGCAGCCTTGCCGGCGGCGGCCGGCTCGTCGTCGCCGGTCGTGGCAACGATCGGCCCAGGCCCAGCACTCTCGGCAGACTCAGCCGGCTCGACAGCCTCGTCGGCCGGGGTCTGCGGATCGGGGGCGTGCTTCTCGTCGGAGGTGCTCATCGCCTGCTCCTCGTCTCGCCTCGCCTCGCGCCGGGGGGCGCGTGCCGAGGTTCACGCTATTGGCTCACGAGTCCCCGCGCCGTGTCAGACGCCCGTGTCGCGCGCCTCGCCGGCGTCGACGAGGCCGGCGGCCGGCTCGTGGCGCGCGTGCCGCTGGGCGCCGTACGCGTACGCCGCGCCGACGAGCACCGCGCCGCCGACGACGTTGCCCAGCCCCACCCACAGCACGTTGCGGGCGAACTCGCCGACGCTCGCGTGCGGCAGCCCGCCGAACAGCCCCAGCGAGAAGGTGGTCATGTTCGCCACCACGTGCTCGAAGCCGGAGGTGATGAACACCATGACGCACGCGAAGACGACCGCGATGCGCGCCCCCTCGGACTCCAGCCGCCCGGCGCACCAGATCGCCAGGCAGACCAGCAGGTTGCACAGGATGCCGCGGACGAACAGCTGGCCGTCGGTCTCGGCCGCCTTGTGCTCGATCATCCCGGCGAGCGTGTCCCCGCCCGCCGTGCCCGGCGCGAGCACGCCGGAGGCGTGCACGAGAGCCGCGAACACCATCGAGCCCAGGAGGTTGCCGGCCAGCACGCCGAGCAGCACCAGCACCGCGCGGCCGGGCGCCACGACCCGCCGCCACACGCCCTGGGTGAGGATCATCATCGCCGAGGTGGCCAGCTCGGCCCCGGCGACCACGACGATCGTCAGCGCGACGCCGAACACCAGCCCCTGGACCAGCGGCGCCCAGGGCGACCCGGCCTGCTTCAGTGGCCCGCCCGCCGTGACCATGATCAGCACGCCGATGCCGATGTAGGCGCCCGCGAGCATCGTGCGGACCAGGAAGACGCCGGGAGTGCCGGCCAGCTCGGCCTTGTGGACGGCAGCGTCCGCCTGGAGGTCGACGTTCTGCTCGATGCTCAGCACGGGCACCAGGCTGCGGGCTTCTCCCGGAAATTCGTAGGACGAATGGCCTGCTAACCCCAGTACGCCTGCCGGGCGGCGTTGGCCACCGCCGCTGCGACCACCGACGTCACGTCGGGGTGGAACACGCTGGGCACGATGTAGGTGGGGTTGAGCTCGTCGTCGCGCACGGTGGAGGCCAGGGCGTACGCGGCGGCGAGGAGCATCTGTTCGGTCACCGTGTGCGACTGCGCGTCGAGCAGGCCGCGGAACACGCCGGGGAAGGCCAGCACGTTGTTGATCTGGTTGGCCCAGTCCGAGCGGCCGGTGCCGACCACCGTCGCGTAGCGCGCCGCCTCGTCCGGGTCCACCTCGGGGCGGGGGTTGGCCAGGGCGAACACGATCGCGTCGTCGGCCATCGTCGCGACGTCGTCGCCGGTGATGACGTCCGGCGCAGAGACGCCGACGAACACGTCGGCCCCAGCCAGGGCGCCGGCGATCGGCCCGGTCAGGCCGCGGGCGTTGGTGTGCTCGGCGGTCCACCGCAGCGAGTCGGGCAGCCCAGGACGGCCCGGGTGGACGATCCCCTCGACGTCCGCGACGACCACGTCACGCGCGCCGGCCGCGAACAGCAGCCGCAGCACGGCGGTGCCGGCGGCGCCCGCCCCGCACAGCACGATCCGCACGTGGCCCATCTGCTTGCCGACCACCTTGAGCGCGTTGGTGAGGGCGGCGACGACGACGATCGCGGTGCCGTGCTGGTCGTCGTGGAACACGGGGATGTCGAGCCGCTCGCGCAGCCGTCGCTCGATCTCGAAGCAGCGCGGGGCGGAGATGTCCTCGAGGTTGATCCCGGCGAACACCGGCGCGATGGCGCACACGGTCTCGACGATCTGGTCGACGTCGGTGGTGTCCAGCGCGATGGGGAACGCGTCGATGTCGGCGAAGCGCTTGAACAGCACTGCCTTGCCCTCCATGACGGGCAGCGCGGCCAACGGACCTATGTCGCCGAGGCCCAGCACCGCGGTGCCGTCGGTGACCACGGCGATGGTGTTGCGCTTGATGGTCAGGCGGCGGGCGTCGTCCGGCCGGGCCGCGATCGCCTCGCACACGCGCGCGACGCCGGGCGTGTAGACCATCGACAGGTCGTCGCGGTTGCGGAGCGGCACCTTGGCCTCGATGGACAGCTTGCCGCCCAGGTGGGCAAGGAACGTGCGGTCGCTGACCCGGTCCACGACGACGCCGGGCAGGTGCTCGATCGACGAGACGATCGCGGCGGCGTGCTCCTCCCCGCGGGTGTCGCACGTGACGTCGACGGTCATCTGCTCGCGGCCGGAGGACTGCACGTCGAGGGCGGTGACGACGCCGCCGGCGGCCTCGATCGTGGTGGTCAGCTCGCTGACGGCCGTGGGCCGGGCGCGCACGCGCAGGCGGGCGGTGATGGACGACGAGACGCTCGGCGCCGAGACCATGCGGCCATTGTGGGCACGTGCCGCGCGATGAGCGCGGGAGGCGGGCCGGGCGGTCGGCCCTGGACACACCAACGACGGCGCCCCGTCCGGGGACGCCGCCGCTGTCCTGAGGTTCGAGGGTGATCAATGCGTGCACCGTACGTGTCGCAACGGGACCAGCCCGGTCGACCTGCCCCTAGGGGGGCTCTCCTGCCCGTGGGTGCCCTCGACTCTTCAGTTGTGGCTCCTTGATAGCCCGTTGCGGGCACCTTGCCTACCCCTGTGGGCGTCGCCGCAGGTGGGCCAGGGCGGGCGGCCGCATGGCGGAACGCCCGACCGCGATGTGGACTGCTCTCACGCGCTCGTCGTGCGCCGCCGGGCCCGGCCGAGCACCCACCCGAGGACCGCCGCGACCACGACGAGCCCGACGACCCCGGCGGCTGCCGCACGCGAGCGACGCGTCGCGAAGGGCCGCAGGCTCACCGGCCGTTCGAAGCGCAGCGTGCCCCAGCCCCGCTCGTCGGCCAGCCGGTGCAGCGCGCCGTTGGGGTTGACGACGAAGGCGTGGCCGACGACGTCGAGCATCGGGGTGTCGGTGATCGAGTCGGAGTAGGCGTAGCTGGCGGCCAGCTCGTACCCCTGCGCGGACGCGAGCTCCGTGATCGCCTCGGCCTTCTCCTGGCCGTAGACGTAGCGGTCGATCCGGCCGGTGTAGCGGCCGTCGACCACCTGCATCCGGGAGGCGATGACATGGTCGGCGCCGACGAGGTCGGCGATGGGCCGCACCAGGTCGGTACCGGACGCGGAGACGACGACGACGTCGCGGCCGGCCGCATGGTGCTCGCCGATGAGGGCGACCGCCTCGGCGTAGACCGTGGGGTCGATCGACTCGTGCAGGGTCTGACGGATGATCGCCGACACCTGCGAGGTGTCCCACCCGGTGACCATGCGGGACAGCTGGGCGCGCAGCCGCTCGGTCTGCGCCTCGTCGGCGCCGCCCATCACGAAGAGAAGCTGTGCGTAGGCGGCGCGCAGCATCGAGCGCCGGGTGAGCAGGCCTTCGGCGAGGAACGGGCGGCTGAAGGCCGTGGCCGACGACGTCGCGATGATCGTCTTGTCCAGGTCGAAGAACGCCGCCGCACGCGGGCTGCCGCCCATGCTCCCCTCCCGTGGGCCGTGGCTCTGCCGCCGAGAGTAGCCGCGACGTGCGACGCGCGGGCGGCGTTCGTCAACCTCCCGCACCGGGAGGGTGCAGCAAGGCCGTGAGGTCCGTGAGATCCGTGAAACCGGTGAGCTCGGTGCAGACGGTGAGCCGACCACAGCCGCGCGCCGGAGCGGCTCGCTCCCGGGCCGGGCTTGGTCGACGCCGGCGGCCGGCCCGGTCCGTCAGAGTGACCGTCCGGGGAGCCCCACCGCGGGGATGAGGGCTCACGCCGTCACGGAGTCACGGCAGGCACGCGATGGCGAGTCCGCAGTCGGAAGGAGGTGCTGGTGCGGGACGAGCTGCCATGGTCCGGATCGAGCGCCTCGGCCGCCGCGAGCGGTGGCATCGTCATCGGCGTCGTCGGGGCTCGCGGCGGGGTTGGCGCCTCGACGCTGGCCGCCCTGGTCGCATCACGCTCCTCACGACGAACGGCGACGGTGCTCGTGGACCTCGACGAGGCCGCCGGTGGGGTGGACGTGCTCGTCGGGCTCGAGGAGGAGCCGGGGGCGCGTTGGCCGGACCTGTCGCACGCGCGCGGGGACGTCGACGGGCGTGACATCGTCGCGCTGCTGCCGCGCTGGGGCCGGGTCGCGGTGCTGTCGGCGGACCGCTCGCGGCCGGGGCCGGTCGATCCGTCCGCGGCGAGGGACGTGGTCGCCGCGCTGGCGCAGGCGTCCGGATGCGTCGTCGTGGACCTCGGGCGTTCCGCGACGCTCGCCGGGCATCCCGTGGTGGGGCTGTGCGACCGGGTCGTGCTGGTCGCGGGCCGCGACCTGCGGTCCGTGGCGGGTGCGCTGGCGTTGGGCGCGGCGTTGGGACAGGGGCGGGCCGGGCTTGTCGTGCGCGGCCCGGCGCCCGGCGGTCTCGGCGCCACCGAGCTGGCGGAGGCCGTCGGGCTTCCGGTCGTGTGGGCCGGGCGCGCCGACCGGGCTGTGGCGCGCGCCGGCGAGCAGGGTGTGCTCCCGCCGCGCGGTCCGGCCGGCCGCGCGGCGGCCGCGATCCTGGCGAACGTGCCATGAGTGCCCCGTGAGTGCCGACGTGGGCGGCTCGGGCCGAGGTGCGCAGGGCCCGCAGCTGCGTTCGACGCCGCTGGCCGCGTCCGGCCGACGGCCGCAGCGGGCCGGCGCGGCAGGGACCAGCGCCGAGGGACGCTCGGCGCTCGCGGGTGTCGGGCTCGTCGCTGCCGTGCGGGCGCGGATCGGTGCCGGTGCGCACGGCGCCGTGCCGGGCGATCCGCGGGTCGACGAGGCCGCTCTGCGCGCGGCGGTGACCGATGCGGTGCGGGAGGCGGGGACGGTGCTCGGCCCCCACGACTTGGAGCGCGCCGTCGGCGAGGTGCGTGACGAGCTGTTCGGCGCCGGCCGGCTGCAGCGCTGGCTGGACGACGCCGCGGTGACGGACGTGCTGGTCAACGCGCCGGACGAGGTGTGGGTGGAACGCGGCGGGCGGCTGGAGCGCACGACGACGGCGTTCAGCTCAGCGGGCGAGGTGCGCGCGCTCGCCGTTCGGCTGGCCGCGGCGGGTGGGCAGCGGCTGGACGACGCGGCGCCCACGGTCGACGCGCGGCTGCCCGACGGCACCCGGCTGCACGCCGTGCTCCCGCCCGTGGGCGGTTCGTGCGCGCTGATCAGCTTGCGGGTGGTGCGCCCGCGCCCGTTCACGCTCGACGAGCTGGCGGCATCCGGAACCGTCCCGCCTCCGCTGGTCCCGGTGCTGCGGGCGCTGGTGGCCGCGCGCGCCTCGGTGCTGGTGTCCGGAGCCACCGGGTCGGGGAAGACCACCCTGCTGGCCACGCTGCTGTCCCTGGTGCCGCCCGACGAACGGATCGTCGTCATCGAGGAGAGCGGTGAGCTGCGCCCCGCCCATCCGCACGTGGTGCGGCTGGTCACCCGGCGCGCGAACGTGGACGGCGCCGGGCGCGTGGACCTGCCGGAGCTGGTGCGCCAGGCACTGCGGATGCGGCCGGACCGGATCGTGCTCGGGGAGTGCCGGGGTGCCGAGGTTCGCGACGTGCTCGCCGCGCTCAACACCGGCCACGAGGGCGGGTTCGCCACGGTGCACGCCAACGCGGCGTCGGACGTGCCGGCCCGGCTCGAGGCGCTCGGCTCGCTCGCCGGGCTGTCGTCCGGCGCGCTGGCGGCCCAGGCGGCCTCGGCGGTGGACGCGGTGCTGCACCTGCGTCGGGCGGGGCCGGGCCGGTCGGTGCGGCACCTGGAGGAGGTGGGGGTGGTGCGGCGTTCGGCGGGCGGTGCACTCGAGGTGGTGCCGGCCCTGCGATGCTCACCGGACGGCGCCGTGACTCCGGGGCAGGGCTGGCCGCTGCTGGCGCGTCGGCTGGGACACGAGCTGGCCCCATCGGCGTCCGAGGACCTCGCCGTGCTCGCGCCGCCGGGTGACGCGGGCGCGACGGTCACGGCCGGTGGCGCGTGGTGACGAGCGCCGACCTGCTCCCCGGGATGCTGGCCGGGGCGGCGGTCTGCCTCGCCGCCGGACCGCCGCATGGTCCCGCGGGCGTCGGTCCGCGAGGGCTCGGTTCACGAGGGCTCGGTCCGCGACAGGGCGACCCCCGACAAGGCGACCCCCGACAGGGCGGCGGCCGCCGGAGCGGGCGCTTCCCGGGTCGCGACGCGCGCTCGAGGGGGCGCCGGGTGTGGCGCTCGCTCTCCGGCCGCGATCGAGACGCCGGCGGCGGCGGCCGTCTCGCCGCGGCGCTGGTCGAGGTGGCGTCGCTGCTGCGGGCAGGCGCCGCGCCGGCGGACGCGTGGAGCCTCGTGCTGGGCTCGCCGGTGCCCGACCGGGTGCCGACCGCCGCGCAGCTCTCGGTCATGACCGGGGGTGAACGCGCCGCGCGTCGGGCGCGCGGGTCGCCCGGCCCGTCGTTGCACGCGGTGATCGTGGCCGCGCGGGTGGCCGACGAGCTGGGCGCACCTCTCGCGGACGTGCTGGAGCAGGTCGCCGCGGCGATCGCCGCGCAGGCCGAGGCGGCCGCCGACGCCGAGGCGGCGCTGGCCGGACCGCGCTCGTCGGCGCGCGTGCTGGCGTGGCTGCCGTTGTTCGGCGTGGTGCTCGGCACGGTTCTTGGGGCGAACCCGGCTCGTGTGCTCCTCGGCGGCGGGCTCGGCTCGGCGGCGGGGGCGCTGGGCGTGATGCTGATCCTCGTCGGGCGATGGTGGAGTGGTGCCCTGCTCCGCCGGGCGGCGCGTGCCGGTGATCGTGCCGGTGATGCGGCATGACGAGCGCGGTGGTGCTGGTCACGGCGGTGCTGGCGGTGCTGCCGTGGGCCCTCCGCCGATCTGCCTCCGACCGGGACGCACGCTCGCGCCCGCCCGCGGCGGCAGCGTCCACGATGCTGCGCCCATCTGGCCCATCTGGCCCATCTGGCCCATCTCGCCCGTCCCGTTCCTCGGGGCATCCCGGCATCCCCGCCTGGGCTCGTCGGTGGCTGCTCGCGCGTGCGGGGGTGACCACCGCCGAGGCCGACCCGACGCTCCTGCTCGATCTGGTCGCGGTGGCGCTCGCAGCCGGGGCGCCGGTGCCGGCGGCGCTCGCGGCGGTCGGGTCGTCGTGGCCGGGCGTCAGCGGCGAGGCGATGGTCCGCGCCGCCCGCGCGCTGGCGCTCGGAGCGCCCTGGGCCGTCGCGTGGACGGGTGCCGGCGGAACGGCGCTGGCGGTGGCGACGGCGTTGGAGCCTGCGTGGGCGTCAGGCGCGTCCCCGGTGCCGCTGCTGCGGACCGCCGCGGACCGGCTGCGCTCCCGCCGGCGCGCCGAGACGCGGGCCGCGGCGGGGCGGCTGGGCGTGCAGCTCGTCGTCCCCCTCGGGCTGTGCCACCTGCCGGCGTTCGTGCTGATCGGACTCGTGCCGGTGGTCGTGTCGCTGGCCTCGGGGCTGTTCGGCTGAGTCGTCCACAGCCCGCCCCTGCCGGCAGCTCGCACCCGCGGCGGGCGCCGCGCGTCCTTTCGGCGGGACGGATGTCACACCCTCGTCGGGCCGGCCGCGGGTCGGCGCACCACGAGGACTGGAGGAGACATGCGGGACGCGAGGGCAAGGCTGGGGCAGCGGCGACGGAGGGTGGCCGAGCGGCTGCGGGGCACGTGCCGCGACGCCGGGATGGCCACCGCCGAGTACGCGATGGTGACCTTGGCGGCGGTGGGCTTCGCCGGTCTGCTGGCGCTGGTGCTCCGCAGCGACGAGGTGCGCGGCCTGCTGACCGGCCTGGTGCACCGCGCGCTCGACCAGTGACGTCGCGGCGGGCCCCGCATCGGTCCGGGCCGCCGGGCGTGGCTCGCGAGGCGGGAAGCGTCAGCGTCGAGCTCGCGATCGGCATGGTGACGGTCGTCGCCCTGCTGGGCCTGGTGCTCACCCTGGTGGCGGCCGGTGTGGCGCAGATCCGCTGCACGGACGCCGCCCGGGCCGGGGCGCGTGCCGCATCCCTGGGCGGGGACGACCAGGCCGTGGCGGCGGTCGTGACGCGCTCCGCGGGGCCGGCCGCCGAGGTCACGGTGAGTCGCGACGGCACGTGGGTGGACGTCACCGTGCGCGTGCCTGTGCTCGGCGGGCGGCTGCTCGACGATCTCGTCGCCCGGTCGACGGCCGGCCTGCCGGCCGAGCCGTGAGACCGCGGCCGGGGCCAGGGCCCGAACTAGGGCCAGAACTCGGGCCGGAACTGGGGCCAGATCCAGGGCCAGATCCAGGGCCAGAACCAGGGCCAGAACCAGGCCCAGGGCGAGCGCGAGGGCTAGGGCGAGGGTTAGGGCCAGGTCCGGATTCACGCCGCCGGTGGCGGACGGACGACGGCTCGGGCTCCGTGCTGGTGCTCGCGGTCGCGGGCGTGCTCGTGGTGCTCGCCACGGCGCTCGGGCTCCACGTCCAGGCGACCGTCGCGCACGCCCGTGCCCAGGGGGTCGCCGACCTGTCCGCGCTCGCGGCGGCCCGCGAAGCCCAGCGAGAGTCGTTCGGCGAGCCGGGCACCGTGGATCCGTGCGTCCGTGCCGGCGAGGTCGCGATCCACAACGGTGGCGTGGTCGTCGCCTGCGCCGAACGTGCGCTCGGGCGCGTGGCAGTCGACGCCGCCGTGCGGACATCGCTGGGCACGGCTCGCGCCCGCGCTCTCGCCGGTCCGCGCTCGCCGTGACCGGGGCAACGGCGGCAGTCGCCGGGAGCCGCGCCTGGCCGCCGCGACACCGACGCGCGGCCCGATACCGAGGCACGGCGGCCCGATACCGCGGCAAGGCGGCGCGGTCACGCCGGCGCGTGGGCGAGCACCGCGTCGAGCAGCCGCACGGCGGCGTCCTTCTCCAGCGGTTCGTTCCCGTTGCCGCACTTCGGCGACTGCACGCAGCCCGGGCAGCCGGCCGCGCAGCCGCAGCCGGCGATCGCGTCACGCGTGGCACGCAGCCACGTGGCCCCGAGGTGGAACCCGCGTTCGGCGAACCCGGCGCCGCCCGGGTACCCGTCGTGGACGAACACGGTGGCGTGCCCGGTGTCAGGGTGCAGCACGGTGGACAGCCCGCCGAGGTCCCACCGGTCGCACGTGGCCAGCAGCGGCAGCAGGCCGATGGACGCGTGCTCGGCGGCGTGCAGCGCTCCGGGAGCCAGCTCGGCGGTGACGCCCGCCGCGAGCAGCAGGTCGGCCGGGGCCGCCCACCACACGGCGGTGGTGGGCAGGGTGCGCGCGGGCAGGTCGAGGTCGTGCGTGCCGAGCACCTGCAGGTCCGGCAGCCGCTTGCGCTGGTAGCTCAGCACCTGGCTGGTGACGTCGACCTCGCCGAAGCCCCAGGTCACCGGCCCCCACGCGACCTCCGCCTCCACCTTGCTGATCTCGGTCGACGTCACCCATCGCGCCCAGGTGCCGTAGTCGACGTCGCGCCGGGTCACCAGGGCGATCCCGTCGTCGAGGTTCAGCTCGTCGACGACGAAGGTCGCTCCCTGGTGCACGTACACCGCTCCGGCGTGCACGGTCGAGTCCGCCGCGGGCGCGTCGACCGTGCCCAGCATCGCGCCGGTCTCGCCCTCGACCACGCGGACCGCTGGTCCGCCGGCGCCGCGCAGGTCCGTCAGCCGGGAGGCGGGCTCGGGGTGCGTCCAGTACCAGCCCGACGCGCGCCGCCGCAGCCATCCGCGTGCGACGAGGTCGTCGAGCACCGCGGGTGCGTGCGGGCCGAACAGCCCGAGCTCGTCGGACCGCAACGGCCGCTCCGCGGCGGCGGCGGCCAGGTGCGGAGCGAGCACGTACGGGTTCCCGGTGTCGAACACGGTCGCCTCGACCGGGGCGTCCAGCACCGCCTCCGGG
>DASWOL010000065.1:0-1664 GCA_036398695.1 Cellulomonas sp. | reverse complement strand
TTCCGCGTCGAGCATGACACGATGGGCGAGGTCCTGGTGCCCGCCGACGCCCGGTACCGTGCGCAGACGCAGCGCGCCGTGCAGAACTTCGCGATCTCCGGCACCGGCCTCTCCCGGCACCACATCGCGGCGCTGGCCGAGGTCAAGCGCGCCTCCGCGCTGGCGAACGCCGAGCTCGGCGTCGTGCCCGAGGACGTCGCCGCCGCGGTCGTCGCCGCCGCCGACGAGGTGATCGAGGGTCGCTGGGACGCACACTTCCCGGTCGACGTGTTCCAGACCGGCTCCGGGACCTCGTCGAACATGAACGCGAACGAGGTGCTCGCCACCCTCGCCACGGAACGTGCGGGCACCCCGGTGCACCCGAACGACCACGTCAACGCCTCGCAGTCGTCGAACGACGTGTTCCCGGCATCGATCCACATCGCCGCGACGCAGGCCGTGGTCCGCGACCTGCTGCCCGCGCTCGGCCACCTGGCCGCGACGCTGGAGACCAAGGCCGAGGAGTTCGCCGACGTGGTGAAGTCGGGGCGCACGCACCTGATGGACGCGACACCCGTGACGCTCGGCCAGGAGCTCGGCGGCTACGCGGCGCAGATCCGGCTGGGTGCCGAACGCGTCGAGCAGGCCCTCCCCCGGCTGGCCGAGCTGCCGCTGGGCGGCACCGCGGTCGGCACCGGCATCAACACCCCGGCGGGCTTCCCGCAGCGGGTGATCGCGCTGGTCGCCGAGCACACCGGCCTGCCGGTCACCGAGGCCCGCAACCACTTCGAGGCGCAGGGTGCGCAGGACTCCCTGGTCGAGACCTCGGGCGCGCTGCGCACGGTCGCGGTGTCGCTGGTCAAGATCTGCAACGACCTGCGCTGGATGGGCTCCGGCCCGCGCACGGGCCTCGGCGAGATCGCACTGCCGGACCTGCAGCCCGGGTCGTCGATCATGCCGGGCAAGGTCAACCCGGTGATCCCGGAGGCCGTGCTCATGGTCGCCGCGCAGGTCATCGGGAACGACACCACGGTGACGTTCGCGGGTGCGTCCGGCGCGTTCGAGCTGAACGTGATGCTGCCGGTGATGGCCCGCAACCTGCTGGAGTCGGTGTCCCTGCTCTCGAACGCCTCGCGGCACCTGGCCGACAAGTGCGTGGCCGGGGTGGTCGCGCACCGCGACCGCTGCCGCCAGCTCGCCGAGTCGTCCCCGTCGGTGGTGACGCCGCTGAACCGGCTGATCGGCTACGAGGCCGCCGCGAAGGTCGTCAAGCACGCGGTCGCGCAGGACCTGACGATCCGGGCGGCCGTCGTCGCGCTCGGCCACGTCGACTCCGGCGCCGTCACGCCCGAGCAGCTCGACTCGGCGCTCGACGTGCTCTCCATGACGGTCGCCCCGACGGCGGGCAGCCGCTGATGCACACGATCCGCACCGACGTCGCGGTGATCGGCGGCGGCGGGGCCGGCCTGCGCGCCGCGATCGCCGCGGCCACCGCCCACCCCGGGCTCGACGTCACGATCATCTCGAAGGTCTACCCGATGCGGTCGCACACGGTGGCCGCCGAGGGCGGCGCCGCGGGCGTGGTCGGCGAGGACGACTCCCTGGAGCAGCACTTCGCCGACACCGTCTCGGGCGGCGACTGGCTGTGCGACCAGGACGTCGTGCAGTACTTCGTGGAGCACGCC
>DASWOL010000064.1:0-6125 GCA_036398695.1 Cellulomonas sp. | reverse complement strand
CCCGCCGATGGCCTCGAGCAGCAGCTGGGCGGCTCGGCGGCCCACTTCGTGCAGGTCGAGGTCGATCGTCGTCAGCGGTGGCCGAGCCGCGAGGGCGATGAGCTTCCAGTTGTCGGTGCCCATGACCGCCACGTCGTCGGGGACCGATCTGCCGGCCTCTCGCAGGCCGTCGAGCGCACCACGCGCGAGCAGGTCGCTGCCGCAGTAGATGGCGTCCAGGTCCGGCACCTCGTCGAGCAGCTGGCGCACGGTGTCCCGGCCCCAGGACTCGCACCAGAAGCCCGCCTTGACCTCCCCCACCGGGGCGATCCCGTGTCCGTCGAGCACCTCGCGGAACCCGTGCAACCGGAGCCGTACGGCATCGAAGTCCCACGGGCCCGTGATGTGGGCGATCCTCCGGCGACCGGCGGCGAGGAGGTGCTCGGCCGCCAGCCGGCCCGCCTGCTCGTCGTCGACCATGATGGAGCAGTCGTCCGGGTCGTCGGAGGGCGTGTGCGCGTACACCACGGGGAACGGGAGCTGCTGGCCCACCGGCGGGCGGGGGTTGGAGCACCGCCCGGTGACGATCAGGCCGTCGATCCGCCGACCCCGCAAGGCGGCGATCTGCTGGCGCTCCCGCTGGGCGTCACCATGGCTGTCGGCCATGATCACGGACAGCTTGCCTGCCCCGAGGGCGGCCTCCGCGCCGGCCATGATCGGCCCGCTGAAGCGTCCGAAGCTGTCCGAGGTGATGAGCCCGACCGTGAAGCTGCGGCGCGCGAAGATTCCGCGCGCCATCTCGTTGGGCCGGTAGTCCAGCTCACGGCTCGCCGCCAGGACCCGCTCGCGCGTCGCGGTGGCGATGCCGGGGTGACGGTTGAGCACCTTCGACACCGTGCCGGGGGAGACTCCGGCGACTCGCGCGACGTCGCGGATGCTCGCGGGGCGGGCGGGCCCGCCGGGGTTGGCCGATGGACCAGACGTGTCGGGCGATGACATGGAGACTCCTGGTCGAGACGAGAGCTCTCTGCTGCGCCACGGCGCAGCTGGTGGGTTGCGGGCAGCAGCCTGCAGACGGACCCTAGTGCGCTCCAGTTCGAAACAAGTTGCGGCGCCCCGTGCGCAGGTCCTGGCGCCGGCGTCACCCACCGGAGGAGGCTGCGCGCGGCGCTGTGGTCCGCCGTACGGCGGCGTCAGCCGCAGTTGTCGCAGACGCCCGTCCCCGGCAGTGCCATCGAGCACGTGGGGCAGATGGGCAGCGGCCGGTCGGCCAGGGGGGGCCGCCGCGCCGGCGCGCCCGGGCGCGCCGCCGTCGCACGCGGGGTGCGGGGCGCGGCAGGGCGTGCCGCGGGCCGTGTCGAGGGGGGCTCGGTCACCTCGAAACCGCACTTGCGCAGCACCGCTGCGGCAGCGTGCTGGCCGCCGTGGAACTCGTCGGCCGTGGCTACCCGGCCGGTCGCGAAGCGGTGGGCGACGCCGAGGATCGCCCTGGAGTCGTAGTTGTGCCCCTCGTGGACCAGCTCGTAGCCGCGCGAGGGTCCGTACCCGTACACCCCGAGGAAGTCGTCGGCACCCCGCTCGTCGCACTCCGCAATCGCCTGGAGGACATGCTGTCGCGTCACTGCGGAGAAGGTAGCCACGTCAACGAGCGTACGGCGTGCGTGCGGGACTCCGCGCCGCCGGAACGCCGCCGCCCGCCGGGGCGGTAGGCTCGGGGCGACGGTCCGCCGGTCCGGGTCAGCCCCGGGTCAGCCCAGCGCAATCCGCGAGGAGCCCTCGAGAGGTGACGATTCCCCGCCCTGCCGCGGTCGTCGTGCTGGCCGCGGGGGAGGGCACCCGGATGCGGTCGGTCACACCCAAGGTGCTGCACACGCTCGCAGGACGTTCGATGCTCGCGCACGCGCTGGCCGCGGCCCGCGCGCTCGAACCCGAGCGCGTGACCGTCGTCGTCCGGCACGGCCGCGACCTCGTCGTCGACCATCTGCGCCTGGTGGACCCCGAGGCGATCGTCGCGGACCAGGACGACGTGCCCGGCACCGGGCGCGCGGTCCAGGTGGCGCTCGCGGCGCTCGACGAGCGCGAGCCGGTGGCCGGGGCGGTCGTCGTCATGGCGGGGGACGTGCCCTTGCTGGACGCCGGGACGCTGGGTGAGCTGCTCGCCGCGCACGCCGCGGACGGCAACGCGGTGACGCTGCTGTCCACCGAGGTGGTGGACCCGACGGGGTACGGGCGGGTGCTGCGCGGCCCGGACGGCGGGGTCGTCGCGGTGGTCGAAGAGCAGGACGCGGACGGCGAGCAGCGTGCCATCCACGAGATCAACACGTCGACCTACGTCTTCGACGCCGACGTGCTGCGCACCGCGCTGGGCCGTCTGGGCCGCGACAACGCCGCGGGCGAGCTGTACCTGACCGACGTCGTCGCGCTCGCGCACGCCGAGGGCCGCCGTGTCCACGCGCTGCTCACCGACGACCCGATCTCGGTGGAGGGCGTCAACGACCGGGTGCAGCTCGCGGTGATCCGCGCCGAGATGAACCGCCGGGTCCTCGAGGAGTGGATGCGCGCGGGCGTCACCGTGGTGGACCCCGCGACGACCTGGGTGGACGTCGACGTCGAGCTGGCGCAGGACGTCACGCTGCTGCCGGGCACGCAGCTGCACGGCGCCACGGTGGTCGCCCAGGGCGCGACGATCGGGCCCGACACCACGCTGACGGATGTCGAGGTGGGGCCGGGCGCGGTCGTCGTGCGCAGCCATGGCTCGCTCTCGGTGATCGGGCCGAACGCGAACGTCGGCCCCTTCTCCTACTTGCGGCCGGGCACCATGCTCGGCACCGACGGCAAGATCGGCGCCTTCGTCGAGACGAAGAACTCGACCATCGGCACCGGCTCGAAGGTGCCGCACCTGAGCTACATCGGGGATGCCGAGATCGGCGAGCACACGAACGTCGGCGCCGCGTCCGTCACCGCCAACTACGACGGGACGACGAAGCACCGCACGGTGATCGGGTCGCACGTGAAGATCGGCGCGGACACGATGTTCGTCGCGCCGGTGACCATCGGCGACGGCGCGTTCACCGGGGCCGGCACCGTGGTGCGTCGCGACGTGCCGCCGGGAGCGCTGGCGGTCAACTCGGGTGCGCAGCGGACCATCGAGGGCTGGGTGCGGCGCACCAGGCCCGGGTCCCAGGCGGCACTGGCGGCCGAGCGGGCTCGCGGCCCCCTGGCCGGTGCCCCGCCCGGCGGCGAGCCTGCCCCACCCGACGAGCCCGCGACCGACGAGAAGGACACCGCCCGATGACCACCGGCCTGATCAGCACCGACGGGGAGAAGCGCCTCGTCCTCGTCTCCGGTCGGGCGCACCCCGAGCTGGCCACAGCCGTCGCCGAGCACCTCGGCGTCGAGCTGGTGCCAACCACGGCCTACGACTTCGCGAACGGCGAGATCTACACGCGGTTCGGGGAGTCGGTGCGCGGCGCCGACGCCTTCGTGCTGCAGTCGCACTGCGCGCCGGTCAACACCTGGATCATGGAGCAGCTGCTGATGACCGATGCGCTCAAGCGCGCGTCGGCGAAGACGATCACCGTGGTGGCTCCGTTCTACGGCTACGCCCGCCAGGACAAGAAGCACCGCGGCCGCGAGCCGATCTCGGCCCGGCTGATGGCCGACCTGTTCAAGACGGCCGGCGCCGACCGGATCATGAGCGTCGACCTGCACGCGGCACAGATCCAGGGCTTCTTCGACGGACCGGTGGACCACCTGTGGGCCATGCCGATCCTCGTCGAGTACGTGCGGACGCGCGTCGACGTCCCCAACGTCACGGTGGTGTCCCCGGACGCCGGCCGCATCCGGGTCGCCGAGCAGTGGGCAGCCAAGCTCGGCGGGGCGCCGCTGGCCTTCGTCCACAAGACCCGTGACATCCGCCGGCCCAACCGCGCGGTGGCCAACCGGGTGGTGGGCGACGTCGAGGGACGCACGTGCGTGCTCGTCGACGACCTGATCGACACCGCGGGCACCATTGCCGAGGCCGTGCGGGTGGTGCTCGAGGCGGGGGCGAAGGACGTGCTGGTCGCCGCGACGCACGGCGTGCTGTCCGACCCCGCGGTGGAGCGGCTGCAGTCCGGTGGCGCGCGCGAGATCGTCGTCACCGACACCCTGCCGATCCCGGAGGACCGCCGGTTCGAGAAGCTGACCGTGCTGTCCATCGCGCCGCTGCTCGCGCGGGCCATCCGGGAGATCTTCGACGACGGCTCGGTGACGTCCCTCTTCGACGGCCAGGCCTGACCCAGCGGGCCGCCCCGTCGCCTGCCGGGCCGCCCCGTCTCCTGCCGCCGGCTGGCCGCCTGCCGGGCCGCCCGGTCGCCTGCCGCCGACTCGCCGCCTGCCGGGCCGCCCCGTCGCCCGCCGGGCGCGGACCTGTCTCCCGCCGGGCCGACCTGTCTCCCGCCGGGCCGCCCGTCTCCTGCCGCGCCCCCGTCGCCTGCCGCCGACTCGTCGCCTGCCGGGCCGCCCCGTCTCCTGCCGCGCCAGGCCCGACCGCACCCGCTGACGCCCGCGCTGCCTCATGCTGCCCCCGACTCGGCACTTTCGTGCGGGTTCGGCACATGCGTGAACCGATCTGGCACCGAAGTGCCGAGTTGGGGAGCTGGTGCCGAGCCGGTGCGCCACAGCCGAGCTGGGGAGCTGGTGCCGAGCCGGTGCGCCACGGCCGAGCTGGCGAGCTGCGGCCGAGCTGGCGGGTTGGTGCCCCACTGCAGCGGTGATGCCGAGCGGGTGCGCTGGTGCCGAGCCGACCACAGCCCGCGCTCGCGCGCCTCGCCGCCCAAGCGCCGGCGGTCCCGACGTGACGGCCTCGCACACGCTGTCATCGTCGCCGGCGTGGCGTTGCGTCCCGGATCCCGGCCGCCGGTCCCTCCCGCGGCCGGTCCCGTGGTGCACCTCGCGCGCGACAACGACCACAACCGGATCGCCGCACACCTGCGTCACGACGAGTGGGAGCGGCTCTGCCGCGGTGCCTATGTGTCGGCGGCCACCGGCCTGACCCCGACACAGCGCGCGCTGGTCACGCTGCGCGCGGTGGACGAGCGGCTGCGGGCGCCCCACTGGTTCAGCCACGAGTCCGCCGCGTTGGTCTGGGGTCTGCCGGTCTGGCGCACCCCGACGGCGACGCACGTGAGGCAGCCCGGCCGGCCGGGGCTCGACGGGACCGCAGCATCCGCCGCCACGACGGCCATCTCGACGAGGCACACCTCACGGCGGTCGGAGGGCTGCCGGTCACGGACCTCGAGCTGACGATGGTCGACTGCGCCAGGTCTTCCTCGCCCGTCGCCGGACTCGTCGTCGCCGACGCGGCAATGCGTGCCGGCGCCGATCGCACCGTCGCGCTGAACATTCTGGACCAGATGCGTGGGCGCAACGGAGTCGCGCGTGCGCGTGCGGTGATCGAGCTGGCCGACGAAGGCGCGGAGTCCCCGGGAGAGACGGCGACCCGCTTCGTGGTGCTGCGCGACGGCTTGCCACGCCCGGCGACCCAGCTGCCCGTTGTCACGCGGCTCGGCACGCTGTGGACGGATGTCGGCTGGGAGGAGTGGAAGCTCTTCCTCGAGTACGACGGGCGGGCCAAGTACCGCAGCGTGGACGACCTCGTGGCCGAGAAGCGGCGTCACGACGCGATCGTCGAGGCCGGCGGCCGGATTCTGCGGGTGACCAAGGAGGACATCCCGCGAAGAGCAGGGCTGGCCGCGCGGGTGAGCGCTCTTCTGCCGCCAGGCCTACCCGTCGTCCGCCGCCCGCTGCTTCGCAGCTGACGCGCGCCGCCGCCGTCCGCGCGCTCCCCGCTGTCGAAAGGCCCCCTGCGGTCGACGCTCTCCTCTCCTCGGCGTGCTCATGTGCTTACCGCCACATCGGCACTTCCGTGCCAACTGGGCGCAAGCCTTGCCACCACATCGGCACTTCCGTGCCGACTCGGCGTACGCCACCGCCGCCACATCGGCACTTCCGTGCCAACTGGGCGCAGGCATTGCCACCACATCGGCACTTCCGTGCCGAGTCGGCGCATGGGTGTGCCGACGTGGCACGGAAGTGCCGACCCGGCGGCAAGTGGGGTCGGGCGGCGGGATGGTCGTGGGCAGCAATCGACAGTGGGGTGGTGG
>DASWOL010000063.1:0-13585 GCA_036398695.1 Cellulomonas sp. | reverse complement strand
ACGACAGCACCGCGGCCAGGTCGCCGGCGTGCTGGATGGCCGGGCCGCTGGTGATGCGCAGCGACGTGCCCAGCTCGGCCGCGATGATCATCGCCAGCGTCGTCTTGCCCAGACCGGGCGGGCCCGACAGCAGCACGTGGTCCGGCGCCCGGTTGCGCCCCGCGGCGGCCTGGAGCACCAGCGACAGCTGCTCGCGCACCACGCGTTGGCCGACGAACTCCGCGAGCCGCCGTGGCCGCAGCGCCGCCTCGGCGGCGCGCTCGAGCTCGTCGGCCGACGACCGCACCAGGCTGTCCGCGCCGAACCGCTCGGTCACCAGCGGCTCGTCGTCCACGAACTCAGCCACGGGCGCCGCCCAGCGTCCGCAACGCGGCGCGCAGCAGGCCTGCCACCTCGCTGGCCCCCACCCGCTCCGTGCTGCCGTCCAGCACCGTGGTCACGGCCTCCTGGGCCGTCCTGGGCTGCCAGCCGAGGCCCACGAGCGCCTCCACCACCTGCTCGCGGTGGTCACCGGCGAGCGGTACCGCCGGGGCGACGCCCGGCGTCGGGGCCGGCAGGCCGAGGCGGTCGCCGAGCTCGAGGACGATGCGCTGGGCGCCCTTCCGGCCGATGCCCGGCACGCGCTGCAGGGCGTTGAAGTCCTCGTCCGCCACGGCCCGGCGCAGCCCGTCCGGGCTGTGCACGGCCAGCATCGACAGCGCCAGCCGCGGCCCGACGCCGCTGACCGTCTGCAGCACTTCGAACACCTCGCGCTCGTCGGCGTCCGTGAAGCCGTACAGGGTGAGCGAGTCCTCGCGCACGACGAGCGACGTGTGCAGCGTCGCCTGCTGGCCGGTGCGCAGCCCGGCGAGAGCCGCCGGGGTGGCCTGGACCAGCATGCCGATGCCGCCCACCTCGACGATCGCGCCGTCCAGCCGCACCGCCTGGACGGTGCCGGTCACCGACGCGATCACGTTGCCCTCCCCGTCGCCACCACCGCATGCTCGCACACCTGTACGAACCGGCTCCCCCGCGACACGCGGTGCCGCCCGGCCCGCACGCGTGCCGAGGGCGGCGTCACGCCCGTCGGCGGGTCGCCTGCTCGGCGGCGGCCCAGGCGCGCTGGGCAGCCGTCAGCGAACCCGGCGGCCGCTGCGGCGCGCTCACGGCGCCCTGCGGCCGCCACAGGTGGCAGATCGCCAGGGCGAGGGCGTCGGCGGCATCGGCCGGCCGGGGCCGTTCGTCCAGCCCGAGCAGCCGGGCGACCATCGCCTGGACCTGCGCCTTGTCCGCCCTGCCGTTGCCCGTCACCGCCGCCTTGACCTCGCTCGGCGTGTGGACGGCGACGGGGATCCGGCGACGTGCCGCAGCGACCAGCGCCAGCCCGGCCACCTGGGCGGTGCCCATCACCGTGCTGACGTTGTGCTGGGCGAACACCCGCTCGATCGCCACGGTGTCCGGGGCGAACTCCTCGATCGTCTCCTCGATCCGGCGCTCGATCGCCAGCAGCCGCTGGTCCACGTCGGCATCGGGCGACGAGCGGGCCACGTCCACCCAGACCAGCGCCACCCGGTGTCCGGGCAGGCTGTCGACGACGCCCAGGCCGCACCTGGTCAGGCCGGGGTCGACTCCGAGGACGCGCACCCGGTCAGTCTCACAGCCCGGGTGGAACGGGGTGCGCCGGCACCCGGCGTGTCGGTGCGCTCTGGCCTCGTCGTCGAGGCGGCTAGTCCTCGTCGTCGAGCTGGGCCATGACCTCGTCGGAGGCGTCGAAGTTGGTGTAGACGTTCTGCACGTCGTCGGAGTCCTCGAGCGCGTCGATCAGGCGCAGGATCTTCCGGGCGCCCTCGGCGTCGACCTCGATCTGCATCGACGGGTAGAAGACCACGTCCGCCGAGTCGTACTCGATGCCTGCGGCCTGCAGCGCCTGCCGCACCGGCACCAGGTCCGTCGCCTCGGTGAGCACCTCGAAGGTCTCGCCCTCGTCGGTGACCTCCTCGCCCCCGGCCTCGAGCACCGCCTCCATCACGGCGTCCTCGTCGGTCCCCTCCTTGGGCACCACGATGACGCCCTTGCGGGAGAACAGGTAGGACACCGAACCCGGGTCGGCCATCGAGCCGCCGTTGCGGGTGAACGCGACGCGCACGTCGGAGGCGGCGCGGTTGCGGTTGTCCGTCAGGCACTCGACCAGCACGGCGATGCCGCCCGTGCCGTAGCCCTCGTACATGATCGTCTGGTAGTCGGCACCGCCGGCCTCCTGGCCGGAGCCCCGCTTGACCGCGCGGTCGATGTTCTCGTTCGGGACCGACGTCTTCTTCGCCTTCTGGATGGCGTCGAACAGCGTCGGGTTGCCGGCGATGTCACCGCCGCCCGTCCGGGCGGCCACCTCGATGTTCTTGATCAGCTTGGCGAACAGCTTGCCGCGCTTGGCGTCGATCAGCGCCTTCTTGTGCTTCGTGGTGGCCCACTTGGAGTGACCTGACATGCCTCGCTCCTCAGATCCCGGTGACTCGTCCTGCCGCGTCCCGGACTACTCGGTCACAGGCTCTCGCGCACGATGTCGACGAACAGACGATGCACCCGCGTGTCGCCGGTCACCTCCGGATGGAAGGACGTGACCAGCAACGGCCCCTGACGCACCGCGACGATCCTACCGGCGGCGGGGCCCGCCTCCACCCGGCCCAGCACGCGGGCGGCCGGACCCACCGCCTCGACCCACGGCGCGCGGATGAACACCGCGTGCACCGGGTCACCGTCGACGCCGTCGATCTCCAGGTCGGTCTCGAACGAGTCGACCTGCCGGCCGAACGCGTTGCGGCGCACCGTGATGTCCAGGCCGCCGAGCGTCTGCTGGTCGTCGATGGCCCCGAGCACGCGGTCGGCCAGCAGGATCATCCCCGCGCACGACCCGTACGCCGGCATCCCGGCCCGCAGCCGGCGTTGCACCGGCTCGAACAGGTCGAACGCCCGCAGCAGCTTGTCGATGGTGGTCGACTCGCCGCCGGGGATCACGAGCGCATCCACCGCATCCAGCTCGGACAGCCGTCGCACGCCCGTCGCCTGCGCCCCGACCGCCTGCAGCGCGGCGAGATGCTCTCGCACGTCGCCCTGGAGCGCGAGCACGCCGACGGTCGGGGAGGTGGGGGTCACGGCGCAGGAGTCTAGGGCGCCTCGCGCCCACCGAGAGGCGTGAGGCGTCAGCCCGCGAAGGCCTCCGCCCGGCCGGCCCGGGCCGCGACGACCTCGTCCGCCAGCCGCGACAGGCCTTCCAGCAGCACCGGACGCGCGGAGGCCAGGCTGATCCGCACCCGGCCAGCGGCCTGGGCACCGAAGGTGGAGCCCGGTGCCACCGCGACATGACGGTGCGCCAGCAGCTGCAGCGCGAACGCCTCGGTGTCCTCGGTCTCCACGTCCGCCAGCAGGTAGAACGCGCCCTGCGGCCGCGTGTACCCGATGCCGCGCGCCGCCAGCAGCTCGCTCGCCGCGTCGCGCCGCTCGCGGTAGGACGCGACGGCGGCCGCAACCGTGTCCTGCGGCCCGGTCAGCGCGGCCAGGGCGCCCACCTGTCCCACCGTCGAGGGGCACGCCACGAGCGCCTCGGACAGGTGCCCCAGCACGTCGATCAGGTCACGGTCCGGGCAGGCCACCCAGCCGATGCGCCACCCGGTCATGGCGTAGGTCTTGGACACGCTGCCGAACACCACCACCCGCCCGTCCGTGTCGAACGCCGCAGGCGAGACGAACGGCGCGTCGAAGGTGATCGCCTCGTAGCACTCGTCCGACAACAGCCACAGGTCGTGGCGACGCGCGATCTCGACCAGGTCGGCCAGCACCCCGGCCGGGTACACCGCGCCGGTCGGGTTGTCCGGCGAGCAGACGAGGATCGCGCGCGTCCGCGGTGTGATCGCCGCCTCGACCTCGGCCGCCACCGGCACGAAGTCGTGCTCGGGACGTGTCGGGTACGTGCGCGGAACGGCGCCGGCGGCGGTCGCCGCCATCGCCCAGTTGGGGAACATCGGGTCGGGCAGCAGCACCTCGTCGCCGGGGCCGAGCAGCGCTTGGAACGCCATCGCCAGGCCGTGCATCGCGCCGTGCGTCACCACGACGTCGTCCGGGCTCGTCGGGCGCCCGGTACGTCCGGCGACGCGCTGCGCCACGGCGGCCCGCAGCACCGGCAGGCCCACGCTCGACGTGTATCCGGTGCGTCCCTGCCGTCCCGCCGACGCCGCGGCGTCGACCACGTGCGACGCGACGCGCTGATCGGGCTCGCCGATCTCGAGGTGGAGTGCCTCCGGGTCCCGCAGCGCCAGGTCCATGAGGGTGCGGATGCCGCTGCGCGGCACCCGGAGGGCAGGGGACGTGGGCGCGGGAATCGGCACGGGCACCGATGTTACCGACGGGTACGCGGGCCCCCGCCACCGTCCCGTCTGCCGGACGCCCGTCGATGGCGCGGGGCAGACGATGCCACCCGGACGCCGCCGTCAGGTCTCGCGTGCCTCGCCGAGGTGGCGGGTGACGCCGTCCCAACCGGCCAGCACGGACCGGACCAGGTCCGGAAGGTCCGCGGGGAACACCTCGATCTCCACCGCTGCGAGATCGTCCAGCGACCACCACCGCAGCTCGTCGAGCACGTCGGCCTCGACGTCGGTCCACCCCTCGCGTGACAGCGGTGCCAGCTCGGTGCTGCGCACGCGCGCGACGAACAGCTCCTCGTCCTGCCGGCACAGCCGTGCGTAGAAGTCGAACAGCGCCGAGCGCGTGAAGGCGGGCCCCACGAGCGCGCCCTCCGGCACGGCGATGCCGGTCTCCTCACGCAGCTCCCGGACCGCCGCAGCGCGGGACGACTCCCCCGCGTCGATCCCGCCGCCGACCGTGAACCACCACGACCGCTCGGGCTGGTCCACGTCGTGCCCGCGCACCAGCAGCACGCGGTCGCCCTCGTCCAGCAGGATGACGCGGGCCGCACGCCGGTACGGGATGCCGTCCGGCCCGGAGACCCAGTCCGGTCCCAGCCCGGCCATCAGCGCACGACGGCCGCGCGCGTCACCAGCCGCGCTCGGCCAGCCGGTGCGGTGCCGGCACGTCGTCGACGTTGATGCCGACCATCGCCTCACCGAGCCCGCGCGACACCTTGGCGATGACGTCCGGGTCGTCGTAGAAGGTGGTCGCCTTGACGATCGCGGCGGCGCGCTGCGCCGGGCTCCCAGACTTGAAGATCCCGGAGCCGACGAACACGCCCTCGGCGCCGAGCTGCCTCATCATCGCCGCGTCCGCCGGGGTGGCGATGCCCCCCGCGGTGAACAGCACCACCGGCAGCTTGCCCGCCCTGGCCACCTCGGCGACCAGGTCGTACGGCGCCTGCAGCTCCTTGGCGGCCAGGAACAGCTCGTCCTCGGGAAGCGACGTCAGGCGGCGGATCTCGTCGCGGATCTGGCGCATGTGGGTGGTGGCGTTGGAGACGTCCCCGGTGCCGGCCTCGCCCTTGGAGCGGATCATCGCCGCACCCTCGCCGATGCGCCGCAGCGCCTCGCCCAGGTTCGTGGCGCCGCAGACGAACGGCACGGTGAAGGCCCACTTGTCGATGTGGTGGCTGTAGTCCGCAGGCGTCAGCACCTCGGACTCGTCGACGTAGTCGACCCCCAGCGCCTGGAGCACCTGCGCCTCGACGAAGTGCCCGATCCGCGCCTTGGCCATCACCGGGATCGAGACCGCGGCGATGATCCCGTCGATCAGGTCGGGGTCGCTCATCCGCGCCACGCCACCCTGGGCCCGGATGTCGGCCGGCACCCGCTCGAGCGCCATGACCGCGACGGCGCCGGCGTCCTCGGCGATCTTGGCCTGTTCCGGGGTGACGACGTCCATGATGACGCCGCCCTTGAGCATCTCGGCCATGCCGCGCTTCACCTTGGCGGTGCCGACGACGGCCGTCGCGGACGTGGTCTCGTTGTCGCTGGTCACGTGTGCCTCGCTCCGGGGAAGAATGGTGGGTCGCTGACGTCATGCTAGCCGGGGCCACCACGGCGCGGCCCGCCGTCTCAGCCGCGCGGCAGCACGTGACGCAGACCCTCCGGCCATTCGTCGTCCACCTCGAAGGTCACCGGCTCCGGCGCGCTCCCGGCCAGCCGGAGCAGCCTGACCAGCGGCGCGCGGCGGGCGCTGCGGGTCAGCGCCACGGCGTCGTTGTGGAAGCGACGGGCCAGCTGCAGCCGGTACCAGGCGGCCGACAGCTCGTCGAGCAGCGCGCTGCCGGCCTCGTCGGTCACCATGAGGGCCACCTCGTGCGGGTCGTCGAGCACCTCGTGCAGCGCGGCGGTCAGGTCGCTCTCCAGCTGGCCGCGGTCCAGCCCGCTCCCGGCCGGCCGGGCCGGCTCCGGTGGCGCGTCCGCGGCGAGCACCTGCCGCAGCTCGCCGGCCGCCCCGGCCGGCCCCGGGTCACCTCCGGCGGACAGCGCCGCCCAGGCGGCCTCGCCGACGACGATCGAGCTCGCCGGGTCGAGGACGCCGCTGGTCGCCAGCTCCGCGGCGACCGTCGCCCGTCGCACCAGCTGCTGGTCCAGCACGCTGCGCGAGGCGTCCACCCGCCGGTGCAGCCGGTCCAGCCGGCTCGCGTCCACCCAGACGAACCACAGCACCAGGGCCAGCACGACGCCGACAGCGAGGACCACCTCGGCCCAGCTCACCGGTCCTCCCCCCTGCCACGCCGGCGGAACCGCGAGCTCGGGTCCTCGCCGACGGGAGCCGTGTGGCCCGCCACCGCCATCTCGTACACGGCCAGCACCTGGTCCGTCACCCCGGGCCAGTCGTAGCGGCGCACCGCCGCGCGGCCGGCGGCGACCTTGTCGCGACGCAACGCCGGATCGTCGAGCACGCGCAGCAGGGTCGCGGCGAGATCGGCGCTGTCGCCGGCCCGGAACAGCACCCCCGCCTGGCCGTCGTCCAGCACGCGGGAGAACGCGCCGAGATCGCTGGCGACCACCGGCGTGCCTGCCGCCATTGCCTCGACCAGCACGATGCCGAACGACTCCCCGCCCGTCTGGGGCGCGCAGTACACGTCGACCGAGGCGAGAAGGCGCGCCTTCTCCTCGTCGGAGACCCCGCCGACGAACTCGACCGACGAGGCGAGCGGACCGAGGATCTCCGCGGCGTCGTCGGCGTCGAAGTCCCCCCGCCCGGCCACCAGGAAGCGGGCGCCGGGAATCCGCTGCAGCACCGCGGGCACCGCACCGAGCAGCACGGGCAGGCCCTTGCGCGGCTCGTCCAGCCGGCCGAGGAACGCGATCGTCGGCGCCTCGAGGGTGCCCGCCCAGCGTGCGTCCGGCTCGGCGCCGGCGAACCGGTCGACGAACACGCCGTTGGGGATCACCACCGCGTCACCGCCCAGGTGCTCGACGACGGTGCGCCGGGCGTCCTCGGACACGGCGATCCGGGCGGAGATCTTCTCCAACGACTGGCGGACCAGCGGGTAGGCCAGCTGGAGGGACCGGGACCGGTTCATCGAGGAGTGGAACGTGCCGACGATCGGACCGTCGGCGATCCACATCGCCAGCATGCCCACGCTCGGCGTCACCGGCTCGTGCAGGTGCAGCACGTCGAACTGCCCCGCAGCGAGCCACTTGCGCACGCGCGCCGCGGTCACGGGACCGAACGTCAGCCGGGCGACCGAGCCGTTGTAGTGCACCGGGACGGCGCGCCCGGCCGCGACGACGTAGTCCGGCAGCGGGGTGTCCTCGCCCGCGGGGGCCAGCACGGACACCTCGTGGCCGCGCTCGAGCAGCGACTCGGCGAGGTCACGCACGTGGAACTGCACGCCGCCCGGCATGTCGAACGAGTAGGGGCAGACGAGCCCCACCTTCAAGGTGTGGTGCCGCTGCCGGCCGATCGCTCTCACGGCGCGGCCTGCTCGGCCACGGTGGCGGCATACCGCTCGGGGTCGAGATCCTCGACGAACACGCGCTGCAGCATGTGCCAGTCCTCCGGGTGCCGCCGGATCGCCTCGCCCAGCACGTCGACCCACGCCTGCGACATCAGGCGGATCCTCTCGCGCACGGGCAGGCCGGCCGGAGGCGGCGGCACCTCGATGAAGTCGATGTGGATGCCCCACGGCGAGCGCGCGGTGCGGCGCCGCTCACCGTGGAGGCGCTCGTAGGTGATCGTCGCCACCAGGACGGGCGCGCCGGCGGTCACCCCGAGTGCGGCCGGACCCACGGCCACCCGTGCCCGGTGGCCGAGGAGGTCCACCTCGACGCCCTGGGACGTCAGGTCCCGGTCCGCGAGCAGGGGCATGACACCAGGCCCGGTGCGCACCACCCGCACCAGCTGCCGGAACACGTCACCGCCACCGCTCAACGGAATGATCCGCAGGCCGATGCCCTCCCGGAACCGGAGGAACTCCTGGTAGACCTCCTCGGGCTTGAGGCGCTCCGCGACGGTGGTCACCGTCGCGAGCTCACGCGCCGCCCACGCGCCCGCCAGGTCCCAGTTGCCCAGGTGACCCAGGGCGAGCACCACCTGGCGGCCCTCGTCGAGGTACCGCTGCACCCGCTCCCGATGGCCCACGCTCACCCGTGCCTCGATCTGCTCGCGGCTGCGGCCGGACAACGTGAACGCCTCGCCGAAGTACCGCAGGTACGAGCGCATGCCGGCGCGCGACAGGCGGCGGACCGCCGGGGCGTCGAGGTCCGGCCTCGCCTTCGCGAGGTTCGACTCCAGCCGGCGCACACCACCGCCGTGTCGCAGCCAGACGACGTCGGCCGCGGCCACCGTCACCGCACGGACCAGCGGCTCCGGCACCCGCCGTCCCCACCGCCAGGCCGCGGCGTAGGCGCGGCCCGCGTCGAGCCCACCCAGCGTCAAGAGGCCGCCTCCCGCACCTGCCGCCGCACGACGAGCATCCGTTGCACCACCGTGACGAGCGAGCCGACGGCGAGCAGCGCCAGTGCCACCGTGAGCAGCACGTGGGGCACGCCCAAACCCACCAGCCCGGCGGCGACCAGCGAGACGAGGATGCGGTCGCCGCGCTCGGCGACGCCGACGTTCGCCGTCATGCCCAGCCCCTCGGCGCGGGCCCGCGCGTACGGCACGATCGCGCCCAGCACCAGGCATGCCAGCGCGAAGATCGCCGTCAGCCGGTCGGCGCCGCGGCCGGTGTACCAGAGCACCAGACCGGCGAAGATCGCACCGTCCGCGAACCGGTCGAGCGTCGAGTCGAGGAACGCACCCCACGGGCCGCTGCGCCCGGAGCGCCGCGCCATGACGCCGTCCACCGTGTCCAGCACCGTGAACACGCCCAGGAGGATCGCGGCGAGGAACAGATGGCCGGTGGGGAACAGCCACAGGGCGAGCCCGACGCTGACCACGGTGCCGCCGATCGTCACGGCGTCCGGCGACACCCCCGCCTTGAGCAGCGCGCCCGCGATCGGGTTCATCAGCGTGGTCCACGCGGCGCGCAGCCGGCTCACCACGTCGGTGCCTCCTTCTGCGGCGCCCAGGCCGCCGCCAGGCGGGCCCGCGTGTCCGCGAGCAGCTCCGGCAGAGCGCGGGTGCGCGCCACGATCGGAAGGAAGTTCGCGTCGCCCCGCCAGCGGGGCACCACGTGCTGGTGCAGGTGGGCGGCGATGCCGGCACCCGCGACCTCGCCGAGGTTGACACCCAGGTTGAAGCCCTGCGGCGCGTACGCGGATCGCAGGGCTCGCAGCGCCGTCCGGGTGGTCTCGCCGAGCTCCGCGAGCTCGGCGGCGGTCAGCTCGGTGAAGTCGGCGACGTGTCGGTACGGGCAGACCAGCACGTGACCGGAGTTGTACGGGTACAGGTTGAGCAGCGCGTACGTCAGCGCGCCGCGGCCGATGACGAGGCCCTGGTCGTCGGGCAGCGAGGCGGCCCGGCAGAACGGGCAGGACTCGCCTGCCGCGGCGTCGGCCGGCTTGTTCTCGCCGCCGATGTAGGCCATCCGGTGCGGCGTCCACAGCCGCTGGAAGCCGTCGGGCTCCCCTGCGAGATCGGCGGCGCGCTCGACGACCGGGGCGGGTTCGTCCGTCACACCTGCACCCGGTCCCGCACGGCGGTGACCACGCGCTCGATCGCCTCGTCGACCGGCACGCCGTTCTCCTGGTGCCCGTCGCGGTAGCGGAACGAGACCGCGCCGGCCGCCACGTCGTCGCCCCCGGCGATGAGCACGAACGGCACCTTCTGCGTGCTGGCGTTGCGGATCTTCTTCCCGAACCGGTCGTCCGAGAGGTCGACCTCCGCCCGGATGCCGCGCGCTGCGAGGCGGGCGACGACGTCCTTGACGTAGTCGTCGAACGCCTCCGCCACGGGCACGCCGACCACCTGGACCGGCGCGAGCCAGGCGGGGAACGCGCCGGCGTAGTGCTCGACGAGGATCGCGAAGAAGCGCTCGATCGACCCGAACAGCGCGCGGTGGATCATCACCGGCCGCTGCCTGCTCCCGTCCGCCGCGGTGTACTCCAGCTCGAACAGCTCCGGTTCGAAGAAGTCCAGCTGGATGGTCGACAGCTGCCAGGTGCGTCCGATCGCGTCCTTGGCCTGCACGGAGATCTTCGGGCCGTAGAACGCGGCGCCACCCGGGTCGTCCACCAGGTCCAGGCCGGACGCGGTGGCGACCTCGCGCAACGTCTCGGTCGCCTCCTGCCAGGTCGCGTCGTCGCCCACCGACTTCTTCGGGTCCCGCGTCGACAGCTCGAGGTAGAACTCGTTCAGGCCGTAGTCGCGCAGCAGGTCGAGCACGAACGTGAGCAGCGAGGCGAGCTCGTCGCGCATCTGCTCGCGGGTGGTGTAGATGTGCGCGTCGTCCTGCGTGAAGCCACGCGCCCGGGTCATGCCCTGCACCACGCCCGACTTCTCGTACCGGTAGACGGTGCCGAACTCGAACAGCCGCAGCGGCAGCTCCCGGTAGCTGCGTCCCCGCGCCCGGAAGATCAGGTTGTGCATCGGGCAGTTCATCGGCTTGAGGTAGTAGTCCTGCCCCTCGCGCTTGACCGTGCCGTCCTCGTGGTACTCGGTGTCCAGCCGCATCGGCGGGTACATGCCGTCCGCGTACCAGTCGAGGTGGCGCGAGGTCTGGAACAGCTTGGCCTTGGTGATGTGCGGGGTGTTGACGAACGAGTACCCGGCCTCGAGGTGACGGCGACGGCTGTACTCCTCCATCTCCATCCGCACGATCCCGCCCTTGGGGTGGAACACCGCCAGGCCGGAGCCGATCTCGTCGGGGAAGGAGAACAGGTCCAGCTCGGTGCCCAGGCGGCGGTGGTCGCGGCGTTCCGCCTCGGCGATCCGGTCGAGGTGCGCCTTGAGCTCGTCCTTCGTCGGCCAGGCGGTGCCGTAGACGCGCTGGAGCTGCGGGTTCTTCTCGCTGCCGCGCCAGTACGCGGCAGCGGAGCGGGTCAGCTGGAAGCCGTTGCCGAGGAGCCTGGTGCTGGGCAGGTGCGGGCCGCGGCACAGGTCCTGCCAGGCCACCGTGCCGTCGCGGCGCACGTTCTGGTACATCGTCAGGCCGCCGAGCCCCACCTCGACGGAGGCGCCGTCCTCGTCGCCGGCGTCGCCCTTGAGGCCGATCAGCTCGAGCTTGTAGGGCTCGTCCTTCTCGATCTCGCGCGCCTGCGCCTCGGTGACGTCCACACGCCGGAAGGTCTGGCCCTCCTTGACGATGCGCGCCATCACCTTCTCGAGCTCGCGCAGGTCGTCCGGGGTGAACGGCGAGGCGACGTCGAAGTCGTAGTAGAAGCCGTCGGTGATCGGCGGGCCGATGCCCAGCCGGGCCGTCGGGTTGACCTGCTGCACCGCCTGCGCCAGCACGTGCGCCGCCGAGTGGCGCAGCACTGCGAGTCCGGCGGGCTCCCCGATGGTCACGGGTTCGACGACCGCCCCGTCCGGCAGCACGCGGGCCAGGTCCCACAGCTCACCGTCCACGCGCACGACGACGACGTCGCGGCGGTCTCCGAACAGGTCGGTGCCCGTGGTGCCCGCCGCCCCGGTCGTCGCGACGCCGTTGACGGTCAGGCTGATCTGCTCGGACACGACTGCTGCTCCTCGGGGCGGGCTCGCCTCACGGCCCACGGCGGACAGCCGGGCCGGGCGTGCTCGATGCTACCGACCCGGCGCCCGCCCGGCCGCCAGCGTGCCGCGCCGGAATGCCCGGTGGGACCTCTGCCCGGTACCCCGCGCGGCGTCGGGTGCGACGCTCGCCAGATGCGACGCTCGCCGTTCCGCGCGCCCGCGACGGTGCCTGCGGCCGACCGCCTCGAACCGCTCGGCACGGCCGACCTGACGATGCTCGCCTCGGACTGCGGGCCCGCCCCGATGCACCTGGCGGCGGTGCTGCTGGTCGACGGCGCCGACGACGGGACGAGCGCCGTCCCGGACGCGTTCGTCACGCGCGCCGCCCGCGTGCCGCGGCTGACCCAGGTGCTCGTCGGACCGCACCGCCGCCCGGCGTGGTGGCACGACCCCGGCGCCGATCCGGCTGCGCACCTGACGACGCGGCGCCTGCCGGGGGGCGGTGAACAGGCCGTGCTCGACGACGCCGCCTCGCTCGTCTGCACAAGTCTCGATCCCGGGCGCCCCTTGTGGGCCGCGCGGTGGCTGACCGGGTGGGACGCCTCCCCCGCCCGCCGTGGCGCTCTCGTGGTGGTGCTCCACCACGTGCTGGTCGACGGCGTCGGCGGCCTCGGGGTGCTCGCGGAGCTCGCAGACCCCGACGATGCAGCGGACCAGCCCGTCCGGCCCGCCGCTCCCGGCTCACCGGCCGGCACCCCCCACGGACCACGGGCGTGGCTCCACGGACTGCTCGAGCTCGGGCTCGGTGCCACCCTCCCGGTGCCGGCGGCTCGCACGTCGCTCAATCGCCCCACCGGCCCACGACGACGGATCCGCACCGTCCGCGTGCCGCTCGCCGAGTTCCACGACGGCGCTCACCGGCACGGTGGCAGCGTCAACGACGCGATGGTCGCGGCAGTGGTGGGGGCGTTGACGCAGCTGCTGGCGGCACGCGGCGAGCACCCGCGCCGGCTCGTCGTCTCGGTCCCGGTCACCAGCCGGCCGGCGGGCGACCGGCGGGCGGGCAACGACAACGGGGTCATCCCGGTCGGCGTGCCCGCGCCGCTCGATCGGGAGCCCCGGGTGCGCCATGTCGCCGCGGCGACTGCTCGTCGGAAGGCACGCCCCCGTGGCCGCTCTGCGCTGCCCCTGAGCGCGGCGTTCCGCGCCTTGGCCGCCGCGGGTCTCTTCCGCGCGTTCATCGAGCACCAGCGCATGGTGCACACCTTCGAGACGAACATCCGAGGGCCGGTGAAGCGGCTGCACGTCGCCGGGCACCCGGTGAGCGCCGTCGTTCCGGTCGCCGTCAGCCCGGGGAACGTCGCCGTGTCCTTCGCCGTCCTCTCCTATGCGGGCGAGCTGACGGTCACGGCCGTGACGGACCCCGACCTCGTGCCGGACGACGAGGCTCTTGTCGCCTTCCTCGCCGCCGAGCTCGACGCGTTCGTGCAGGTCACCGCTCAGATCAGGGCCTAGAACGACGAGAGGCCCCGCCGAGGCGGGGCTTCTCCGGTGGGCGATACTGGGTTCGAACCAGTGACCTCCTCGGTGTGAA
>DASWOL010000062.1:0-3580 GCA_036398695.1 Cellulomonas sp. | reverse complement strand
TGCACCGCGTCGAAGCCGAGCAGCACCCACTCGCCGTCGTCGTGCGACCACAGCAACCTCGGCGCCGGGACCTCGTCGGGCAGCGCCGCGGCCGCGGCCACCTCCTGGCGCGCCTGGCCGACGGCGACGGGGCTGATCTCGTACGAGATCGCCTTGACGAACACGTCGCGGCCGTCAGCGAGCTCCAGCACGGCGACGAACCCGGGTGAGAACCCCTCGGTCGCCGTGATCTCTGCGCTCACCTGCGCGCCGGCCAGCTCGTCGATCCGGCGCCTGACGTGCCGCGGAAGATCGCGCCAGTCGAGCCGCTGCCCGCTGAACGCGTGCGGCAGTGTGACGGCGTCGTCGGCACTCACGGGCCACATCCTGCCAGGTGAGCACCGGGACTACCGACCGATGTCCAGCGCGCGGTTCGTAGACTCGATCCGATGACCGTCTACCTGGACCACGCGGCGACCACGCCGGTGCTGCCCGCCGCCGCCGCCGCGCTGGCCGGCGAGCTGGTGCGCGCCGGCAACCCCTCCTCGCTGCACGCCTCCGGGCGGGCGGCGCGGCGGACCGTCGAGGAGGCGCGGGAGCGGCTGGCGGCGTCGCTGGGAGCCCGGCCCTCCGAGGTGGTCTTCACGTCCGGCGGCACCGAGGCGGACAACCTGGCCGTGGAGGGGCTGTTCCGCGCGCGGCGGGCCGCGGACCCCGCGCGCCGGCGCGTGCTGGTCACCGCGGTGGAGCACCACGCCGTGCTCGACCCGGCCTCCTGGCTGGCCACGCACGAGGGAGCCGATCTGGTGCTGCTGCCGGTGGACGCCTCCGGCGTGCTGGACCTGGACGCACTGCACGACGAGCTCGCCCGGCACGGCGACGAGGTCGCACTGGTCTCGGTGATGTGGGCGAACAACGAGGTCGGTGCGCTGCAGCCGCTGGCGGACGTGGTCGGCGCCGCCCACGCCCACGGCATCCCGGTGCACTCCGACGCCGTGCAGGCGGTGGGCCAGGTGCCGGTGGACTTCGCGGCGAGCGGGCTGGACGCGATGACGGTGACGGGGCACAAGCTCGGTGCGCCCGTGGGGGTAGGGGCGCTCCTGGCGCGCCGCGGGCTGGCGCTGGAGCCGGTGCTGCACGGCGGCGGGCAGGAGCGCGGAGTGCGGTCCGGGACCCTGTCGGCGGCGTTGACGGCGGCGTTCGCCGTCGCGGCCGAGGCGGCCGTCGCGCAGCGCCCCGCGTTCGCCCAGCGGGTGGGCGCACTGCGCGACCGGCTCGTCGCCGGCATCCTCGACGCGGCGCCGGGGGCGACGCTGCGCGGGCCGGCGGACCCGGCGCGGCGACTGCCGGCCAACGCTCATCTCACCTTCGCCGGCTGCGAGGGCGACTCGCTGCTGTACCTGCTGGACGCGGCGGGCGTCGAGGTGTCCACCGGCTCGGCGTGCCAGGCGGGCGTGCCGCAGCCGAGCCACGTGCTGCTCGCGATGGGCGTGGGCGAGGACGACGCGCGCGGCGCGCTGCGGTTCTCGCTGGGGCACACGTCGACGGACTCCGACGTCGACCGGGTGCTGCAGGTGCTGCCCGGAGTCGTGGCGCGCGCCCGGGCGGCGGGGCTCGTGGCGGTGCACGCCTGATGCGCGTCCTGGCCGCCCTCTCGGGGGGCGTCGACTCGGCGGTGGCCGCCGCCCGCGCCGTCGACGCCGGGCACGACGTGGTCGGGGTGCACATGGCGCTGTCGCGCTCGCGGGCTCAGTTCCGCACCGGTTCGCGCGGGTGCTGCTCGATCGAGGACGCCGGGGACGCCCGCCGTGCCGCGGACCGGCTGGGCATCCCGTTCTACGTGTGGGACCTGTCGGAGCGCTTCGAGGACACCGTGGTGGCCGACTTCCTCGCCGAGTACGCCGCGGGCCGCACGCCCAACCCGTGCGTGCGGTGCAACGAGCACATCAAGTTCGCCACGCTGCTGGACAAGGCCCTGGCGCTCGGCTTCGACGCGGTGTGCACCGGGCACTACGCGCGCATCGCGGTGGCCGACGACGGCACGCCCGAGCTGCATCGCGCCGCGGACCTCGACAAGGACCAGTCGTACGTGCTGGCGGTCATGGGGCCGCAGCGGCTGGCGCGGGCGCTGTTCCCGCTCGGGGACGTCGCGTCGAAGTCGGTGACCCGGGCCGAGGCGGTGGCGCGCGGGCTGTCGATCGCCGCCAAGCCCGACTCGTACGACATCTGCTTCGTCGCGGACGGCGACACCCAGGGGTTCCTGCGCTCGCACCTGGGGACCCGGCCGGGCGACGTGGTCGACACCACGGGCGAGGTGGTCGGGCGGCACGACGGGGCGTACCAGTACACCGTGGGCCAGCGCCGCGGGCTGGCGCTCGGTGTGCCGGCGGCGGACGGCAGGCCGCGGTACGTGCTGTCGATCGAGCCGGTCGCCAACCGGGTGGTCGTCGGGTCCGCGGACCAGCTGGCGGTGGACGGTCTGGTCGCCGACGCACCGGTGTGGTTCGGCGCGCCGCCGGCCGTGGGTTCCCGGTGCAGTGCGCAGGTGCGGGCGCACGGCACACCGGTGCCGGTGGTGGTGCGGCGGGCGGACGGCGGGACGCTCGAGCTGACGCTCGACGCGGGCGCGTCGCTGCGCGGCGTCGCCGCTGGCCAGTCCGTGGTGCTCTACGACGGCACGAAGGTGCTGGGGCAGGGGACGGTCCGGGCGACGAGCCGTTCGGCCGCGCCGGCGCCGGTGCCGGTGCCGGTGCCTGCGGGCACGGGTGCGGGGCTCCCGGCGCCGGTGCGGGCCGCGGTGCGCGCGTGACCGCCGTCACCGGTGCGGGTCCCTGGCCCGGCACCGAGCCGCTCCAGGCGCAGACCACCGTCATGGGCGACCTGACGGACGTGCCGGCCGGCGTCGACGGCCTGCCGTTCGCCGTGCTGCTCGTCGACCGCGGTCCGTGGGGGGACGGGTTCGGCCGGTCCATCGGGCTGCTGGCCGACCTGCCCGCCGAGCTCGGGCCGCACGGCTGGAAGCTGGCGGACCACGCGGGTGCGGACGTCACGCGGGCGCGCTCGTTCGCGCGTGAGGATCTCGACGCCCTGGCGGTCGCCGCGCACGGCTACGCCGGCCCGCTCGTCGTGCCCGTGCTCGGGCCGCTGAGCCTGGCGGCGAGGACGGACCTCGCCCATGGCGACCGGGTGCTCTCCGACCCCGCGGCGCTCCGCGACGCCGCCGACTCCCTGGCCGCGGGCTTCGCCGAGCACCTGGCGGCGGTGGTCCGCGCGGTGCCCGGAGCCCGGCCGCGCGTGCTGCTCCACGAGCCCCTGCTGGCGCAGGCGGTGGCGGGCGTCATCCCGACGTTCTCCGGCCGCGGTCAGCTGCGCGCGATCCCGGGGCCAGTGGTGGCCGAGCGGATCGGCTCGGTGGTCGCGGCGGCGCGCGCCGCCGGGGCGACGGGCGTGTCGGTGCACCTGGGGACCGGCTGGGGAGTGCTGGCCGCGGCGAAGGCCTCGGGCGCCGACGCGGTCGGCCTGGAGGTCGGCGCCGTTCCGGAGCCGGGCTGGGAGCGCCTCGCCGAGGCGGTCGAGGGCGGGCTCGGTCTGTGGGCGCAGC
>DASWOL010000061.1:0-11973 GCA_036398695.1 Cellulomonas sp. | reverse complement strand
AGGTGCTCGCGCTGCGGGCGGAGCTGGCGGGGTGTGCCGCTCTGGTCGGCGGGTTCGGCCGTTCCGTGGACGCTCAGCGGCTCGTGGCGACGGGCTGGGCGCGCGAGGTGTGCGCCGACCGGCCGGTGCTGCGTGCACGTACGCCGCGCGTCCGGGCGCTGACGACGGCCGAGCTGGCGAAGGAGGGCCCCGCGGCCGCGGCCCGCCTGCCGGCCCCCGTGTTCGCGGCGATCCGCGCCGCCCTCGAGTCCGGACCGGTGCTGGTGCAGGTGCCGCGCGCCGGGTACGTGCCGGTCACGGCGTGCGCCAGGTGCCACGCCCCCGCGCGCTGCGCGACGTGCACCGGTCCGCTGGGCGTCGACGCGGCCGGCGCCGTGCCCTCGTGTCGCTGGTGCGGTCGGCTGGCCACCGACTGGGCCTGTGGCGAGTGCGGCGGGCGCGCGCTGCGCTCCGTGCGGGTGGGCTCGGGACGCACCGCGGAGGAGGTGGGCCGCGCCTTCCCGGGCTTCACGGTGCGCACCAGCGGTGCGCGGGCCACCGGCGGCGTGCTGGACACCGTGCCCGACAAGCCCGCGATCGTCGTCGCCACGCCCGGTGCGGAACCGGTGACCGAGTCCGGCTACGCGGCTGCGGTGCTGCTCGACGCGGCGGTCGCGACCGCGGGCGAAGGGCTGGCGGTGGAGCCCGACGCGCTGCGGCGGTGGCTGGCGGCTGCCGCTCTGGTGCGGCCGGCGGGCGAGGGGGGCCAGGTGCTGCTCGTGGGCGACGGTGCGGCGCGTCCCACCCAGGCACTGGTGCGCTGGGACCCGGCGGGGCTGGCCGAGCGCGAGCTGTCCGAGCGTGTCGCCCTGCGGCTGCCGCCGGCGACCGTCATGGCGGCCGTCACCGGTCCCCGGCCGGCGGTGGAGCTCGTCGTCGGCCGCGTGGCGGCGCCCGGCCTGGAGGTACTTGGTCCGGTGCCGGTGCGCGGACCTGACACGCTCGACCCGGACGTGCGGGCACTGCTGCGCGTCGCACCGCAGGCCGCGCCCGCGCTGGCACGTTCCCTGGCGGCCTCGCTGGCGGTGCGCAGCGCCCGGCGCGAGGGCGGAGTGCTGCGCGCCCAGGTCGACCCCCCGGAGGTGCTGTGAGTCTCGACGCGGTGCTGTTCGACCTGGGCAACGTGCTGGTGGGGTGGCAGTGGCGGGCCGCGCTCCACGGCGTCCTGACCGACGACGAGGCGGATCGCTTCGTCGCCGAGGCTGACTTCGAGGCGGTTAACCGCCGGCTCGACGCGGGGTGGCCCTGGGACGAGGCCGTCGCCCACCTCGCGGCGCGCGACCCCTGGTTGGGCAGGGTGCTCGCCGAGTACCGGCACCGGTACCCGCTGTCGCTCACCGGGCCGGTGCCGGGCATGACCGAGCTGGTCGGCGAGCTGCGCCTCGCGGGCCTGCGGCTGGTCGGGCTGACGAACTGGTCCGCGGAGATGTGGCCCCACGCCGTCCCGGCCGCACCGGTGATCGGCTCGCTGGACGGGGTCGTCGTGTCCGGTGTCGAAGGCGTCGCGAAGCCCGACCCGCGGATCTTCCGGCTCGCCGCGGGTCGCTACGGTCTGGAGCCCGCACGCACGCTGTTCGTCGACGACCACGGTCCCCACGTGGCGGCGGCACTGGCGCTCGGCTTCGAGGCCGTCGTGTTCACGGGTGCCGACAGCCTGCGGGGCGAGCTCGTCGGCCGCGGCGTGCCGGTCGGCGCCCCCTAGGATCACCGGGTGCGAGTGCTGTTCGCCGGGACCCCGGCTGCCGCGGTGCCGTCGCTGCGAGCCCTGGCCGGCTCCGGCCACGACGTCGTCGCCGTGCTGACCCGTCCCGACGCCCCGGCCGGGCGCGGCCGAGCGCTGGTGCGCAGCGCGGTGGGCGTGGTGGCCGACGAGCTGGGCATCGAGGTGCTGACGCCGGCGCGGCTGCGCGAGGAGACGTTCCGCGCTCGGCTGGCCGCCCTGCGCGTCGACGTCGCAGCAGTGGTCGCCTACGGCGCCCTGGTGCCGCCGGACCTGCTCGCCGCCGTGCCCGCCGGCTGGGTCAACCTGCACTTCTCGGTGCTGCCCGCCTGGCGGGGCGCGGCCCCGGTGCAGCACGCGGTGATCGCCGGCGACGAGGTGACGGGCGCGACCACCTTCCGGCTGGAGCAGGGACTGGACACCGGCCCCGTGTACGGGCTGCTCACCGAGACGATCCGGCCCCGGGACACCGCCGGCGACCTGCTGACCCGGCTCGCCGGCGCGGGCGCCGGGCTTCTGGTGCGCACGCTGGACGGGATCGCCGACGGCTCGCTCGTCGCGGTGCCGCAGCCGGCCGAGGGCGTCAGCGTGGCGCCCAAGCTGACGGGCGAGGACGCCCGGGTGCGCTGGACGCACCCGGCGGTCGCCGTCGACCGGCGAGTGCGCGGCTGCACGCCGGGGCCAGGCGCGTGGACCACGCTGCCGGACGGCTCCCGCCTCGGGCTCGGCCCGGTGCAGCCCACCGACCAGGTGCTCGCGCCCGGCCTCGTGGTCGTCGGCAAGCGCGACGTGCTCGTCGGCACCGCGACCCAGGCCGTGCGCCTCGGCGACGTCACCCCGACGGGGAAGCGGACGATGCCCGCGGCGGACTGGGCACGTGGCGCGCGGCTGCCCGAGGCCGTCGTGCTCGGGGCATCCTCGTGAGCGACGAGGGACCGCGGGCGGCGAACGGACCCGACCGGCCCGACGACGCGGGTTCGTCGGGGCGTGCGCGCTCCGGCCGTTCCGTCCCGTCCGGGCGCGGGCCCGCGCCGGACCGCTCGGAACACCGCGACGCGCGCGGGCGGCAGCGGGGCGCCGCCCGGGCCGAGGCCCAGGGCCACCGTTCCGCCGTGGCGCCCGCCCGCCGGGCCCGCCAGGGCGATCCGGCCCGCACCGCGGCCTACGACGTGCTGCGCCAGGTGGCCGACTCGGACGCCTACGCCAACCTCGTCCTGCCCCCGCTGCTGCGCGAGCGCCGCATCGCCGGCCGGGACGCCGCCTTCGCCACCGAGCTGGCCTACGGCACGCTGCGGATGCGCGGCCGGTACGACGCGGTGCTGGCGCAGGTCGTCGACCGCGGCCTGGACGACGTGGAACCGCCCGTGCTCGACCTGCTGCGCCTCGGCGCGCACCAGCTGCTCGGCATGCGCGTGCCGCCGCACGCCGGGGTGTCCGAGACCGTCGCCCTGGCCCGGTCCCGGGCGGGCGCCGGGCCGGCGCAGTTCGTCAACGCGATCCTCCGGAGGGTGGCCGAGACGCCCGTCGAGACCTGGCTCGAGCGGATCGCCGAGGCCGCCGTGGACGAGGACGGCCGGCTGGCGGCCGTGTGGAGCCACCCGGCGTGGATCGTCCGCGCCATGCGCGAGGCACTCGTGGGGAACGGCCGGCCGGCCGCGGAGCTCGCCGCGCTGCTCGCCGCGGACGACGACGCCCCCCACGTGACGCTCGTCGCCCGCCCCGGCCTCGTGACGCCGCAGGAGCTGGCTGCGCACACCCGTGGCGCCAGGCCCGGCCGGCTGGCGCGGACCGCGCTGCTGCTGGCCGGCGGCGACCCGGCAGCGCTCGACGCGGTGCGCGACGGCCGCGCCGGAGTCCAGGACGAGGGCAGCCAGCTGGTCGCGCTCGCGCTGGCGCACGCACCCCTCGACGGGCCCGACGAGCGCTGGCTCGACCTGGCAGCCGGACCGGGCGGCAAGGCGGCGCTGCTCGCCGCCCAGGCCGGGCCGCGCGGCGCCCGCCTGGTCGCCAACGAGCTGGCGCCGCACCGCGCGCGCCTGGTGCACGACTCGCTGCGGGCCGTTCCCGCCGGCTCGGTCGAGGAGGTCCGCACCGGCGACGGCCGGCTGATCGGTGCCGCCGAGCCGGGCTCCTACGACCGGGTACTGCTCGACGCGCCGTGCACCGGGCTCGGGGCGCTGCGGCGCCGTCCGGAGGCACGGTGGCGCCGGACGCCGGCGGACCTGGCGGCACTCACGCAGCTGCAGCGGGAGCTGCTGGCGTCCGCGCTGGCCGCAGTCCGGCCCGGCGGCCTCGTCGCCTACGTCACGTGCTCCCCGCACCTGGCCGAGACGCGCCTGGTCGTCTCCGACGCGCTCAAGGCCGCGGCACGGACCGGCACGCCTGCCACGCTCGTCGACCCACGCCCGGTGGTCGCCGGTCTCGTTCCGGACGGTGCGCCGCAGCCGGACCTGGGCGACGGGCCGCACGTCCAGCTGTGGCCGCACGTGCACGGCACGGACGCGATGCACCTGTCGCTGCTGCGCCGGGACTGAGTCGACTCCTAGGCTGGCCACGTGGCCGTCCGCATCAACCCGAGCATCCTGTCCGCCGACTTCGCGAACCTCGAGCGCGACCTGGCGGCGATCGCGACCGCGGACTACGCGCACGTGGACGTGATGGACCAGCACTTCGTGCCCAACCTGACCATCGGGCTGCCGGTGGTCAGGCGCCTGGCGGAGGTCTCGCCGGTGCCGCTCGACGTGCACCTGATGATCGACGACGCCGACCGGTGGGCCCCGGAGTACGCCGCCGCCGGCGCCGCGTCCGTCACGTTTCATGCCGAGGCGACGCAGGCGCCCGTGCGGCTGGCGCGCGAGCTGCGCTCCGGCGGCGTGCGGGCCGGCGTCGCCATCCGACCGGCCACCCCCGTGGAGCCGCTGCTCGACCTGCTCGACGAGTTCGACATGATCCTGGTGATGACCGTCGAGCCGGGGTTCGGCGGCCAGGCGTTCATCGGCGGCACGCTGCCGAAGATCCGCCGGGCGCGGCAGGCGATCCGGGCAGCCCACGCCACCACCTGGGTGCAGGTCGACGGGGGAGTGAGCCGCCAGACGATCGGCCGGATCGCCGCCGCCGGTGCCGACGTGTTCGTCGCCGGCTCCGCGATCTACGACGCGCCCGACGTCGCCGGCGAGATCGCCGCCCTGCGCGCCCTAGCCGCCCCTGCGATCCTCGCCTGAGCAGCGCTCGCGTCCCAGGCCAGGGGCCCCGGAGAGCACCGCTCCAGCTGTGGTAGAACTGACGCGCAAGCACACGTGCTCCGGGGTCGGTGAGAGTCCGAACCGGCGGTGACAGTCCGCGACCCGCAAGGACCGGCAACGGCCTGAGCGGTGGACCTGGTGGAATTCCGGGACCGACGGTGAAAGTCCGGATGGGAGGAGTCGTGGCGGTGCGCGGTCGTCCGCGTTCCGCGACTGCAGGGCATCCGCCCCGCCGTCCCACCCCGGTGCCGCCGAACGGCGCGCGGAGGTGAGGACATGGCGACCAGCACCACACAGCGGGCTGTGCCCGTGCCCGGCGGCGCCTCCGGGGCCGAACGTGACGCGCTGCGGCGCGCCTTCGAGCTCGCGCGACGCGGTCCCGGCAACGGTCCCAACCCGCGCGTCGGCGCCGTCCTGCTCGCCCCCGACGGCAGGTCGATCGGCGAGGGCTGGCACCGCGGAGCGGGCACCCCGCACGCCGAGGTCGCCGCACTGGCGGACGCCGCCGCCCACGGGCACCACGTGGTCGGCGCCACCGCCGTCGTCACGCTCGAGCCCTGCAACCACACCGGCCGCACCGGCCCGTGCAGCGTCGCGCTGCTCGAGGCGGGAGTCGCACGCGTCGTCGTGTCCGTGACCGACCCCAACCCCATGGCCGCGGGCGGCGCAGCTCGGCTGCGGGCCGGCGGGGTGGAGGTGGTCACGGGCGTGCTGGAGGAGGAAGGGCGCGCGCTGCTCGGGCCGTGGCTGCACGCGATGCGGCACGGCCGCCCGTACGTCACCCTCAAGCTGGCGACGTCCCTGGACGGGCGTGTCGCCGCCGCCGACGGCACCAGCCGGTGGATCACCTCCGACGTCGCCCGCCGCCACGCGCACGAGATGCGTTCCCAGGTGGACGCGATCGTCGTCGGCACCGGCACGGCGCTGGCCGACGATCCCGAGCTCACCGCGCGAACCGCCGATGGCGGGCTGGTCGAGCACCAGCCGCTGCGCGTCGTCGTCGGGCTGCGCGACCTGCCGGCCGCGGCGCGTCTGCACGGTCCCGGCGGTCCGCTGGTCCAGCTGCGCACCCACGAGCCGGCCGAGGTGCTCGAGACCCTGGCCGGCCGCGAGGTTCGCCACGTCCTCGTCGAGGGCGGCCCCACACTGGCCGCGGCGTTCCTGCGTGCGGGACTGGTCGACGAGGTCCACACCTACGTCGCCCCGGTGCTGCTCGGCGCGGGCCGTGCGGCGGTCGGCGACCTCGGCGCCGGGACGATCGACGACGCGCTGCGCCTGCAGCCCGTCCACGTGCAACCGCTGGGGCCGGACGTGCTCATCGTCGCGACCCCTCGCAGACAGGAGACCTGATGTTCACCGGCATCGTCGAGGAGGTCGGCACCGTCACGGCGCTGACGTGGCCCGACCGGGGCGCGGACGCGCGGCTGACGGTCGAAGGCCCGCTCGTCACCTCGGACGCCCGGCTCGGTGACTCCATCGCCGTCGCCGGCGTCTGTCTCACGGTGGCCGGCCTGCCGGGCGACGGGACCTTCACCGCCGACGTGATGCCCGAGACGCTGTCCCGCTCGACGCTCGGCGAGCTCGCCGCCGGCGCCGGCGTCAACCTCGAGCGCGCGCTGGGCATCGGCGGCCGGTACGGCGGGCACGTGGTTCAGGGACACGTCGACGGGGTGGGCGAGGTCCGTGAGCGGGCCGGCGGCGAACGCTGGGAGGACCTGACCGTCGGGATCGACCCCGTCCTGGCCCGCTACGTGGCGGAGAAGGGGTCCATCGCCGTGTCCGGCGTGTCCCTGACGGTCACCTGGGTGGCCGACGACGCCTTCGGCGTCTCCCTGATCCCGACAACCCTCGCAGCCACGACGCTGGGCGCCGCGGTGCCGGGGACGAAGCTCAACCTGGAGGTCGACGTGCTGGCCAAGTACACCGAGCGGCTGCTGACGGCGGTGGCCCGATGACCGACATCACGCTCGGCACGGTCGAGGAGGCCCTCGCGGCGCTGCGCCAGGGCCGGCCGGTGCTCGTCGCCGATTCGCCGGACCGCGAGAACGAGGCAGACGTCATCCTGGCCGCGCAGCACGCGACGGCGACGTGGGTGGCCTGGACCATCCGCCACTCGTCCGGCTACCTGTGCGCTCCGATGCCTGCGGCCCGGGCCGACGCCCTCGACCTGCCGCTGATGGTGCCGCACAGCCAGGACCCGAGGCGCACCGCCTACACGGTGACCGTGGACGCGGCCGCGGGCGTCGGCACCGGCATCTCGGCGGTGGACCGCGCCCGCACGCTGCGCGTGCTCGCCGACCCGGCGTCCGGCCGCGGCGACCTGATCCGCCCGGGCCACGTGCTGCCGCTGCGGGCCGTGCCGGGCGGCGTGCTGCACCGCGGCGGCCACACCGAGGCGGCGGTCGACCTGTGCCGCCTGGCCGGCCTGGAGCCCGTCGCCGGCATCTCGGAGCTGATCAACGACGACGGCACGATGGCCCGGCTCCCGGAGGCGTGCGCGCTGGCGGCCACCGAAGGCCTCGTCGTGCTGACCATCGAGGAGATCGTCGAGTGGCGGCTGGCGCACGGCGACCTGGGTCCGGACGGCTCGGCCGACGGTCCGCTCCAGCCGCGCGTCCAGCACACGTCCTCGGCGCACCTGCCGACCACGTACGGCGACTTCCGCGTGCACGGTTACCGGGACCTGCGCACGGGCGACGAGCACGTGGCACTCGTCCCGGTCGGCGGCCTGGCCGCGCAGCCCGTGGTCCGAGTGCACTCCGAGTGCCTCACCGGTGACGCGTTCGGCTCCGAGCGGTGCGACTGCGGTCCGCAGCTGCAGGAGTCGATGCGGCTGGCCGCGGCCAACGGCGGCGCAGTGGTCTTCCTTCGAGGTCACGAGGGCCGGGGGATCGGGCTGCTCGCCAAGATCGCCGCCTATGCGCTGCAGGACGACGGCCGCGACACCGTCGAGGCGAACATCGACCTCGGCTGGCCCGCCGACCGTCGCGAGTACGGCGCCGCAGCGGCGATCCTCGCCGACCTGGGCATCGAGCGCCTCACGCTGCTGACGAACAACCCCGCCAAGGTGGCCGGGCTGCGCGCGCACGGCATCGACGTCGCCGAGGTGCGTGGCCTCGAGGTGGGCCGCACGCCGCACAACGCGGCCTACCTGGCCACGAAGGCCCGGGCCATGGGCCACCTGCTGAAGAACCTGGAGGAGTCGGCGTGAGCGGAGCAGGGGCACCCGCCCTGGCCCTGGACGGACGGGGTCTGCGGGTCGTCGTCGTCGCGGCCTCGTGGCATCAGGTGGTGATGGACGGCCTGGTCGCCGGCGCGCGGCGGGCGCTCGACGAGTCCGGTGTCACCGGCTGGAGCCTGGTGCGGGTGCCGGGCTCGTTCGAGCTGCCGGTCGGGGCGCTGCACGCCGCGCGTTCCGGCGCCGACGCGGTGGTGGCGCTCGGCGTCGTCATCCGGGGTGGCACGCCGCACTTCGACTACGTCTGCCGTGCCGCGACCGACGGGCTGACGCGGGTGGCGCTGGACACCGGCATCCCGGTCGGGTTCGGGGTGCTGACCTGCGACGACGAGGCACAGGCCCTGGACCGCGCCGGCCTGCCCGGCTCGCACGAGGACAAGGGCTCCGAAGCCGTCCAGGCCGCGATCGCCACGGTGCTGGCACTGCGGACGCTGGACGGTTCCCCGACCCCCGTCGCCTGACGTCTAGGCTCGGCGGTCGTGAAGACCTTCGAGGGCCTGTTCGCGGAGCTGGAGCGCAAGGCGGCGGAGCGACCCGCCGGCTCGCGCACGGTCGACGAGCTGGACGCCGGCGTGCACGCGATCGGCAAGAAGGTCGTCGAGGAGGCCGCCGAGGTCTGGATGGCCGCCGAGCACGAGGGCGACGAGCGCACGGCCGAGGAGGTCAGCCAGCTGCTGTACCACCTGCAGGTGCTGCTGCTCGCTCGCGGCCTGACGCTGCAGGACGTCTACCGGTACCTGTGAGGACACCGTGCTGAGGATCGCCGTCCCGAACAAGGGCTCCCTGTCGGAGCCCGCTGCCGACATGCTGCGCGAGGCCGGCTACCGGCAGCGTCGCGACCCGCGCGAGCTGGTGCTGCCGGACCCCGACAACGACGTCGAGTTCTTCTTCCTGCGGCCGCGCGACGTCGCGGTGTACGTGGGGCAGGGCACCGTCGACGCCGGGATCACTGGCCGCGACCTGCTCATCGACTCCGGCACGTCGGCCGTCGAACACCTGGCGCTCGGCTTCGCCCGGTCGACGTTCCGCTTCGCCGGCGCCGCCGGCCGGCTGGCCGACGTCCAGGGCGTCGCGGGCCTGCGCGTGGCGACGAGCTACCCCGTGCTCGTGGCGACCTACCTGCGCGACCACGGCGTGGAGCCCGGGCAGATCGTCCGCCTGGACGGCGCCGTCGAGTCGGCGATCCAGCTCGGCGTCGCGGACGTGATCGCCGACGTCGTCGAGACCGGCACCACGCTGCGCCAGGCCGGGCTCGAGGTGTTCGGAGAGCCGATCCTCCGCTCGGAGGCGGTCCTGGTGCGGCACACGGGCGAGGCGGCGACCGGCCTCGACGTCCTCACCCGGCGCCTCCAGGGCGTCATCACGGCGCACGAGTACGTGCTGATGGACTACGACGTCCCGGTCTCGGCGGTCGAGCGCGCGGTGCGCATCACACCCGGCCTCGAATCGCCCACGGTCTCGCCGCTGCACGACAAGCAGTGGTGCGCGGTGCGCGCCATGGTGCCCCGCGCCCAGACCAACCGCGTGATGGACGAGCTCTACGAGGTCGGGGCACGCGCCATCATCGTCACCTCGATCCACGCGTCCCGGTTGTGAGCCAGCCGGTCGCGGCCGACGGTCAGCGGCCGTTCCGGCCACGGCTGGCCAGGGCGGTGACGCTCACCATCGCCGTGGTCGTCGTGGCGCTCACGGCGCTGCTCGTCGCCGCGCTCACCCGCGTCCCGGCCGGCGACCGCACCGGCATCGCGCTGGTCGGGCTTGCCGTGGCATGGTTCTGCTCGCGCGAGGCGGCTGTGGTCGCGCGGCCCGACGACGTGGGGCTGACGGTGCGCAACCTGCTCGTGGTGCGGCGCCTGACCTGGGCGCAGATCGTCGACGTGCGGTTCGGCGAGGGCCGACCCTGGGTCCAGCTGGACCTGGACGACGGCGACACGCTCGCCGTGATGGCCATCCAGCGGGCCGACGGCACCACGGCCCAGCAGGAGGCGCGCCGGCTCGCGACGCTCGTCGCGCGGCACAACGCCACCTCGCAGGACGACTGATCGACGAACCCGCCGCGGGGCGCCCGAAGGTCAGACGCCCGACACCCGGGAGAGTGTCGCCATGACGCCGCTGAGCGCCGGGTACAGCTCGCGATACGGCTCGTAGAGGACGTCGTAGCGGCCGGCCGCGTCCGGGTCCGGCGTCCGTGAGCCGCCGACCGTCCAGCCGCGGGTGCGCTGGTGGCCGAGGAACTCGTGAGCGAGCACCGCCGCGCCGGCGGCACTGACCTCGCCGTCGGACATCACCTGGACCTCGCGTCCGGTGGCGTCGGCCACGATCTGCGTCCACAGGGGCGAGCGCGCCCCGCCGCCGACGGCGCGCAGCTGGCTCACCGGCGTTCCGGTGGCCTGCTCCAGCTCCGTCAGCTGGAGCCGCAGCTCGAGCGCGACGCCCTCCAGGATCGACCGGTACAGGTGTGCCGGGGTGTGCCTGCCGTGCCAGCCGACCACGGCACCGCGAGCCGACGGGTCCCAGTAAGGCGTCTGCGCGGCGTTCCAGTAGGGCAGCGTCAGGAGCCCCTCGGCGCCCACCGGGAGCAGCGCCGCGGCCGCCTCCGTCGCCGCAAGGTCGCCGTCGCCGAACTGCCGCACCGCCCACGACGCCAGGTAGGCCGCCGCGTTGAGCACCGTCTCCAGCACGTAGGTTCCGGGCCGGGCGCCGACGAGCGTGCGGAACGCCGGCGAGGTCAGGTACTCCTGCGACGTCACTCCGCACACCATGGACGTCCCGAGGTTGAGGTAGGCGACGCCCACCTCCTCGACGCCGAGCGCCAGACCGGCCGACTGACCGTCGCCGATCCCGGCGACCAGCGGCACCGGGGCCGGGAGGCCCAGATCGCGGGCCGCCGCCGGCGTCAGGTCACCGAGGGCGCTGCCGGCGTCGACGAGGGCCGGCAGCTGATCGGTGCGTAGCCCGGCCAGCGCGACGAGCTCGCCGGACCAGTCGAGCCGTTCCAGCGAGAACAGCCCCAGCGTGTCCGCCGAGGCGTGGGACGTTGCCAGCCTGCCGGTCAGGCGCAGGGCGAGGTACGCCTGCACGTCGGCCACCGCGGCGGCCCGGGCGAGCGCCTCCGGCTCGTGACGAGCCAGCCAGGCGAGCTTGTAGAGCGCCGGAGTGGTGTCCGGCGGCTTGCCGGAGATCGCGTGGACCCGGGCACTGCCGAGCTCGGCGATCTCGGCGTGAGCGCGGGAGTCCACCCACAGGATGGCCGGGCGCAGCGGGACGCCGGCCTCGTCGAGCAGGACGAACGACTCGCGCTGGTGGGTGACGCACACCGCGCCGACCCGTGCGGGGTCGCCGAGCGCGCCCACGGCAGCCGCGACCGCGGCCGCCGTCGCGTCGTACCAGCTCGTCGCGTCCTGCTCGTGGAATCCCGGTGCCGGAGTGGCGGTGGCCAACGGCCGCGACGCCGCCGCGACGACGCTGCCCGCCGCATCCACCACGACGGCCTTGGCGGCCGTCGTCGAGCAGTCGACCGCGACCACCAGGTCGCCCGTCATGGCACCACCACCACCTTGAGGCCGTTGCGCGCGACCGCCGTGCGGAAGGCCTCCGACGCCAGCTCCAGGGGGAACGTGTGCGTCACCAGCGGCTCCACGTCGACGTCTCCGCGCTCCACCAGCGCGATCGCCCGCGGATAGACCTCCTTCATCCGCCGCGACATGCGGAACGTCAGGCCCTTGCGGCGCGCC
>DASWOL010000060.1:0-1554 GCA_036398695.1 Cellulomonas sp. | reverse complement strand
CCTGGCGATGCGACTGCGTGAGGCCGGCTTCGCCCGCGCCGACGACTGCACGTGGCAGCGTGTCGCGGCGCAGTACGGCGCGCTGTACGACGTGGTCGGCGGCCCCCCGACGAAGCCCGCGCCGCCCGAGGTGGTGCTCGTCGCCTACCACACGCCCGAGCTGGTCCGCGGCGCGCTCGAGCCGCTGGCGGGCGCGCTCGCGGTGACCGTCGTCGACAACTCGTCGTCCCCGGCCGTGCGGCAGGTCGCGGAGGAGCTCGGCGTGCGCTACCTGGACCCCGGTCGCAACGGCGGCTTCGCCGCGGGCGTCAACCACGCGCTGGCCCACCGCGCCACCCCCGGCACCGATGTCCTGCTGCTCAACCCGGACGCGAAGATCGCGCTCGACGACGTCGCACGGCTGCAGCAGGTGCTGCACGAGCGCCCTGACCTGGCGAGCGTGGGCCCGACGCAGGAGGACGGCGACGGCGCGACGGCCCGGGTGATGTGGCCGTTCCTCACGCCGGCACGCGCCTGGCTCGACGCCGTCGGCCTCGGCCGGCTGCCCTACCGGCGCGGCTACGTGGTGGGCTCCGTGCTGATGCTGCGCGCCGAGGCGCTCGAGGGTGTCGGGGGGCTCGACGAGCGCTACTTCCTCTACGCCGAGGAGACGGACTGGGCGTACCGCGCCCACCGGCTCGGCTGGCGGCACGCCGTGGCGCCCGAGGTCCGCGCCAGCCACCTCGGCGGCGCCACCAGCGGCAACGGCTCCGAGCGCCTGGTCCACTTCTACGCCTCGCAGGAGCTGTACCTGCGCAAGCACTACGGCGCCGCGGGCTGGGCGTCGGCGCGCGCGGCGGGGATCCTCGGAGCCACGGTTCGCGGCCTGGTGCGACGCGGCGAGCAGCGGGCGGCCGCCCGGCAGCGCGCCGCCCTGTTCCGGACGGGGCCGGCCACGGTGGAGCGCGAGTGGTTCGACAGCCGCCTGCGGGCGCACCGAGTGACGGGATCGGCCGGGTGACCGTCCGGCGCAGGGGCCTCGTCGACCGTGCCCTCGACGGCTACGGGCTGCTGATCCGACGGTGGCGGCGCAAGGGGGCGCTGCCCGACCGCGCGGACGCGGCCGAGGCGCTCGACCGCAACGGGCTGCCTCGACTCGTCGCCGCGGGCGTCGCCGTGGTCGGCGTGGGGGCACTGTTCGTCGCCCTCGGCATCGCTCTGCCGGCGCACGTCCAGCTCGGCATGCTCGCGGCGGTGGCGGTGTTCCTCGTCGGGGCCACGACCATCTCGCCGATGGCGGTGCCGGTCCTCACCATGCCGCTGCTCGTCGTCGTCCAGCGGATCGGCGGGGGCGGCGTCGACCTGTCGATCAGCGACTTCGTGCTCTTCGGGGCCTTCTGGATCTGCGTGGTGCTCGGTCACCGGCCGTACTCGCGGTCGATGCGCGCCCTGCTGTGGGTGTCGCTCGCCTACCAGCTCGCCACCGCGTTCACGGTGCTGGCGAACCACGACTCGGCCAGCATCGTCGAGTGGTTCCACGCCTGGTTGCTCGTCGCCGGCGCGATCGTCGTCGGC
>DASWOL010000059.1:0-11735 GCA_036398695.1 Cellulomonas sp. | reverse complement strand
TGGCGCGCGTGCCGGTCGACCCGCTGGTGGGCATCGACGCCGCGAAGGCCGACGAGATCGTCGCGGCGGCAGGCTTCGACCCCGCCGTCGCTCCCCGCGTGGCGGCGGTGCTCCGCACGCTGTGGGCCGTCTACGACGAGGAGGACGCCACGCTCGTCGAGGTCAACCCGCTGGTGCTGACCACCGACGGCCGGGTCATCGCGCTGGACGGCAAGGTGACGCTCGACGACAACGCGGCGTTCCGCCAGCCCGCGCACGCCGAGCTCGTCGACCAGGCGGCGGCGGACCCCCTGGAGGCGCGGGCCAAGGCCAAGCACCTCAACTACGTCAAGCTCGACGGGCAGGTGGGCATCATCGGCAACGGCGCCGGGCTCGTCATGAGCACGCTGGACGTCGTGGCCTACGCCGGTGAGCGGCACGGCGGCGTCAAGCCGGCGAACTTCCTCGACATCGGCGGCGGCGCGTCGGCGCAGGTGATGGCCGACGGGCTCGACATCATCCTGAGCGACCCGCAGGTCAGGTCGGTGTTCGTCAACGTGTTCGGCGGCATCACCGCGTGCGACGAGGTTGCCCGGGGCATCGTCAAGGCGCTGGAGATGCTCGGCGACGAGGCCGCCAAGCCGCTCGTCGTGCGCCTGGACGGCAACAACGTCGCCGAGGGCCGGGCGATCCTGGCCGCGGCCGCGCACCCGCTCGTCACCCTGGCCGAGACCATGGACGGCGGCGCCGACGCCGCCGCCGCGCTCGCGGCCACCGCCGCCTGAGACCCCGCCCGAGACTGAGGAGCCGACAACCACCATGGCCGTCTTCCTGACCGAGAAGTCCAAGGTCATCGTCCAGGGCATGACCGGGTCCGAGGGGACCAAGCACACCACCCGCATGCTCGCGTCCGGCACGGACGTGGTCGGCGGGGTCAACCCGCGCAAGGCGGGGGAGGTCGTCGCCTTCCCAGGGCGTGACGTGCCGGTGTTCGGCACCGTGAACGAGGCGGTCGCCACCACCGGCGCGGACGTGTCCGTCGTCTTCGTGCCGCCGGCGTTCACCAAGGACGCCGTGCTCGAAGCCGTCGACGCGGGCGTGCCGCTCGTCGTCGTCATCACCGAGGGCGTCCCGGTGGCCGACTCCGCCGAGTTCTTCACGTACGCGCAGGCCAAGGGCGTGCGGCTGATCGGCCCCAACTGCCCGGGCCTCATCACGCCCGGCCGGTCGAACGTCGGCATCATCCCGGCGAACATCACCGGCCCCGGACCCATCGGGCTGGTCTCCAAGTCGGGGACGCTGACCTACCAGATGATGTACGAGCTGTCCGACTACGGGTTCTCCACCGCGATCGGCATCGGCGGCGACCCGGTGATCGGCACCACGCACATCGACGCGCTCGCCGCGTTCGAGGCGGACCCGGACACGGAGCTGATCGTCATGATCGGCGAGATCGGCGGCGACGCCGAGGAGCGCGCGGCGGCGTTCATCGCCGAGCACGTCACCAAGCCGGTGGTGGGGTACGTCGCCGGGTTCACCGCGCCGGAGGGCCGCACGATGGGCCACGCCGGCGCGATCGTGTCGGGCTCGTCGGGCACGGCGGCCGCGAAGAAGGCCGCCCTCGAGGCGGCCGGCGTCAAGGTGGGCAAGACGCCCTCGGAGACCGCCGCCCTCGCACGCGCGATCCTCGCCGCCCGCCCCTGACCCCACCGCCCACCGGCACGCACCCCCCCGCGCGGGCGCGCAGTTCGTCGTCGAGACCCGCCGTTGTGGCGGGGAACGCACAGGGAACGCACAGGGAACGCACAGGGAGCGCACGGCCTGCGCGACGAACGCCGCGCTCGCCGATCTCGGGCAGGGTGGCGGCGCGCCGCGGCGCCTGAGGCCGCGGGGACCGGCCGCACCCGACGATGGAGCGGTGAGCACCTCCGTGCGGCCGGGGACGGCCGCGACGCGCCGCGTCATCGGTGTGGCGCCGCCGCCGTCCCGCGAGCCCAGCCCGCTCGACGGTGGTCCGGCGTGGGTGTCGGGCGTGCTCGCCGCCGTGCAGGCCGTGCTGCTGTCCTTCGCGGTGGCGGTGGTGCCGGCCGTGGCGGTGTTCGTGGTCACCTCGGCCGAGCCGGCGAACGTCGGCGTCGCCTGGACCCGGTCGGTGCAGATCGGCGCCGGGCTCTGGCTGCTCGCCCACGGCGTGCCGCTCGGCCACGTCACGCTGGTCCCGCTGGGCCTGACGGCGATCGCCTGGTACACGGCCTACGCCTCCGCCCGGCGGTCGGCTCGTCCGGTCCCGTCGGCGTTCCTCGCCGGGCTGGGGACATATGTCGTGCTGGTGGTCGTCGTCGCGATGACCGACCGGTTGACCGCCGGGCACGCGGTCCGTGCCGCGCTCGGCGCGCTGCTGGTGGGCGCTGCCGGGCTGGGTGCGGGCGTGCTGCGCCGCGGCGACGCCGACGAGCTGCGCCGGCGGATCCGCCGGCCGTGGTCACGGTTGCCGGGCTGGCTGCGCGACGGCACGGTCGCCGGAGTGGCGGCGGCCGCCCTGCTCGTGGTCCTCGCGGCGCTGACCGCGGCCGGCTGGGTGCTCGCAGGGCGGGGCCAGATCGACGACCTGGTGAGCGGCCTGGGCCTGGACGCCATCGGCGGCGCGGTGCTCGCGATCGGGCAGCTCGGCTATGCGCCGAACCTCGTCGCCTGGGCCGGCTCGTGGCTGGCCGGGCCAGGGTTCGCCGTCGGCGCGGGCTCCCACTTCGGCCCGGACGCGGTGGTGGCCGGGCCGCTGCCGGCGGTGCCGCTGCTCGGCGCGCTGCCGACGAGCGTGCTGGCGGGTGGGCCGTCGCGGCTCGCGCCGGTGCTGCTGGTGGTGGCGGGGCTGCTGGCGGGCGCCGTGGTGCACCGCAGGCTGGTGGCGGACCGGGCGTGGCAGCCGGCTGCGGCGGCGGGCGTCACCGGGATCGTCACCGGGGTGCTGGTCGCCGCCGGCGTCGCCGTGGCCGGCGGGGCGGCGGGCACCGGGCGGATGGCCGCGGTGGGCGCCGCGGTGTGGGCTGTCGGGGGGCTGGCCGCCGCGGGCGCGGCACTCGGCGCGGCGGCGGTGGCGCTGCCGGCGGAGCGGGTGGTGCGGCTCGCGGTGCGGTCGGCGCTGCGCCGACCGCACGACGAGGTCACGGCGTCCGGCGCGTCAGACCGTTCACACGGTCCTCGAGGGCCTGCTGGTACTCGCTGACGCAGGAGTTCTGCGCCTGCACCGTCAGCGCGCCCGCCTGGCATCGCGCGTACTGCGAGTCGGCGTCCCACGTGACCAGCGCCGTGGCCGGACGGACCAGCCCCAGCGCGGCGACGACGAGCAGCAGCCCGAGCACCGCCCGCGGTGCGGGCTGACGGGTGCGGGTCGCCACGGCCAGGGCCCGGCCGCCGACGAGGAGTGCCACCACCGCGACGGGAGCCCCCGCCAGGTACCAGGGGAACGCCAGCAGGTCCGCGAGCACGGCGACCAGCACCAGCAGCGCCGTGGTCCGGACCAGGACGGCGAGGCGATGGACGTCCGCGGGGTGCGCGGGCGGTGCCTGCGGAGCCGGGCGGCGCAGGCGCTCGTAGGGCACCCCGACGGGGGAGCGGTCCGGCGCTCCGGCCGGTGGCGCAGGTGGCCCAGGTGGCGCAGGTAGCCCGCCCGGCTGCCCGCCACTCGTGCCGGCGGGGTGCGGCGGTGCGCCGTCGGGACCGGGGGCCGTGCCGGTGGTGGGCGTCCCGTCACCGGGCGCGACGTCGCGCGGCCGGTCCTCCGGCGGGGCGTACGGATTGCTCACCACGGCATTCTCCGCCACGCAGCGGAGCCCGACGACGTCCCCGGTTAGGGTCGTCCCCGTGCCGTCCGCCCCGACCCCGCTGCCGCCCACCCGCTCGTCGGGCCGCGTCGTGGTGCTCGCCTCCGGTGCGGGTTCGATCCTCGGCGCACTCCTCGCGGCGCACGACGACCCCGCGTTCGGCGGCCGCGTCGTCGCCGTCGTCACCGACCGGCCCGGTGCCGGCGCCCTCGCCCGCGCGCAGGAGGCGGGTGTCGCGCGCGCCACGGTGGCGCTGCCGGACTTCCCGGACCGTGCCGCGTGGGACCGGGCCCTGACGGCGGCCGTGGCCGCCTTCAGCCCCGACCTCGTCGTCATGGCGGGGTTTATGCGGCTGGTCGGGACGGCCTTCCTGGCGGCCTTCGGCGGACGCGTGGTCAACACGCACCCGGCGCTGCTGCCCGCGTTCCCCGGCGCCCACGCCGTGCGGGACGCCCTGGCGCACGGCGTCAAGGTGACGGGCTGCTCGGTGATCGTCGTCGACGAGGGCGTCGACTCCGGGCCGATCGTCGCCCAGGTGCCGGTGCCGGTGGCGGACGACGACGACGAGGCGAGCCTCCACGAGCGCATCAAGGTCGCCGAGCGCGCGCTGCTCGTCGACGTCGTCGGGCGGATCGTGCGCGAGGGGCTGACGGTGGACGGCAGGCGGGCGACGTTCGGCGCCGGTTAGGATGAGGCCGGCCGTGACTGGCGTGAGGTGGGCGTGACCACCGGGGAGCGGCCGAGCACCACCCGTGTCAGCACCGAACGCCTGGGTGCCTGGGTCCCTTCGCCGCGCACCTCGGTGCGCCCGACCCAGGAGCCGCCCCGTGTCGCACGCCTCGCTTCCCCCCGCTGCCGCCCCCGCCGACGCCGATCCCGACGGTCGGCGCCCTGTCCGCCGCGCCCTGGTCTCCGTGTACGACAAGACCGGGCTGGCCGACCTGGCCGTCGCCCTGCATGCCGCGGGCGTCGAGATCGTCTCCACGGGCTCCACCGCCGCGACGATCGCCTCCGCCGACGTGCCGGTGACGCGGGTCGAGCAGCTGACCGGGTTCCCGGAGTGCCTCGACGGGCGGGTCAAGACGCTGCACCCGCGCGTGCACGCCGGGATCCTCGCCGACACCCGCCGCCCGGAGCACCTGGCTCAGCTCGCCGAGCTGGGCATCGCGCCGTTCGAGCTGGTGGTGGTCAACCTCTACCCGTTCACCGCGACCGTCGCCGCGGGCGGCTCGGTCGACGAGTGCGTCGAGCAGATCGACATCGGCGGGCCGTCGATGGTGCGGGCGGCCGCGAAGAACCACCCGAGCGTCGCGGTGGTCGTGGACCCGTCGTCGTACGACGAGGTGGTCGCGGCGGTGCGCGCCGGCGGGTTCACGCTCGCGCAGCGCACCCTGCTGGCCGCGCAGGCCTTCGTCCACACCGCCACGTACGACGTGGCGGTCGCCTCCTGGATGGGCAACGTCGCGACGAGCACCGACGAGGTGGACGGCCAGCACACCGGCTTCCCGGCATGGATCGGTGCCACGTGGGACCGTGCCGCGGTGCTGCGCTACGGGGAGAACCCCCACCAGCGCGCCGCCCTCTACACCGACGGCCACGGCCCCCGCGGCCTCGCCCAGGCCTCCCAGCTGCACGGCAAGGCCATGAGCTACAACAACTACGTCGACGCCGACGCCGCCTGGCGCGCGGCGCACGACCACGGCGACGTCCCGACGGTGGCCATCGTCAAGCACGCCAACCCGTGCGGCATCGCCGTGGGTACCGACGTCGCCGACGCCCACGCCAAGGCCCACGCCTGCGACCCGGTCTCGGCGTACGGCGGCGTCATCGCCGCCAACCGGCCGGTCACGCTGGCCGCCGCCGAGCAGATCGCCCCGGTGTTCACCGAGGTGGTGGTCGCGCCGGCGTTCGACGACGACGCGCGCGAGCTCCTCGAGCGCAAGAAGAACGTGCGGCTCCTCGTGGTCGACACCCCGCCGGCCGCAGGGCTCGTCACGCGCGACATCAGCGGCGGCCTGCTGCTGCAGTCGGTGGACACGCTCGACGCGTCGGGCGACGACCCGGCCGCGTGGACCCTGGCCGCCGGGCAGGCGGCCGACGGCGCGACGCTGGCCGACCTGGTCTTCGCCTGGCGCGCGGTGCGCGCGGTGAAGTCCAACGCGATCCTGCTGGCCAAGGGCGGCGCGTCCGTGGGCGTCGGGATGGGGCAGGTCAACCGTGTCGACTCGTGCCGGCTCGCCGTGGAGCGTGCCGGGGTCGAGCGTGCGGCGGGGTCGGTGGCCGCCTCGGACGCGTTCTTCCCGTTCGCCGACGGGCTGCAGGTGCTGCTCGACGCCGGTGTGCGCGCCGTTGTGCAGCCGGGCGGCTCGGTGCGCGACGACGAGGTGGTGGCGGCGGCCCGTGCGGCTGGCGTGACGCTGTACCTCACCGGCACGCGCCACTTCCTGCACTGAGGATCAGACGGGCGTGGGGACCACGGCGGCAAGGACCCCGACCGCGACGGCCAGCGCGCCCAGGACGCTGGCGTCCAGCCAGCGCCGGCGCACGCCGAGCGCCTCCGGCCCGGGCTCGGGCCGCACCGCGCGCACCACGGCGCACACGGCGAGCAGCCCGGCGAGCACGTAGGAACCGAGCCGCGCGTCCGTGAGGACCCCGACGACGACCGCGACGACGATGCCCGCCGCGACGGCCCAGAGCGAGCCGTCGCGCCGCGTCGCGCCCGCCGGCCCCTCGCTCATCCCACGCCTCCCGCGCGCCAGGTTACCGTGACCGCGTGAGCGAACCGGCGGCCCGTGACGTGCTCGTCGTCGGCGCGGGGCTCGCCGGGGCCCGGACCGTCGCGGAGCTGCGCGCGGCCGGGTTCGACGGCCGCGTCCGCGTCCTCGGCGCCGAGGGCCTGCCCCCCTACGACCGTCCGCCGCTGTCCAAGCACCTGCTGGACCGCCCCGACCCGGCGTGGCTGTCCGACGAGATCGGCCTCGACCTGTCCGCGCTGGCCGACGAGGTGTGCCTCGACCGGCCCGCCCGCGGCCTGAGGCTCGACGGCGACCGCCCCACGGTGCTCACCGACCAGGGCCCGCTGACGGCCGACGACGTCGTGCTGGCGACGGGCGCGCACGCGGTGCGGGTGCCGGGGTGGGAATCGGCCCTCACGCTGCACACCGCGGCGGACGCCGCCCGGTTGCGCGCCGCGCTGGTGCCGCGAGCCGTGCGGCCGAGCGGCCCGCCGCCGATCGACGAGGACCGCTGGCGCACCGCCGCGGCGCCGCGGGCACGGCTCGTCGTGATCGGAGCCGGCTGGATCGGCGCCGAGGTGGCCGGCGTCGCGGCCGCCGCGGGGCACCCGGTGACCGTTGTCGAGGCGGGAGCGCAGCCGCTGAACGCCGCGCTGGGGGAGCGCATCGGCGGCCTCAGTGCCCGGTGGTACCACGACGCGGGGGTCCGGCTGCTCACCGGCGCACGGGTCGCGGCCGTCCGTCCCGACGGGGTCGACCTGGCCGACGGCCGCACCGTGCCGGCGGACGTGGTGCTGGCGGCGGTCGGCGCCCGTCCCTCGACCGCGTGGCTCGGCGACGCCGTGCCGCTCGGGCCCGACGGCGCCGTCCAGGTGGGCCACCGCTACCGGGTGCTCGGGCCGGTCGAGCCACAGCGCCCCCCGGCACCCGTCCCCGGCCGGCCCGTGTTCGTGGTCCGGGACGGCACCGGGGCTCTCGCGTCCGTACGGCGGGAGATCCCCGGGCTGTGGGCGGTCGGCGACGTGGCGTCGCGGTGGTCGCCACGGCACGGCACCGTGGCCGGTGGCCACTGGGACGGCGCGCTGCGCGGGCCGCGTGCGCTCGTCGGCCACCTGCTGGGCCACCCCGCCGAGCCGCCGGAGGACGACCCGGCGCCCTACGTGTTCTCGACGCAGCTGGGTCACGAGCTGGCGCTCTTCGGGGTGCCCCGCCGCACCGACGAGGTGGTGCTGCGTGGCGACGCGTCGTCGCGCGAAGGCTGGGCGGCGATCTGGCTGGCGGCGGGCGACCGTGCGAGCGCGGTGCTCGTCGTCGACCGGCCGCGCGACGTCGGCACCGCCCGCCGCCTCTTCACCGCCGCGTCGCTGTCGCGCCTCGACCGCTCCGCCGCCACCGACCCGTCGATGCCCCTGCGCGCCCTTGACTGACGCTCGGCCCCGCAGCCCCCGGGCGGCGCTGTTGCAGCGCGTGACCCTGCCCGGGGAGGAGGGCGGCGCGCTGACTGAGGGGCGAAGGGGAGGGGGGTTAGGAGGGAAGGACCGGAAGAGTCTCGCCCTCGTCGTCCTCGTCGTCGGTCTCGTCGATCTCGTCCTCGTCGAGGTCGCCCGCGTCGTCCTCGTCGTCCTCGTCGTCCTCGTCGACAGCCTCGCCGACCGCCAGCAAGGCCGAGGGCGCGACGAACGCGCGGTAGAGCAGCGCGGCCAGCGCCGCGCCGAGCAGCGGTGCCACCCAGAACAGCCACAGCTGGGACAGCGCCCACGAGGGCGACAGGATCGCCACCGCGGTGGACCGCGCCGGGTTGAGGGAGGCGTTGGTCACCGGCAGCGCGACGAGCATGAGCACCGCCAGCGCCAGGCCGACGACGAAGGGCGCCCGCGGCTCCCCGGCCCCCCGTCGCGTGATGCCGAGGAACACGGCGACGAGGATGCCGGTCGCCACCACCTCGGTGAGCAGCGCGGCGGCCAAGGAGAACTGGGTGGTGCTGTTCAGGCCGTTCGCCGCGACCAGGTGAGCCAGGGGCGAGTGCGGTCCGAACCCGTTGGCCGTGCCGCCCAGCAGCTCGCGCCGGTCGTAGGGCTTGCCGATCAGCGGGCCGAGACCTGCGGGGATGGTCAGGAACAGCACCGCGGACCCGAGCGCGCCTCCGACGAGCTGTGCCAGCCAGTAGGGCAGCAGGTCTGCCCACGAGAGCCGCCCGGCGATGGCGGCGGCCAAGGTGACGGCCGGGTTGAAGTGCCCGCCGGAGACGCGTCCGACCGTCACGAGGCCGACGGTGACGGCGATGCCGAACGCCACGGCGACCCCGAGCGTCCCCCCGACGTTGGTGTACTGCGAGTACAGCAGGGTGCCGACGCCCGCGAAGATGAGGACGAACGTGCCGAAGGCCTCGGCGCCTGCGCGCGCCAGGAGGCCGGGGCCGGTGGCGTCCGGCACGTCGACGAGGAGCGCCGCGGACTCGTCCTGCGACGCGGCGATCGGCGACGTGGCCGCGCCCGGCAGCACGGCGAACAGGTCGTCGGCGGGCGTGGGTTGCTGCAGGGACATGGCGATCCTGTCTCGCGAGACGGTGGTGCCCCCAGCATGCCAGCACTCGCTGTGCCAGGACCTGCAGGAGAAAGTATCTTGATGTCGAGTAATCTGTCCGCGAACCGGGCGCCAGCCCGGGCACACGACGCGCGAGGAGGCCCCGAGCAGATGGCCAGGATCACCGTGACCGGACCGGTCGTCGAGCTCGACGGCGACGAGATGACCCGGATCATCTGGCAGGTGATCAAGGACCGGCTGGTGCTGCCCTACCTCGACGTGGACCTCCTGTACTACGACCTGTCGATCGAGAACCGCGACGCCACCGAGGACCAGGTGACGGTCGACGCGGCGAACGCGATCAAGGAGCACGGCGTCGGCGTCAAGTGCGCGACGATCACGCCCGACGAGGCCCGCGTGGCCGAGTTCGGCCTGAAGAAGATGTGGAAGAGCCCCAACGGGACCATCCGCAACATCCTCGGCGGCGTCGTCTTCCGCGAGCCCATCATCATCGGCAACATCCCGCGGCTGGTGCCGGGCTGGACCAAGCCGATCGTCATCGGCCGCCACGCCTTCGGCGACCAGTACCGCGCCACCGACTTCAAGGTCCCCGGCGCCGGCACGCTCACGCTGACGTTCACGCCGGCGGACGGCGGCGCGCCCATCAGCCAGGAGGTCGTCGCCTACCCCGACGGCGGGGGCGTGGCGATGGGCATGTACAACTTCAACGAGTCGATCCGGGACTTCGCCCGGGCCTCGTTCGCCTACGGCCTCAAGCGCGGCTACCCGGTCTACCTCTCGACGAAGAACACGATCCTCAAGGCCTACGACGGCCAGTTCAAGGATCTGTTCGCCGAGGTGTTCGAGACCGAGTACCAGGCGGCGTTCGCCGCCGCCGGCCTCACCTACGAGCACCGCCTGATCGACGACATGGTCGCCTCCGCCCTCAAGTGGGAGGGCGGCTACGTCTGGGCCTGCAAGAACTACGACGGCGACGTCCAGTCCGACACCGTGGCGCAGGGCTTCGGCTCCCTCGGTCTCATGACGTCCGTGCTCATGACACCGGACGGCAGGACGGTCGAGGCCGAGGCCGCGCACGGGACCGTCACCCGCCACTACCGGCAGCACCAGGCCGGCAAGCCCACCTCGACCAACCCCATCGCCTCGATCTACGCCTGGACCGGCGGCCTGAAGCACCGTGGCGCTCTCGACGGGACCCCCGAGGTCACCGCCTTCGCGGACACGCTGGAGAAGGTCGTCGTCGAGACCGTCGAGTCCGGGGCGATGACCAAGGACCTCGCCCTGCTCGTCGGACCGCAGCAGCAGTGGCTGACCACCGAGGAGTTCCTCGGCGTGCTCGGCGACAACCTGGCCCGCAGGCTGGCCGACCCCCTGGGCTGACACACGCCACCGCACGGTCGATCGAAGGAGACGAATCCGTGACCACCGTTCCCACCACCACCCCCGCTCACGTCACCGTCACCGGGGCCGCCGGCCAGATCGGGTACGCGCTGCTGTTCCGCATCGCGTCGGGGCAGATGCTCGGGCCACGCACCCCGGTGCGGCTGCACCTGCTGGAGGTCCCGCAGGCCGTCGGCGCGCTCGAGGGCGTCGCGATGGAGCTCGAGGACTGCGCGTTCCCCGCGCTGGCCGGCGTCGACATCCACGACGACCCGGTGGCGGCGTTCGACGGCGTGAGCGTCGCACTGCTCGTCGGCGCGCGCCCACGCACGGCCGGCATGGAGCGCGGTGACCTGCTGGCCGCCAACGGCGGGATCTTCGGGCCGCAGGGCGCGGCGATCAACGCCGGCGCGGCCGACGACGTCCGCGTGCTCGTGGTCGGCAACCCGGCCAACACCAACGCGTTCATCGCGTCCGCGCACGCCCCCGACGTGCCGAAGGACCGCTTCACCGCGATGACGCGACTGGACCACAACCGCGGCCTGGCTCAGCTCGCCGCCAGGACCGGCGTGTCGGTGACCGAGATCCGGCGCTTCGCCATCTGGGGCAACCACTCGGCAAGCCAGTACCCGGACGTCACGCACGCGACGATCGGCGGGCGCCCCGCGCCCGAGGTGATCGGCGACGACACCTGGGTGCGTGACACGTTCATCCCCACCGTGGCCCAGCGCGGCGCGGCGGTCATCGCGGCCCGTGGCGCCTCGTCGGCCGCCTCCGCCGCGAACGCGGCGATCGACCACGTGTTCACCTGGGTGCACGGCACGCCGGAGGGGGACTGGACCAGCGCCGGCGTGGTCTCCGACGGCTCGTACGGCGTGCCCGAAGGCCTCGTCTCGTCGTTCCCCGTCACCTCGTCCGGCGGCGCGTGGTCGATCGTCCCCGGGCTCGAGCTCGACGAGCTCAGCCGGTCCCGGGTCGACGCGTCCGTTGCGGAGCTGGCCGACGAACGCACGCAGGTGACCGCCCTCGGCCTGGTGTGACCTCGCCGTCCGCTGCGCTCACCCCGCGGGGTGGGCGCAGGGGAGGATGGGGGCGTGCGCGTCGCGATCCGTGTCAGGCCCGGCGCGTCGCGGACGCGCGTCGGGGGGCTGCACGGCGACCGGCTGGTGGTGGCGGTGACGGCGCGGGCGGTGGACGGCGCGGCGACCACCGCTGCGCTGGTGGCGCTCGCCGAGGCCCTCGGCGTGCGCCCCCGGCTGGTGCGGCTGGTCTCCGG
>DASWOL010000058.1:0-2344 GCA_036398695.1 Cellulomonas sp. | reverse complement strand
GTCTAGCGCCGCCCCGGCATGCGTGGGCAGGCCGCTCCTTGCGCATGCCGTCCGAGGCCGTCCGAGGCGGCTCCTCGGCCTTAGCGGGCGGGCGCCGACGGCAGGGCGAGCAGGAACTCGGGCGCGCGCAGCCCTTCGGCCGCGAAGGCGGCGGCGACGGCGGTCGCGACCGTCCCCTCGGTCCCGGCGCGCACCAGCGCGATCGCCGAGCCGCCGAATCCGCCGCCGGTCATCCGCGCCCCCAGGGCCCCGACGGCTCTGGCGGTGTCCACCGCCAGGTCGAGCTCGCGGCAGGAGACCTCGTAGTCGTCGCGCAGCGACGCGTGGGACGCATCCATCGCCGGCCCCACCTCGTCGAGGCGTCCGGCACGCAGCAGCCCGACGAACTGCTCGACCCGCGCGATCTCCGTCACGACGTGCCGCACCCGGCGCACCCGCAGGTCGCCATCGGGCGTGCCGTCGTCGAGCGTCGCCAGCGCCGCCGGCAGGTCGTCGACCTCCCGCAGCGTCGCCACCCCGAGGGCCGTCGCCGCCTGCTCGCAGGTCGCGCGGCGGGCCCCGTACTGCCCGTCCGCGAGCTGGTGCTCGGCCCGGGTGTCGACCACGAGCAGCGCGAGCCCGCGGGCCGCCAGGTCGAACGGCTCCTGCCCCACCGATCCGTCGAGGCAGTCGAGCAGGAGCGCGTGTCCCTGCAGGCAGCGCAGCGACGCCGCCTGGTCCATGCCGCCCGTCGGGGCGCCCGCGATCTCGTTCTCCGCGCGGACGCACGCCGCAGCGAGCCGAGCGCGGCCTCGGTCGTCGTCCGCACCGGCCAGACCCAGCCCGAACACGCCGGACAGCGCGACGGCGAACGCCGACTCCAGCGCGGCCGACGACGACAACCCGGCGCCGTACGGCACGCAGGAGTCCACGGCGGCGTCGAAGCCATGCACGGCCAGCCCGTCCTGCCGCAGCGCCCAGGCGACGCCGGCGGCATAGGCGGCCCATCCGCGGACCGTCCCCGGCGCCACGGCGCCGAGATCCACCGAGACGACCCTCGAGGCCTCCTGCGCCGACACCAGCCGCACGGTCTCGTCCTGGCGCGCGCGCAACGCGACGAACGTGCGGTGGGGCAGCGCGATCGGCAGGCAGAGCCCGCCGTTGTAGTCGGTGTGCTCGCCGATGAGGTTGACGCGGCCCGGCGCGGACCACACGCCGTCGGGCGACTCGTCGAACGTGGCGTCGAACGTGGCGTCGAACAAGGTGCGGACCCGGCTCGCGCCCTCGTCCGACGACCAGGCCGGCCGCAGCGTCGCGGTCGAGGTGGTGGTGCTCACGTGGCTCCTCAGCGGGCGACGGGGGCCAGGCCGAGCGGGCGCCCCGCCAGGCCGCGGGGCTCGGCGACGAGGCCGGCGGCGATCTCGCGCAGGGTGACCGCCGCGGGGGAGTCAGGGGCGGAGAGGACCACCGGTGTTCCGGCGTCGCCCGCCTCACGCACGGCGATGTCGATCGGCACCTGACCCAGGAGCGGCACGTCGGAGCCGACGAGCGTGGACAGCCGTTCGGCGACGTGCGCGCCGCCGCCGGCTCCGAACAGCTCGAGGCGGGTGCCGTCCGGCTGGCTCAGCCACGCCATGTTCTCGATGACGCCGACGATCCTCTGGAGGGTCTGCACCGCGACCGCACCGGCCCGTTCGGCCACCTCGGCGGCGGCGAGCTGCGGCGTGGTGACGACGACGAGCGACGAGCCCGGCAGCAGCTGGGCCACCGAGATGGCGATGTCGCCCGTCCCGGGCGGCAGGTCGAGCAGCAGCACGTCCAGGTCGCCCCAGTACATGTCGGTGAGGAACTGCTGCAGCGCGCGGTGCAGCATCGGTCCCCGCCACACCACCGGCTGCCCCGGCGGGACGAACATGCCGATCGACACGATCTTGACGCCGTGCGCCACGGGCGGCAGCAGCATGTCGTCCACCGCGGTCGGCGGGTTGCTCACACCGAGCATGCGCGGCAGCGAGAACCCGTAGATGTCCGCGTCGATGACGCCCACCGCGAGCCCCTGCCGTGCCATCGCGACGGCGAGGTTCGCGGTGACCGACGACTTGCCGACCCCGCCCTTGCCGCTGGTGACCGCGATGACCTTGGTCAGCGACCCGGGCTGGGCGAACGGCACCACGGGCTCGGCCGCGCCGCCGCGCAGCTTCTCGCGCAGCGTCGCGCGCTGCTCGGCCGTCATCGCGCCCAGCTCCACCGAGACGCCGTCCACACCCTCGAGCGCTGCCACGGCGCCGGTGACGTCCTTGACCAGGGTGTCCTTCATCGGACAGCCGGGCACGGTGAGGTCGACCCGGACCGTGACGTGGCCGCC
>DASWOL010000057.1:0-13696 GCA_036398695.1 Cellulomonas sp. | reverse complement strand
GACGCGCGCCGCTGGAGGTGCAGGCGATGGCACCCAAGGGCGTCGGGTGCGTGGTGCGCTCGAGCGAGGACCCGCTGTTCGGGCCGGTGGTCGCGTTCGGGCTCGGGGGCGACGCGACCGACCTGCTCGACGACGTCGCCTACGGCGTGCCACCGCTGACCGACGTCGACGTCACCGCCCTGGTGCGCGAGCCGCGGGCGGCCGCCCGGCTGTTCGGGTACCGGGGGCTGCCCGCGGCCGACATCGGGGCGCTGGAGGACGTCGTCGCGCGCGTCGCGGTGCTGGCGGACGACCTGCCGGAGCTGCGCTCGCTGGAGCTCAACCCGGTGGTGGCGGCGCCGGGCGGGGCCTCGGTGCTGGCGGCGCGCGTGACGCTGGCCCGCGCCGACCGCGCCGACGCCACCCGGCGGCTGTCGCGGACGTGACCGCGGCTGCCGTCGGGCTCGGCACTGCCCGCCGCCCCGCCGCGGATGGGAGGATGGTCCCGTGCCCTTGATCGCAGAACTGCATCGCGACCTGGACCGTGCCGGCTACTACCCGGATCTCGTCGCCGACGTCCTGGACGTCGCACTGGCGGACGAGCCGGTCGTCGCGCACCTGGTGCAGCCGGAGACGACGTTCGACGCGTCGGAGGTGCGCCGGCACGTCACCGTGCTGGTGCTGACGCCCACGCGCCTGGTCGTCGCGCACGTCGACGACCACCCGGCCGATCTGGAGCACCCATCGGCGTCCGCCGCGGCGACCACCGAGTCCGTCCCGGTGCGCGAGCTGCGCTCGGTCGCCCTGACCCACGTGGTGGCCGACCCGCAGCAGCACCACGCGGGCGACGGCCCGGTCGAGGTGACGCTGGCGATCGGGTGGGGTGCGGTGAGCCGCATCGACCTGGAGCCCGCCGGCTGCGACGACCCCGAGTGCGAGGCGGACCACGGCCTGACCGGCACGCTGTCGCCCGACGACGTCGTCGTGCGCGTCAGCGCCGCGGCCGAGGGCAGGGACGCCGTGCAGGCCGCCGTCGCGTTCGCCCGGCGGCTGTCCGCCGCGACCGCGACCCGATGAGCGTGGCGGCGGGCAGGCCCGTGGCCGACGCAACGACCGACGCTGCGGCCGACGCTGCGGCCGACGCCGTCACCGACTGGTGCGACGGCACGCTCGTGCAGCCCGGCGGCCCGGGCCCGTGGGTGGGTCAGGTGCTGCCGGGGATCGCCGGCGTGGTGGGCGCGGACGTGCCCGGGGCGGCGCAGGCGCACGAGGTGCTCGGCCTGCCGTTCGCGGACCGGGCGTGCATCGTGCTCGTCGACGGGCTCGGCCACGCGAACCTGGCCGAGCGCGCGGGCCACGCGCCCTTCCTCCGGTCACTGCTCGCCGGTTCGACGCCCCTGACCACCACGTTCCCGTCGACCACCGCGACCGCCCTGGGCAGCTTCGGCACCGGCCTGCGTCCCGGTGAGACCGGCCTGCTCGGGTACACGGTCCGCGACCCCGGCACCGGCCGGCTCGGTACCACGGTGTCCTGGACCGACCTGCCGGACCCGGAGGTCTGGCAGCCCGCGCCGAGCGTCCCGGAGCGGATGGTCGCCGCCGGCGTCGCGGTGACCAGTGTCGGACCCCGCCGTTTCGAGGGCTCGGGGCTGACCCGCGCGGCGCTGCGCGGGCCCGCCTATCGCGGTGCCGACTCGCCGGACGACAGGGTGGCGGCGGTCGTCGACGCCCTGCGCCGCCCCGGCGTCGCCTACCTCTACTGGGGCGACGTCGACAAGACCGGGCACAAGAGCGGGTGGGGGTCGTGGCAGTGGGGAGACGCGCTCGCCGGCGTCGACGCCAGTCTGGGCGTCCTGGCCCGGCGCCTGCCGCGCGGCACCGTGCTCGCGATCACCGCGGACCACGGGATGGTGGACCACGACCCGTCGCAGCGCTGGGACGCGACCACCGACCCGGTGCTGTCCCGCGACGTCGAGCTGGTGGCGGGGGAGCCGCGCGCGCTGCACGTCCACCTGCGCCCGGGGACGCGGGCCGACGAGGTGCGCGACCGCTGGCGGGACCGTCTGGGCGACGCCGCGGTCGTCGTCACCAGGGAGCAGGCCGTGGCGGACGGCTGGTTCGGACCGGTGGTGCGCGAGCAGATGGCACCCGTGATCGGCGACCTCGTGGTCGCCATGCGGGGACGGGCGACCGTCGTCGACTCACGCACCCAGACGGCGGAGTCGATCGCGCTCGTCGGGGTGCACGGCTCGCTCACCCCGACCGAGATGATGGTGCCGTGGCTGGTCGCGCTGACATGAGGATCTGACGGTGTCCGAGCTGGTGTTCTTCTCCGGGACCATGGACAGCGGCAAGTCGACCCTGGCGCTGCAGACCGCGCACAACCACGCCGCCCGGGGCCGCGACGGACTGCTCTTCACGCGCCAGGACCGCGCCGGCCGCGCCGTCATCTCCTCGCGCCTGGGTCTGGAGCAGACCGCCCTCGAGGTCGACGACGACACGGACTTCTGGGCCGAGGTGATCGGCCGGCGGCTGCACGGCGAGCCCGTGGACTACGTCGTCGCCGACGAGGCGCAGTTCTACACCGCCACCCAGGTGGAGCAGCTGGCGCGCGTGGTCGACGAGCTGGGGGTCGACGTCTACGCCTTCGGCATCACCACCGACTTCCGGGCCCGGCTGTTCCCGGGCTCGGAGCGGCTGGTCGAGCTGGCCGATCGCGTCGAGGTGCTCCAGGTGAAGTCGCTGTGCTGGTGCGGCGCCCGGGCGACCCATCAGGCGCGCACGGTCGACGGCGAGATGGTGGTCGAGGGGGAGCAGGTGGTGATCGGCGACACCACGCAGGGCGGCACCATCGCGGACGAGGTGCTCTGCCGGCGCCATCACATGCGGCACATGACGCAGGCGGTGGCGCGCGCGCAGGCGCAGGTGCCGCAGACGCTGCAGGCCGCGGTGGAGGACCAGGCCTGAGCCGCCGGTCCCTACTCGGGCTTGGCGCCGAAGACGATCTCGTCCCAGCTCGGCACCTTCGCGCGACCGCGCCGCGGACGCGGGCGATCGTCGGCGCGGGCGACCGGTGGCTCGGCGGCCGTCGCGGGCGGATCCTCGACCGGGGCGTCGGCACCGGCCTCGACCGGGGTCTGCATCGGGGCCCGCGTCGGGATCTCGGCAGCCTGCGTCGGAACCGGTGGCCCGGTGGGCCCGGCGACGTCGGGGCGGCCCACGGCGACCGGACGGGGGTACACGCGCGCCTCGGCCTGCGGCTCGGTGTCGGACGGGTGCGCTCCGGGCGGCGCGGTGTCGAAGCCGAAGTCGAACGCGTGCTGCGGCCCGAACCCCTCGAAGTCCTCGCCGTCGTCCTCGATCTCCACCGGCTGGCGGTGGCCCCGGCGAGACCGCAGGTCGTCGAGCATCGCGGCCGTGCGGTCCACCGCCACCGCCTCTGGCTCGCCGGCCTGGGCCGCACCGAGGGTGACGTCGAACACGACGTCCCGCACGGCAGCGAGGTGGCGCCGGGCGACCGGCTCGTCGAGCTCGGTCTCGGACAGCCAGCGCGCCTCGTCGTCCGCGGCGGTCAGCGTGCGGGCGGAGGGGTCGAACGACCACTGCGCCTCACGCGGCTCGTCGCTCACCTCGAACCGGGCGAGGACGGTCCACGGCATCGAGCCTTCGCGCGCGGCGTCCCAGGAGAGGGTGGCGACGTCGACGCCTCGAGCGGCCAGCCGGTCGGTCACCAGGTCGCCGAGCGTCGGGGCGCCCGGCTCGTGCCGCACCGCGGAGTCGCGCGCCAGCTCGGCGACGTACTCGCGCTCGGCGATCACGGGGCCTTCGTAGCGGCGGACGGCGCCCAGAGGCAGGCCGGCGGAGTCCGCCACCTCCTGCGCGGTGGCACCGGCGCGGATGCGTGCCTGGATCTCCCGCGGGGACAGCGCGCTGGCCTGCTCGGCCCGCAGCTGTTCCAGCTGGGGTCGGTCCCGCCGCACGGCGGCCCGCAGGGGCTCGTCGATTCGCAGCCGGAACTGCTGGCCGTCGGGGGTGGTCAGAATCAGGTGCTCGCCGTCGTCGTGCAGGCCTACCAGCTCGAGCTCGCCCATGCTGCCTCCCTTCGCGGTGTTCAGAGTCTCACCCGAACGCCTCCGCGCGGCGCACCTCGCCCCGGTGTGGCGCGCGGGCATGCGACTACCGGACATCCGCCGGACGCAGGCGGCATGGCGGGTGGGGCGCGGACCCGACGTGTCGCCGCGAGAGGATGGGGCCGTGACGATGCAGGACGTGGACGTGGCGGGGCTGATGGCGGTGGCGGAGCGGGTGGCCCGCGAGGCCGGTGAGCTTGTCTCGGGCGGCCGACCGGACCGGGTGACCGTCGCTGCGACGAAGTCCAGTCCGCAGGACGTCGTCACGGCGATGGACTACGCCTCCGAGGAGCTGCTGCGCCGCCGCCTGGCCGAGCTGCGGCCCGACGACGGCGTGCTGGGGGAGGAGCGCGGCTTCACCGCCGGACCGAGCGGGGTGACCTGGGTGGTCGACCCGATCGACGGCACGGTGAACTACCTCTACGGCCTGCCCTCGTACTCGGTGTCGGTCGCGGCAGTGACCGGCCCGGCGGGCCGGTCCCCGGATCCCCGCGCATGGACGGTGCTCGCCTCGTGCGTGCACGCCCCGAGCCTGGGCGTGACGTACACCGCGGCCCTCGGACTCGGCGCGTGGCGCGACGGCGTGCGCCTGACGATCGGTCCGGGGCCCGACGACCTGGCCGACTGCCTGGTGGGCACCGGGTTCGGGTACCGCGCGCAGCGGCGGGCCGCGCAGGGCCGGGTGGTGGCCGCGCTGCTGCCGCAGGTGCGCGACATCCGCCGGATCGGCTCGGCGGCGGTCGACCTGTGCTCGGTGGCCTCGGGCGCGCTCGATGCGCACTACGAGCGCGGCCTGCAGCCGTGGGACCTGGCCGGCGCGAGCCTCGTCGTCACCGAGGCCGGCGGCACCGTCGCGGGCCTGCGCGGACAGCCCGCGACCGACGAGATGGCGGTGGCCGGACCGCCCGCGGTCGTGGCGCGGCTCACCACGCTGTTGACCCGGCTGGGCGCGGATTCGGACGACTGAACGGGTGTCCGCGGCGCGCCGCGCGCGGCGCCGTTCGCGCTGCTCGGCCCGATGGTGCACAATCCCTGCGCGCGGTGCGCCCGGGGCGGGAACAAAACATCCCCCGCGGTGCTTGAGCCCCTGTACTTCAGATCCCAGACACGGAATGCGAGCCCACATGGCGACCGACTACGACGCACCGCGCAAGCTCGAGGAGGACCTCACCGAGGACTCGCTCCAGGAGCTTCAGGCACGCCGCTCGGACAAGAACTCGGGTGTGGTTGACGAGGACGAGACCGAGGCTGCCGAAGGTTTCGAGCTGCCGGGCGCCGACCTGTCCGGCGAGGAGCTGTCGGTGCGCGTCCTGCCGCGGCAGGCCGATGAGTTCACCTGTTCGCGCTGCTTCCTGGTGCACCACCGCAGCCAGCTGGCGTACGAGCGCGACGGGCAACCCGTCTGCACGGAGTGCGCGGCCTGATCACCGTCGCACCCCGCACGGCCGGTTCCCACCCCGGGGGCCGGCCGTTCCCATGCGCGTGACGGGCGACGTCCGGCCGATGGGGTCAGGCGACGTGGCCGGCAGCGGCCAGGGCGGCGACGAGGGCCGACGGGCGGCGGGTGGACACGATCCAGTACGGGGTCGGGTCGGCCGGGTCGGTCAGCTCGACACGGACGGCGCCGTGCACCCAGCCGCGCAGGCAGACGTAGGCGCGGGCGTCGAGCTCGGGACCGAGAGCGGCCCGCAACGTGTCGCCGGACAGCGGCGTGACCTCGCTGAGCAGGTGCAGCGGGATGTGCGCGGATCCGGCCCGCAGCTCCCCTCCGGCGACCTCGACCCGGGGCGTCAGCGCGGCCGTCAACCCGACGGCCACGGCGACGGCCACGGCTCCCACGGACCAGGCCAGGGGAACGGACACCGGGAACACCACGAGCCCGACGAGCGCGCCCAGGCCGACGGCGACCAGCCAGCCGCCCGGTCCGGGCCACAGCCGCTCGCGAAAGGCGTCGTCAGGCTCAGGCATGGCGCAAGCATCCCATCGAGAGGGTTCCTGTGAAGCCGAGCGGCCACCAGGTAGGGTCGGCCACCGTGACCGAGCCGAGCATCGAGGTGCTGCTGCTGCGTCTCGACCCCGGGCTGCCGGTGCCGGCGTACGCGCATCCCGGCGACGCCGGAGCCGACCTGGTCACCCGCATCGACGTCACCATCGCGCCGCAGGCCCGCGTCACGGTGCCCACAGGGGTGGCGATCGCGCTGCCGGACGGCTACGCCGCGTTCGTCCACCCGCGTTCAGGCCTCGCGGCCCGGCACGGTCTGACCATCGTCAACGCGCCGGGCACCGTGGACGCCGGCTACCGCGGCGAGATCGCCGTCACGCTGCTCAACACCGATGCCGCCGAACCGGTGGCGCTGCACCGGGGCGACCGCATCGCGCAGCTCGTGGTGCAGCGCGTCGAGCGCGCGCGGTTCGTCGAGGCGGAGCGGCTGCCCGGCTCGCACCGTGGCGACGGCGGCTTCGGATCGAGCGGTGGCTGGTCCGCATCAGCCGTGCCGACGAGCGACACTGGACACTGACGCACAACACACGCGCACACGTGCGCCAGGAGGAGAAGCACCGTGGCCTTGTTCCGGCGTGGCGCGAAAGACGCCACCCCCGATGACGTGGCACCCGACGAGACGGCACCCGTCGCCGACGAGCCCGAGCCGGAGGACGGCGACGAGCCGGCCTCCGAGCGCGCCGGTGGTCCCTGGGACGCCGAGGACGACGTCCCGGCCGCGCCGCGCGTCGATCTCGGCGCCGTGCTGATCCCCGGCGTCCAGGGGATGGAGCTGCGGATGGAGATCGACCAGAAGTCCGGCGCCGTCACCGGTGTCTCGGTGGTGCTGGAGGAGTCCGTGCTCCAGGTGCAGGCGTTCGCCGCCCCGCGCAGCGAGGGCATCTGGGACGAGATCCGCGACGAGATCGCCCAGTCGATCACCCAGCAGGGTGGGACGGTCGACGACGTGCCGGGCCCCTTCGGCCGCGAGCTGCTCGCCCGCATGCCGGTGCGCACCCCCGAGGGCCGCACCGGGCACCGGCCGGCACGGTTCATCGGAGCCGACGGTCCGCGCTGGTTCCTCCGCGGCGTCATCACCGGCAAGGCGGCGGTCGACCCGGCCGCGGCCGAGCAGCTCGAGCAGATGTTCGCGCAGACGGTCGTGGTGCGCGGCGCCGAGGCGCGCCCGCCGCGCGACCTGCTGGCGCTGCGCCTGCCCGGGAAGCCGCCGGCCGGCATCGGAACGCCGGACGTGCGCCCCGAGCCCGACTTCGACCCGCTGAACCGCGGGCCCGAGATCACCGAGATCCGCTGAGGACGAAGGACGACCATGGGCATCAAGGACCGGTTGCACCGGGCGCTCGCGTCCCGGGCGGAGATCGAGGCCGACGAGGAGCGCGAGCAGTCGGCGCGTTCGACCGGCTGCACGCCGGTGTCGCACCTGCGTGACCGGGCGCGTGCCACGGTCTCGGGCGTGCTGCGCTCGGTGACCCTGCGCCCGCGCGAGGGCGTGCCGGCCCTCGAGGCCGAGCTGTACGACGGCAGCGGGTCGCTCGACCTGGTCTGGCTGGGCCGGCGCGAGATCCACGGCGTCGAGCCGGGCCGGCGGCTGCGCGTGGAAGGGCTCGTGTGCGACGTCGACGGGCGCCGCACCGTGTTCAACCCGCGCTACGAGCTCGCCCCGCGCCCCGGTGAGTGAGCCCGACGGCGTGGCCCTGCCGCGCGAGCAGACCCCGGACGTCGAGGCGGCGCCCGACGAGCCTGCCGGCCCCGGGGGGCGCGGGCTGCGGGCCCTGACGGGCGAGGAGTTCTCCGCCACCGACGCCATCGGCGGCTGGCGGGGCGCCGCCGAGTCGGTCGCACCGGGTGTGCTGTTCGTCGTCGTCTACCTCGTCGCCGGTCAGCGGATGACCCCTGCCCTCGTCGCCTCGCTCGGCGCCGCGCTGATCGCCGTCGTCGTGCGGCTGGTGCAGCGCACGCCGGTGACGCAGGCGTTCTCCGGCGTGCTGGGCGTCCTGGTCGGCGTCGTGTGGGCCTGGCGCACCGGCAGGGCGGAGGACTACTTCCTCTACGGCCTGTGGGTGAACGTCGTCTACGGCATCGGCACGCTGGCGACGATCGCCGCCGGGTTCCCGCTCGTCGGGCTCGTCGTGGGGCTGTTCGACAAGCAGGGCCCGCTCTCCGGCGGCTCGTGGGGCCGGGTGGTCGCGTGGCGCTCCGACACGGCGCTCAAGCGGCGCTACGCCCTGGCGACCTGGCCGTGGGTGGCGATGTTCGCCCTGCGGCTCGTGGTCCAGGTGCCGCTCTACCGCAGCGCGCAGGTGGCCTGGCTCGGCACCGCCAAGCTGGCGATGGGCCTTCCGCTCACCGCGCTGGTGCTGTGGCTCAGCTGGCGGATGGTCCGTCGGTCAGCAGCTCCTGAAGCTCCTTCTCCGACACGTCCCGCCCTGTGACGAACAGCAGCTCGTCGCCGGCCTCGAGCGTGTCGTCGGGGCTGGGTGCGATGGGCCGCGCATCGCGCACGATGCAGGCCAGCACGGTGTCCTGAGGCCAGACCACCTGGCCGACGAGCACCCCGCCGAGCGGCGAGCTCGGCGGCAGCGTCAGCTCGAGGATGTCCGCACCCGACTGGTGGAACGTGAAGATCTTCACGAGGTCGCCGATGGCGACGGCCTCCTCGACCATCGCGGTCATGATGCGCGGCGTCGAGACGGCGACGTCGACGCCCCACGCCTCGTCGAACATCCACTCGTTCTTCGGGTTGTTGACCCGTGCCACCGTGCGCGGGACGCCGAACTCGGTCTTGGCCAGCAGGGCGATGACGAGGTTCGCCTTGTCGTCGCCCGTGGCCGCGACCATCACCTCGCACTCCTCGGCCCGCACCTCGCGCAGCGTGGGCAGCTCGCACGCGTCGGCGAGCAGCCACTCGGCCTCGGGTACCTGGGCGACCCGCATCGCCGTCGGCTGGCGGTCGATGAGCGTCACCTCGTGCTCGTGCGCAAGCAGCTCGCGTGCGATGGAGCGGCCGACCGAGCCGGCGCCCGCGATGATCACCCTCACTCGGTCACCTCCGGGGGAGCGGTGAGGACGCGTTCGGCCTCGGGCAGGTCGGCGGCGCGGACCAGCACGTGCACCACGTCGTTCTCCTGCAGCACGGTGGTCGCGTCGGGCAGGATCCCGTCGCCGTAGCGCGTCAGGAAGGCGACGCGCGCGCCGCTGGCGCGCTCGAGCCGGGCCAGCGGGTGGCCCACCCAGCCGTCGTGGACGTCCATCTCGGCGAGGCTGATCTGGCCGGACGCGTCCCGGAACTCGTCGGTCGCGCCCAGCGGCAGCAGGCGGCGCAGCACCTGGTCGGTGGTCCAGCGCACGGTGGCGACGGTGGGGATCCCGAGGCGCTGGTAGATCTCCGCGCGGTGCGGGTCGTAGATCCGGGCGACGACGTTCTGCACGCCGTAGGTCTCGCGCACCACTCGGGCGGCGACGATGTTCGAGTTGTCACCGTCCGCGACGGCGGCGAACGCGTAGGCGTCCTCGATCCCTGCCTGCGTCAGGGTGTCCCGGTCGAAGCCGAGGCCGGTGACCTTCTTGCCCTCGAACGAGGCGTCCAGCCGGCGGAAGGCGTCGGCGTTCTGGTCGATCACCGCGACGGAGTGTCCGCGGTTCTCGAGGGACATGGCCAGCGTCGCGCCCACCCGGCCGCAGCCCATGATGACGAAGTGCACGAGGCGGAACGCTATACCGCCACCTTCGCGGGGCGCGCCCCGGGGCCCGCGTGGTGTCGGCTCGCCGCCTTCGGCATAGCATCGGGCACCGTGTCCGACCTCTCAGGTGCCGCCAAGCGACTGCTCCTCGGCCGCCCGGTGCGCAGCGAGCGGCTCGGCCACACGCTGCTGCCGAAGCGGATCGCGCTGCCGGTGTTCGCGTCGGACGCGTTGTCCTCGGTGGCGTACGCGCCGGACGAGGTGCTGCTGACCCTCTCGCTGGCCGGCGGCGCCGCGCTGGCGGTGTCCCCGTGGGTGGGCGTCGCGGTCGCGGTGGTGATGCTCACCGTGGTGGCCTCGTACCGGCAGAACGTGCACGCCTACCCCTCGGGCGGCGGCGACTACGAGGTGGCGACCGTCAACCTCGGCCCGACGGCCGGCGTGACGGTCGCCTCGGCGCTGCTCGTCGACTACGTGCTGACGGTCGCCGTGTCGGTCTCGTCGGGCGCGCAGTACGCCGCGACCGCGTTGCCGGCGCTGCGCGGCCACGAGACGGTGTTCGCGATCGTGGTCGTCATCGTGCTGACGCTGATCAACCTGCGCGGCGTGCGCGAGTCGGGAACCGCGTTCGCGATCCCGACCTACCTCTTCATGGCCTGCATCGGCGCCCTGGCCGTGGTGGGGGCCATCCGGTTCTTCACGGGCAACCTGCCGCTCGCGGAGAGCGCCGGGTACCAGCTGCTCCCCGAGGGTGGCGTCGACACCGGGCTGACGGGGCTGGCAGGCGCGTTCCTCGTGCTGCGGGCGTTCGGGTCCGGCTCGGCGGCGCTCACCGGCGTCGAGGCGATCAGCAACGGCGTGCCGTCGTTCCAGAAGCCCAAGTCGCGCAACGCGGCGACCACCCTGGCGCTGCTCGGCGGGATCTCGATCACGATGATCATGTCGATCCTGCTGCTCTCGCGCGCGACGCACGTGAAGTTCGCCGACAGCCCGTCCACCCAGCTGGTGGCGAACGGCACCCCGGTGGGCAACTCCTACGTGCAGCACCCGGTGATCAGCCAGCTGGCCGCCGCGGTCTTCGGCGGGCGGGGGATCATGTTCGTCCTCATCGCCGTGGTGACCGGGCTCATCCTGGTGCTGGCCGCGAACACGGCGTTCAACGGGTTCCCGGTGCTGGGCTCGGTGCTGGCGCGCGACGGGTTCCTGCCGCGCCAGCTCCACACCCGCGGCGACCGGCTGGCGTACTCCAACGGGATCGTGACGCTGGCGGCGGGCGCGATCGTCCTGATCTGGGCGTTCCACGCGCAGGTCACCCACCTGATCCAGCTGTACATCGTCGGCGTCTTCGTCAGCTTCACGCTGAGCCAGCTGGGCATGACGCGGCACTGGACGCGCGAGCTGGCCACCGAGCCGGACGAGACGAAGCGGGCGCACATGCGCCGCTCGCGCGTCATCAACACCGTCGGCTTCGCCCTGACCGCGGTGGTGCTCGTCGTGGTGCTCATCACGAAGTTCGTCCGCGGCGCCTGGATCGCGATCCTGGCGATGGCCTGCGTGTTCGTCGTGATGAAGGCGATCAACAAGCACTACACGAACGTGCGCAAGGAGCTGGCGCTCGGGGACGACTTCGCCGAGGCCCGGGCGCTGCCGAGCCGGGTGCACGCGATCGTCCTGGTCTCCCACCTGCACCGGCCGACGATGCGCGCCCTGGCCTATGCCAGGGCCTTCCGCCCGCAGGAGCTCGAGGCGGTGACCGTCGGCGTCGACCCCGAGGAGGTCACGGCGCTGCGCGAGCAGTGGGACGCCCTCGACATCCCCGTGCCGCTGCGCGTGCTCGACTCGCCGTTCCGCGAGATCACCCGTCCCGTCATCGCCTACGTCCGGTCGATCCACCGGGACAGCCCGCGCGACCTCGTGGTCGTCTACATTCCGGAGTACGTCGTGGGTCACTGGTGGGAGCAGCTGCTGCACAACCAGAGCGCCCTGCGGCTCAAGGCCCGGCTGCTGTTCACGCCGGGGGTGGTGGTCGCCTCCGTGCCGTGGCAGCTCGCCTCGTCGGTGGGTCAGACGGGGCTCGAGGACTACGCGCCGGGGACGCTGCCGCGTGGCTACTGACAGCGGGCTCGTCGAGCTCGTCGTCGGCCCCGTCGCGCACGGCGGGCACTGCGTCGCCCGGCTGGACGGCCGCGTGGTGTTCGTGCGGCACGCCCTGCCCGGTGAGCGGGTGCTCGCGCGGCTGACGGAGGCGGGGGAGGGCAGGTCGTTCTGGCGTGCCGACGCGGTGGAGGTGCTCGACGCGTCGCCCGACCGGGTGCCCTCCGCGTGGCCTGCCGCCGGCCCCGGCGGGGTGGGCGGCGGGGAGCTGGCGCACGTCGCACTGCCGGCGCAGCGCGCCTGGAAGCGTGCGGTGCTGCAGGAGCAGCTGCGCCGCCTGGCGCACGACGAGCGACCGGTCGAGGTCGCCGCGGCCCCCGGGGACGACGAGCGGGGCGGCCTGGCGTGGCGCACGCGGATCGAGCTCGTCGCCGACGGCGAGGGTCGTGCGGGGATGTCCCGGCACCGCTCGCACGAGGTGGTGCCGCTGGAGGACATGCCGCTGGCCTCGCCGGCCGTGGCCGCGCTCGGTCTGTTCGACCGGCGGTGGCCCGCGGGGGCCCGGATCGAGGCGGTCGTGCCGGCGGGCGCGCAGGCGGGCGTCGTGCTGGTGGACGGCGAGCCGTTCGACCTGTCCCGCGGGAGGCCGGACCCGCGCCCCAACGCCCGCACCACCGTCCACGAGGAGGTGGCCACGCCCGCCGGGCGCTGGACCTACCGGGTCTCGGCGGCCGGGTTCTGGCAGGTGCACCGGGAGGCGCCGGGGGTGCTCGTCGACGCAGTGCTCGGCGCGGTGGGCGAGGTATCGGGCGCACGCGTCGTCGACCTGTACTCCGGCGCGGGCCTGTTCACGCTTCCGCTCGCCGACGCGGCCGGCGCGGACGGCGCGGTGCTCGCGGTGGAGGGTGACGACCGTGCGGTGCGCGACGCCCGCCGGCTGCTGCACGACCGGCCGCAGGTCACGCTGCGCGCGGGCGACGTGGGCCAGGTCCTCGCCTCCGGGCTGGGCGGCGCGGACGTCGTCGTCCTCGACCCGCCGCGCACCGGCGCGGGGCGGCACGTGGTCGAGGGAGTCGTCGCGCTGGCCCCGCAGCGCGTGGTGTACGTCGCGTGCGACCCGGCGGCGCTCGCTCGAGACGTGGCGCTGTTCGCCGACGCGGGCTACGGCCTGGAGACGGTGCGCGGGTACGACCTGTTCCCCATGACGCACCATGTCGAGGCCGTCGCGGTGCTCACGCGCTGAGCGGGCTCGTCCGGCGCCCGAGCGAGGCGCTGCGTGGCGTTCGCGCCTACCGTGGAGCACACGGCGGTCGCGCCGCAGAGAAGGTCGCAGAGAAGGCCGAACAGAAGGCCGCAGAGAAGAGGGCGACGATGAGCGGGACGTACGACGAGCTGGCCGAGCGCCTGGTGCGCGCCAAGCGGGCGGTCACCGAGGAGCTGGCCAAGCAGGGCACGCCCGAGTACGACCACCGGACGTACGAGCGGGCGGTCGAGGCGGAGCGCAAGGCGGCCGACGAGCTGGCGGCGGCCGGCGGCGCGACCGACTGACGAGACGCGGCCGATCCGGGCTGCGACCTGCGGCGCCGGGTGATATCTTGATGTCGAGATAACTGCCCGGGAATCGGGAGAAGGAGCCGCAGTGAGCAGCGTGGACACGTTCGGTGCCAAGGGAGTCCTGGAGGTCGCGGGCACCTCCTACGAAGTGTTCCGGCTCGCCGCGGTGCCCGGCCTGGAACGGCTGCCGTACAGCCTGAAGGTGCTGGCGGAGAACCTGCTGCGCACCGAGGACGGCGCGAACATCACCGCCGACC
>DASWOL010000056.1:0-5395 GCA_036398695.1 Cellulomonas sp. | reverse complement strand
TACGTCCACGGCACGGGTATCGAGTTGCTCAACATCCCGGGCGACGCATGGTGGTCGCGATACTGGTCTCTCGTTGCCGTCCTGCTCACCGCACATACCGTCGATCTCGAGGAGTTCGTCGGGCGCACCAACGTCGCAGAGGTCGAGGCACACCTGGCGCGAAACGCCAAGCGAGTCGAACAGCAGGTCAAGACGGCAATCGATGCTGCCCGGCTTGCGCTGAGCACATACCAGCAGGGCATGATGCTGGCGGTGGACGCGGCTCGGTGGGAGACCAGCCGCGACCAAGGAGCCGGGTGGGAGTACCGCGCCGAGGTGGAGTGCCCGGCATGCGGCGCATACGGCAGCGCGGAGAGCGACTCGTACGACGACTACGACCGCAATTGGAGCGGAGATCCAGAAGAGACGCCAACACTAACCGTCCGGTTCACACCGGAGTACTTTTCCTGCCCCAACTGCCATCTGGTCCTCTCAGAGTACGACCTCGTCGAGGAGGCTGGACTTGCGGTAGAGCAGGAGACGGAAATCGAGGACGACGGCCGAGGGTGGGAACCGGAGTACGGCAACGACTGACCCGCGTCCAAGTTGGACTCGGAAAAGGGGCCCAAGAAACTAGCCGACGGCGGTACCGACAACGAGTCACGCTTGCCAAGGTCAAGGACGGCGGGATGCAGGTGATCATCGCCGAGAGCGGCGCTCCCCCAGGCATCTCGCAGCGGTGGCAGGACTCGCAGCTCGACCACCGCTACGCGTCAGTCCCGACGGTCCTGCATCCCTGTCCGGCGCGGGTCAGATCGGTCGACACCGACGGCAGCTTCGGATGACCGCCGTACTGGAGCGCGACGGGGCGCGCAGGGAGAACTGCCGCGCGGGCTCCAGTGGACGTCTGCTCTTCAAGATCGCCGAGGATCCACTGCGAGGAGGTGACGACCGTGCTCATGTGGTGGCGTAGGACATCGAGGTCGTCGGCCCAGCCGGCAACGTAGGGGACGGAGTAGGCGGCGGGGTTCATGCCGAGGTGGCTGGTGACCATGTACGCGATCGACTCGGCCTCGACCTCGGCGGCGCCACGGCAGCGGCGGTCGGTCGCGTAGTCGGGGAACCGCCCGTGGTGGTTGGCGCGGATGTGTCCGAGCTCGTGGGCGAGGGTCTTGGTGGCTTGGGCTGCTTCGAGGTTCTTGTCGATGACGACGACCTTGTCCTCGGGTGCGGTCCAGCCGTTGATGCCGGCGGGGCAGGTTTGCCGGTCGAGCCTGTAGCCGGCCTTGAGGGTCAGGCCGACGAGCCCGTCCCACACGTCTCGCGGCGCGTCGCCGGTGAGCAGCTGGGGTGCGGCGTCGGGCAGCGGCGTGCCGTCGGTCTGGGCGACGTCGAAGACGTGCACCACCCGGAACCCGCGCAGTTCGCGTCGCGGCATCGGCCCGTCGTCGGCCGACTCGGCGGCCGGAGCGCCATCCGCGGCAGCCGCAGGCTCGTCGTCCGCCCGGTACAGGCACGGCGCGAGGATCGCGATCCCGTGCTCGCCTTTGACGACGTGCCGTCCGAGCGAGTTCCACGTCCTGATCCCCGCTACCTGCGTCGCGTCGGGCCGCTGCACCGCGATGAGCAGCACGTTGGACGGCGAGTACGTGGTGAACCGCGCCGCGACGGCGAGCATCTGGGCCCACTTGTCGGACTGGCGCAATTCGGCAACGGCGTCGACGAGCTGGGTGTGCAGGGCGGTGAGGTTCTCCTCGGTGGAGGGCGGCAGGTTCGAGCGCATGTCATCTCCCGGAGGGTGCGGGGTGGATGGTGCCGGCAGGGAGCAGGGCGCCGGCGCAGATGGGCTGGGACCAGCCGAGGTAGCCGGCCCCGCCGAGCTCCATGTGGTCGAGGCGGGCGAAGGAGAGTAGGTAGACGCCTCCGTGGTTGCCGGTGGCGGCATCGAACACGCCGTTGGAGGTGACCTGGATGCGTTTCGGGTCGCAGCCGACGGGGTCGGCGGCCACGACGAGGGACACGTGCCCGTAGGGGCGGCCGGTGTTCCAGAACACGAAGGACCCGAGGGGTGGGCACCGGTCGCCGGGGTGGGCGTAGCCGTGGGCGACCATGACCTGCCAGTGCTGCTTGGCCGACACGTATCCGGAGCCGACGTACCCGTAGGCGCGGCAGGCGAGCCGGTCGCACAGCTCGTTCCACCCGTACTTCACGCCGACGTAGGCCAGGGCGTTGTGCACCGCCGTGGCTACGTCGACCGGGGTTCCGGGTGGCACCTCGACTGTGCCGATGCCCAGCGCCGGTAGGCATCCGCCGCCGGCCTGGTCGTCGGCCGCCGCATCGCCAGCCACCGCCGTGACCTGAGCCTCGAGCGTCGGATTGGGGTCTTCCGGCTGGCTGTCGGGAAGCATCTGGTCGGGGCCGGCCGTCGCGACGACCGACGAGATGCAGGTCTGCGCGTCCGAGCCGACGCCGAACGCGGCCAGCGCGGCGATGGTCGGCACGACGAGCACCAGGGCAACCCCGCCGGCGAGAGCCTTCCCGATCACACCGGCACCTCCGTCCCGGTGGCGGTGGCGTGCTCGACGGCCTCCCGGTCGGTGCGCAGCACCGCGGCGTCGCGCCGGGCGGTCCATGGGCGGAGGTCGATGACGGTGGGCTTGATCTGCCGCAGCAGCAGCACCCCAGTGCCGAACGGCAGGGTCCGCAGCACCGAGGCCTGCATCACGGGCACGGTGCGCACCGACGTGGATGACGAGCGCTCACCGGCGCGTCCGGACGTGCGGGTCTCGACGAGTTCGTCGATCTCCCCAAGCAGTCGTGCGACGTCGTCGAGGTCGGAGTACTTGGCCAGTCCGCCGAGGACGACCTTGACGGTGGCGGCGTCCCAGATGGCGTCGGCGGCGTGCTCGCCCCAGCGGTTGCGTGCCTGCGCCAGCGACTGCAGTACCGCCAGTGTGGTGATCCCGGACCCGCCGCCTTCGGCCATGAGCGAGGGCAGGGATGGCAGCGGGGTGAGGTTGGCGATCTCGTCGAGCGCCAGCAGCAGCGGCGGGTCCAGGCGTGCTCCCGGTGCTCGGGCGGCCAGGGCGCGGGCGGTCTCGGTGATGTCCTCGACGAACGCGGCGACCAGCGGGGCCGACGAGCCGGACGCCACCGCCGAGGCCAGCAGGTACAGGGTGTTCGTCGAGCGCAGGAACGCGACCGGGTCGAACTCCTGACCGGGCTTGGGGTCGACGGCGGCGAGCACGTCGGGGTCGGCGAGCGCGGCGAGTGCCTGGCGCACTCCGAGCCAGATCGAGTCCCTAGTGCGGGGGTCGGTGTGGATGGCGGCGTCGAGCGCGTCGGCCCATCCTTCGGCCGACGAGGTGCGGTTGAGGATGGTGACCGCGTCCTCGGCGGCGGCCGGGTTGAGCGACCACCGGTACAGGTCGACCGCGCGCCGGCCGTCGAGGGCGGCGGCGTGCAGCAGGCATCGCAGCGCGGCCTCGGTCTGCCCGGCCCAGAAGTCGGCGTCGGAGACGGTGCGCCCGAACCCCGCCCCGGCGGCCAGCCCCCGGGCGCGGACCAGCGCGACGCGCGGCACCTCGCAACCGCGCACCGGCGACCAGGCCAGCCCGCCGGGCAGGCCTGCCAGGCTTTGGGGGTCGAAGATCGCGACCTTCCCGCGTCGTCGCTGGTGGCGCAGGGTGACCGCGAGGGTGTCGGGGCGGGTGGAGGTGACCACCACGGGGCCGGGTGCGTCGAGCACCCACGGGATCACCACGTGCATGCCCTTGCCCTGGCGGGGTGGGCCGACGAGCAGCACGGAGTCCTCGACGGTGCACCACAGGTCGCGGCCGCGCAGCGCACCGAGTCGGTATCCGACCTGTCCGGGTTCGGCCGACGAGTCCAGCGACGGACGGACGACGGCCGCTCGGGAGCGCAGGGCTCGTCGTCCAGCGACACGGTGCACCTCGGACGGATCGGCCATGCCAGGCAGGTGCCGCAGCCGGTCCGCATCCCTGCCGGAAGCGCCGGCCAGGCGGCGGTACAGGCGCCAGGTCCCGAGCCCGGCTCCGGTCAGGAGCACGACGACGAACCCGGTCGCCGACCAGTACGCGACGGGCCCCGGCAGCTGGGCTGGTGTCGACCAGGCCGCGGCCGGATCGCCAGGGTGCGCGAGCGAAGCCAGCGCGGCCGACAGCCCGCCGTCGGGAAGGGAGCGTCCGGTGACAAGGCACGCCAACCCAGCCCCGGCCCAGACGATCGCCGCGAGGGCGAGCAGCGCCCCGAGCCCGGCAAGCGCCCACCCGGTCAGATCGGGTGTGCCGGTGGGTGCCGGTCGCACCGGCGGGCGCTGCGGGGTCATCGCCGCACTCCCCCACTGCGCAGCACGGGTGCCACCACCGCGGCGGGCGTCGTCGCGGTCATGCCGGGCAGGGCGGCGGCGGTGCGTCGCAGGGTGGTGGTGATGACGTGCCCGGTGTCGGCGATGTCGGCGATCTGGACGCCGGGGTTGTTGGCGGCCTGGTTCAGCTGGTCGGCGCCGACGTCGGCCAGGTGGCGGATCTGGTCGCCCGCCACCGCGCGGACCACCTGTGGCGGGTAGGCGGCCCAGCCGGCCTCGACGGCGTCGCGCAGCTCGTCGAGCTCGGGCAGTGCCGGGCCGTGGTGCGCGTAGCGGCGACTGGCCGCGGCCACCGTGACCAGGTCGATGGGCGCGCCGAGCTCGGACAGCTCGATCGTCGCTGCGTAGATCAGCCGACAGGCGGGGTCGGCGATCCGCGACGGCGGCAGCCAACCGACGACCTCGGGGATGTGGGCAGGTTGGGCGATGAGCGTGCCGACGAGATCGACGACGTGCTGCCGTTCGGCCACGGCATCGCGTGCAGGGTGGGCCTCCAGGTAGCGGGCTGCGCTCTCGCGGGCGTCGACGTTGTGGGCCGCCGCCCGCAGCGCGAGCGGCACGACGACGTCGTCGTGCGGCTGGCCGGTCGCCTTCGCCCAGCGGGACGCGGCGGCGTCCAGGCCGGCGTCGAGCACGTTGCAGGTCGAGATCAGTGGCGCCTGGGTGCCGTCGAGCACCGTCTGGAGGGCGCCGGCGCGCAGCAGCACCCCGGTGCCGGCGACCTCCCGGCGCAGCCCGCCGTCCAGCACGATGCGCGCGTACGCCACGGCATGCGCGGTGTGCGGGGTCGAGGACAGCAGGGTGTGCAGTCGCGGCTGGTCGGCCAGCCGGGAGCCGAACCGGTCGACCATCGCCGCACCGACCGCGACGGGGTCGACCGGTTCGCCGGCCGTGTGCCGTTCCAGGAGGGTGGTGAACACCCACTCGTGCCAGAGGCTGGCGAAGTCGCCCGGCCGCAGCCAGCGGCGGATCTCAGCAAGGGGCGTCGGGTCGACGAGGAGGGCGCCGAGGGTGGCTTGCCCGGCGAGC
>DASWOL010000055.1:0-31416 GCA_036398695.1 Cellulomonas sp. | reverse complement strand
CCGCGCCCCTGCCGATCCCCACACCCATCCCTACCCCGACCTCGTCCGGCAACACGTGGGCCCTGTCGGCATCCGGGGTGGGACCGCTGACGCTGGGACGCACGTGGGGCCAGCTCGCCGCGGATCCGACCATCGCGTTGGACGGGGATCTGGCGGGCTGCTCGACGGTGTTCCTGATGGTGCCGGGCTACCAGATCGCGGTCGGCTTCTCCGGGAGCCAGGGGGACGTGGCGAGGGATCGCGCCGTCCGGTTCGTGGACGTGCAGGCATCCGAAGGCGCCATCGGGACCCCGGTACTCGGTGAGTCGGGTGTGACGTTGGGGTCCACCGCCGCCGCGGTCGAGAAGGCGTACCCCGGCGGGACATGGGCCGTCCCGGCGTTCAACCCCGAGATGGACCGGATCTACGTCGTCGACGGCGGGGCCGCACCGATCACGTTCGGGTTCGCCGGTGACGTCGTCACGGGCGTCGTGGTCGGCGAGCGCGACCTCGCGTACGAGTTCTGCGGCTGACTCTGCCGGCCCCCCACCGCGGGGAGGCCACGCCGGGCAGCCCTAGGGTGGAGCCGTGACCGTCCGCCGGATCATGGGCATCGAGACCGAGTACGGGGTGCTCCAGCCCGGGCGCCCGCTGGCCAACCCGATGCTGCTCTCCAGCCACGTCGTCGCCGTCCACGCGGCGGCGCGCGAGGGCGCGCGGGCCAAGGCCCGGTGGGACTACGACGACGAGGACCCGCTGCACGACGCGCGGGGCTTCCACCTGCAGCGCGCCTCCGCCCACCCGTCGCTGCTCACGGACAACCCCGCGGTGGCGGCGCCGCCCGGCGACGGCACCCAGCTGCTCCCACGCGCCATCGTCGAGGACTACGAGGACCCGGGTGCGGCGAACGTCGTGCTCACCAACGGCGCGCGCCTGTACGTCGACCACGCCCACCCGGAGTACTCCAGCCCCGAGGTGACCAACCCGCTCGACGCCGTCCGCTGGGACCGCGCCGGACAGCTCGTCATGCTGCAGTCGGTGCGGGCGCTCGCCTCGACGCCTGCGCTGCCGGACGTGGCGCTGTACAAGAACAACGTCGACGGCAAGGGCGCCACCTACGGCACCCACGAGAACTACCTCGTCGACCGCGCGGTGCCCTTCGTCGAGCTGGCCTCGCGCATCACGCCCTTCCTCGTCACCCGTCAGGTGTTCACCGGGGCCGGCCGGGTGGGTATCGGCCAGCACGGCGAGGAGGCGGGCTTCCAGATCTCCCAGCGCGCCGACTACATCGAGGCCGAGGTGGGCCTGGAGACGACGCTGCGCCGGCCGATCGTCAACACACGCGACGAGCCGCACGCGGACGCGGCCCGCTGGCGTCGGCTGCACGTGATCATCGGCGACGCGACGATGCTGGAGACGGCCACCTACGTGCGGATGGGCACGACGTCGCTGGTGCTGTGGCTGCTGGAGCGCGGGCAGGACGACGCACGCGCCCGTGCGGCGCTCGTCGCGATCGATGCGATGCGCCTGGCCGACCCGGTGGCCGCGGTGCACCAGGTGAGCCACGACCTCACCTTGCGCGAGCCGCTCGAGCTGCTGGACGGCCGCCGCCTCACGGCGATCGAGGTCCAGCGCGGCTACCTCGATGCCGTCCGGGAGGCGCTCGGCGGCGAACCGCCCGACGAGCAGACGGCCGACGTGCTGGCCCGCTGGGACTCGCTGCTGACACGGCTCGCCGACGACCCGTCGTCCTGCGCCCGTGAGGTCGAGTGGCTGGCCAAGCTCCGGCTGCTGGAGGGGATGCGCCGGCGCGACCATCTGGCGTGGGACCACCCGCGGCTCGCGGCGGTCGACCTGCAGTGGTCCGACGTGCGGCCGGAGCGGGGGCTGTACTTCCGCCTGGAGGCGGCGGGTGCGGTCGAACGCCTCGTGGACGACGAGCAGGTGGCCGAAGCCGTGCACCACCCGCCCGACGACACCCGCGCGTTCTTCCGGGGGGAGGCCGTGCGCCGGTACCCGGGCGAGGTGTCGGCGGCGAGCTGGGACTCGGTCGTGTTCGACGTGCCGGGAGCTCACTCGCTGCAGCGCGTCCCGATGCGCGACCCCTCGCGCGGCACGCGTGCCCACGTCGGCGTCCTGCTGGACGCGAGCCCGGACGCGACGAGTCTGCTCAAGGCGTTGGAAGGCTGAGACGCGCCCCCCGAGACCTTCCGGCGCGAGGGCCTAGGGTGGGACAAGGAGCAGACCCATCAGGGAGGTCGACATGGCCGGTACCGAGTACGTCCAGCCCCATCGCGACGACGAGCCGGGCGACGAGCCGGAACCCGTCGCACCGGCCGTCCAGAGCCGCGACACCGAGGTCGACGCGCTGCTCGAGGAGATCGACGACGTGCTGGAGCAGAACGCGGAGCAGTTCGTGCGCGGGTTCGTGCAGAAGGGCGGTCAGTGAGCCGCGATGAGCCGTACCGACGCCAACCCCTCCGGGCGGCTGCCGGACGCGTTCACTACGCAGCTGTTCGCGCCCGGCACCGCCTCGTTCGTCGACTTCCTCGCCTCCTACGCCCCTGACCTGCTGCCGCGCAACCGGCCTCTGCCGCCGGGCTCGGCCGCCGGGGACCTGGTGGCGCCGCACGCCACGACGATCGTCGCGCTGGCCTTCGACGGCGGCGTGGTGATGGCGGGCGACCGGCGAGCCACGATGGGCTCGATGATCGCCAGCCGCAGCATCGAGAAGGTGTTCCCGGCCGACGAGTTCTCGGCCGTCGGCATCGCCGGCACCGCCGGGCTCGCCCTCGAGCTGGTCCGCCTGTTCCAGCTCGAGCTGGAGCACTACGAGAAGATCGAGGGCTCGCTGCTGTCGCTGGACGGCAAGGCGAACCGGCTGGCGACGATCATCCGCGGCCAGCTGAGCATGGCGCTGCAGGGACTTGCGGTGGTGCCGCTGTTCGGCGGCTACGACCTCGACAAGCTCACCGGGCGGATCTTCTCCTACGACGTGACCGGCGGCCGCTACGAGGAGCAGGACCACCACGCGGTGGGCTCCGGCTCGGTGTTCGCGCGCGGCTCGCTGAAGAAGCGCTGGCGGCCGGGGCTCGACGAGTCCGGCGGGGTCAGGGTCGCGGTCGAGGCGCTGATGGACGCCGCCGACGACGACTCGGCGACCGGCGGCCCGGACGCCGAGCGGTCGATCTGGCCCGTGGTGGCCACCGTGAGCGCAGCCGGCTACCGGCGTGTACCCGACGCGGAGCTGGCCGCCGCCGCCGACGGCGTGCTGGTCGCCCGCCGTGCGGCGCGGGGAGGCGAGTGACGATGAGCATGCCGTTCTACGTCTCGCCCGAGCAGCTGATGAAGGACCGGGCGGACTACGCGCGCAAGGGCATCGCCCGTGGCCGGTCGGTGGTGGTGCTCCAGTACGACGAGGGCGTGCTGTTCGCGACCGAGAACCCGTCCCGGGCGCTGCACAAGGTCTCGGAGATCTACGACCGGATCGCGTTCGCCGCGGTGGGCAAGTACAACGAGTTCGAGAACCTGCGCGTGGCCGGCGTGCGGTACGCCGACCTGCGGGGCTACTCGTACGACCGCGTGGACGTCACCGCACGCGGCCTGGCCAACGCCTACGCGCAGACGCTCGGCACCGTGTTCACCACCGAGTCCAAGCCGCTCGAGGTGGAGCTCGTGGTGGTCGAGGTGGGCGCGGAGCCGGCCGGCGACCAGGTGTACCGGTTGTCCTACGACGGGTCGGTGGCCGACGAGCACGGCTGGGTGGTGCTGGGGGGGCAGGCGGAACGGCTCGCCTCGCTGCTCGGCGACGGCTGGCACGCCGGGATGTCCTTGCGCGAGGCGCTGGCACTGGCGGTGCACGTGCTGGGTGCCCCGATCGACGACGGCGCCAAGCAGCGCACCCTGGAGGCGACCGCGCTCGAGGTCGCCGTCCTCGACCGCACCCGCCCGCGTCGTGCGTTCCGCCGGCTGACCGGCGCCGCACTGGAGGACCTGCTGGCGCGCAAGGGCGGCGCGAAGGCGCACGCCGCCGAGCCGAAGGGCGACGAGGCGGCTGCGACGCCGTGACGCAGTGACGGAAGCGTGACGCAAGCGCGACGGAAGGAGGACGGGGCATGGACCGGCGCATCTTCGGGTTGGAGACAGAGTACGGCGTGACCTGCGCGGCCGTCGACGGGCGCGGGCTGTCGGCCGACGAGGTGGCCCGCTACCTCTTCCGGAAGGTCGTCGCGTGGGGTCGTTCGTCGAACGTCTTCCTGCGCAACGGCTCGCGGCTCTACCTCGACGTGGGCTCCCACCCCGAGTACGCGACCGCCGAGTGTGACGACTGGCGCCAGCTGGTCACGCACGACCGCGCCGGCGAACGGATCCTCGAAGGGCTCGTCGTGGACGCCCAGCAGCGGCTGGAGCACGAGGGCCTGCCGGGGCGGATCCACCTGTTCAAGAACAACACCGACTCGGCCGGAAACTCCTACGGCTGCCACGAGAACTACCTGGTGCGCCGGCAGGGCGACTTCGGCAAGGTGTCCGACGTCCTGGTGCCGTTCCTCATCACCCGGCAGATCATGACCGGGGCGGGCAAGGTGCTGGTGACTCCGCGGGGAGCGGTGTACTGCCTGTCGCAGCGCGCGGACCACATCTGGGAAGCGGTCTCCTCGGCGACGACGAGGTCGCGTCCGATCATCAACACGCGCGACGAGCCGCACGCCGACGCCGAGCTCTACCGACGGCTGCACGTGATCGTCGGCGACTCGTCGATGGCCGAGCCGACCACCATGTTGAAGGTCGCGTCGACCGACCTGCTGCTGCGGCTGATCGAGGCCGGCGTGCCGGTGCGCGACATGGCGCTGGAGAACCCGATCCGGGCCATCCGCGAGATCAGTCACGACATGACGGGCCGGCATCCCGTTGCGCTGGCCAGCGGTCGGACGGTGACCGCGATCGACATCCAGGAGGAGTACCTGGCTCGGGTGAGCGACTTCGTCGGCAGCGAGATGGGGCCCAGCCCGGAGGTCAAGGCGGTGCTCGACCTGTGGGAGCGGGCGTTGCGGGCGCTGCGCACCGACGACCTGTCGCTCATCGACCGGGAGCTGGACTGGGCGATCAAGTACCGGATGATCGAGCGCTACCGGGTCAAGCACGACCTCGACCTGTCGGACGTGCGCATCCAGCGCCTCGACCTGGCGTACCACGACATCTCCCGGACCGAGGGGCTGTACAACCTCATGGCGGCGCGCGGGCTCGTGGAGCGCGTGACGACGGACCTCGACGTGTTCGAGGCGACGAGCCGCCCGCCGCAGACCACGCGTGCGAGGCTGCGCGGCGAGTTCGTCCGCGCCGCCCAGGAGGCACGCCGCGACTACACGGTGGACTGGGTTCACCTCAAGCTCAACGACCAGGCGCAACGCACCGTGCTGTGCAAGGACCCCTTCCGTAGCGTGGACGAGCGGGTGGACCGGCTCATCGAGTCGATGTAGCCGTCCAGCGGCGCTCGGTACAGTGAGCGCCCGCCGGGACGGTTCGCGGAGACGAGGAGGGGATCGGTGCGCCGACGCGCCTGGGTTGTCGTGCTGGTGGTCGCGTTCCTCGGAACGCTCGCCGCCTGCGCGCAGCCGCTCCTGCCGACCGACCCTGACATCACGGTGTCAGGAGACGCCGGCGGCACCCCGACCCTGACGTACGTGACGCCGATCAACGTCGACCGCACCTACCGGCGCACGGTCTGGCCCGGCACCGGCCCTGCGCTCGTCGACGGCGGCTCGGTGCTGCTGCGGTACTGGGTGGAGGACGGCAGCACCGCGACCGTCGTGTCCGAGAACTACTCGACATCGCCCGTGCCGCAGAAGCTGACCAAGGGCGACCTCGGCGCGGACCTCTACGACACGCTCAAGGGCCAGAACGTCGGCGCTCGCCTGCTGCAGGTGACTCCCGCGGGCGACGACCCCAAGGAGAGCTATCCGGCCGTCACCGTGGTCGACGTGCTGCCCACCCGTGCGGACGGCCCGGCCGTGGCGCCGAAGGACGGGCTGCCCGCAGTGACGCTGGGAGCGGACGGCGCGCCGACCATCACCCCGACGGGCACCGACCCGCCGACGAGCCTGGTGATCCAGCCGCTGATGCACGGGTCGGGACGTCAGGTGGAGAAGACTGACGTCGTCACGGTGCAGTACGCGGGGTTCTCCTGGGCCACGGGCGAGCCGGTGGACTCGACGTGGGAACGGGGGCAGCCGTCGAGCTTCGCGCTGTCCGACGTGCCGGCGTTCGCCGAGGGCCTCGCCGAGCAGCCGACGGGCTCGCAGGTGATGCTGGTGGTGCCCCCGAGCTATGACCTGGGCGCCACGCAGAGCGAGTCGCTGACGGGGCAGACCCTTGTGTTCGTCATCGACATCCTCGCCTCCGGGCCGCAGGGAGTGACGCGTTGAGCACGGTACGTGTCCGGATCGCCGGCGGGGGCGCGGGAGAATCGGGCGCATGAGCGTCGCGCTGCGCGTGATCCCGTGCCTGGACGTCGACGCCGGTCGCGTCGTCAAGGGCGTGAACTTCGAGAACCTGCGCGACGCGGGCGACCCGGTGGAGCTCGCCGCGCGCTACGACGCCGAGGGCGCCGACGAGCTGACGTTCCTCGACGTGTCGGCCTCCGCCGCCGGTCGCGAGACCACCTACGACGTGGTGCGCCGCACCGCGGAGGAGGTGTTCGTGCCGCTGACCGTCGGCGGGGGCGTGCGCTCGGTCGACGACGTCAACGCCCTGCTGCGCGCGGGTGCCGACAAGGTGGGCGTCAACACGGCGGCGATCGCCCGCCCGGAGCTGATCGGCCAGATCGCGCAGCGCTTCGGTTCGCAGGTGCTCGTCCTGTCGGTGGACGCACGGCGGGTGACGGGGCAGACCCGCACCGACTCCGGCTACGAGGTGACCACCCACGGCGGGCGGCGGGGGACGGCGATCGACGCGGTCGCCTGGGCGGCACGCGCCGTGGAGCTGGGCGCCGGCGAGATTCTGCTCAACTCGATGGACGCCGACGGCACCTACGCCGGCTTCGACCTCCCGATGATCCGGGACGTGCGCGCCGCGGTGCACGTGCCGCTGATCGCGTCCGGCGGCGCCGGGACCGCCCAGCACTTCGTCGAGGCGGCGCAGGCCGGCGCGGACGCGGTGCTGGCGGCGAGCGTGTTCCACTTCCGAACCCTGACGATCGCGCAGGTCAAGGCGGCGCTCCGCGAGGCGGGCATCACCGTCCGCTGACTCGCCCGCTGCGCGCCGACCGTCCGCACCTGACCACAGCAACTCCGACGAAGGGCCCTTCTGCGCGTGTCCAGTTCCCGGCGCCCCGCGGCGCCCGAGGAGTCCGGCGCGCTGCGGCGTCGGGCCGCGCTGACGGGTTCGCTCGCTCGTCGCGGCGCGGCGCTGATGTGGCACGGCATGCGCGCGCATCCCTGGGTGTACGTCGCGGCGATCGGCTCGTCGGCGGTCTTCGGCGCGGCGACGGTGGCGGTCAGCCGGGCTCTCGGCTGGGCGACGGACGCCGTGGTGCTGCCTGCCCTGTCCGGTGACCAGGCGGCGCGGGGGCACGTCGGTCGCGCGGGGCTCGTCGTCCTCGCGGCGGCGCTCCTGCTGGCCCTCGGGGTGTGGGGCCGGCGCGTCTACGCCGGGATGGGCACGGCCGACATCCAGGCGGACCACCGGCGGGCGGTGACGGCGCGGCTGATCGAGCTGCCGATGTCCTGGCACCGGCGGCACGCGGCCGGCCGGCTGCTGGCCACGGCCAGCTCGGACGTCGAGGCGGCGACCGCGGTGTTCAACTCGGTGCCGTTCGCCCTCGGCGTCGTCGTGATGATGCTCGTCGCGGCGGTGGAGCTGCTGGCGACCGACGTGTGGCTCGCGCTGTCCGCGCTCGTCGTGGTGCCCGCCGTCCTCGCCGCGAACGTCGTGTTCCAGCGTCACATGCGTCCGGCGGTCTCGCGTGCCCAGCAGCTGCGCGGCGAGGTGGCCGAGGTGGCGCACGAGAGCTTCGAGGCGGCCGTGGTGGTCAAGGCGCTCGGCACCGCGGACCGTGAGGAGGAGCGGTTCACGGCGACGGCGGCGCTGCTGCGCGACGCGAACGTCCGGGCCGGCACGGTGCGCGCGATGTTCGACCCGGTGGTCGACCTCATCCCCAACATCGGCACCCTGCTGGTGCTCGTCGTGGGCACCTGGCGCCTGGCCGCCGGGGCGGTGCAGACCGGCGACGTCGTCGGCGCGGGCTTCCTGCTGTCGATGCTCGCCGTGCCGGTGCGGTCCATCGGGTTCCTGCTCGGCGACCTGCCGCGCAGCCTCGTCGGCTGGGACCGGATCAGCACCGTCCTCGACGCCACCGGGGACCTGCCGGCGGGCGACGTGCCGTGGCGGCAGGCGGGTCCGGCAGCGAGCGTCCTGCTCACGGGTGTCTCGTTCGCGGTCCCGTCGGTGGCCGGGCCGGTCGAGCTGCTGCACGACGTCGACCTCGACGTGCCCGCGGGGCGGACGGTGGCGATCGTCGGGCCTACCGGCGCGGGCAAGACGACGCTGGTCGGGCTCGTGGCGCGGCTGGCCGACCCGACGGCGGGGCGGGTGCTCGTCGGCGGCGTGGACCTGCGCGACCTCGACCCCGCCGACCGCGCCCGGCGCGTGGCGCTCGTGGCCCAGTCGTCGTTCGTCTTCGAGGACACCGTGCGCGGGAACGTCACGCTCGCTGACGTCGGTGACCTCCGAGCGCCGTCCGACGAGCAGGTGTGGGCCGCCCTGGCCGCCGCCCACGTCGACGACGTCGTCCGCAACCTGCCCGGCGGCCTGGACGCCCGGCTCGGCGAGCGAGGTGCCAACCTCTCGGGGGGCCAGCGTCAGCGGCTGGTGCTGGCGCGCGCGCTGGTGCGCCGGCCCCGGGTGCTGGTGCTCGACGACGCCACGTCGGCCGTGGACCCGCAGGTGGAACGGGCGATCCTCGCCGGCCTCGGTACGGCGCTCGAGGGCGGTGGACCCACCGTGCTGCTCGTGGCCTACCGGATGTCGTCGGTGCTCCTGGCCGACGAGGTGGCGCACGTCGCGGGCGGCCGCATCGTCGACCGCGGCACGCATGCGGAGCTCATGGACCGTGACCCGGGCTACCGCGACCTCGCCACGGCGTACGAACGGGACGCCGCGCGTCGCGCGGAGGAGGGGGAACGGCGATGACGGCTCCCGCCCGGATGGCGGTGACGAGCGAGCTCGGCGTCGGCGCGACGCTGCGCCGCGGCGTGCGGGTCTCGCCCGAGCTGGTGGACGGGGCACCGCTGTCCCTGACGCTGGCCGCGCTGGGCGCCGGCACCCGGGTGCTCGTGCCGATCGTGGTGCAGCAGGTGGTCGACACGGGGATCCTCGCGCCGGGCGGACCGAACGGCCGGCGCGTGGCCGTGCTGGCCCTGCTCGCGCTCGTCGGGCTGCTCGCCGGCGCCGCCTGCTCGGCGTACGTCAACGTGCGCCTGTTCCGGTCCAGCGAGCGTGGCCTGCTGACGTTGCGCACCAAGGCCTTCCGGCACATCCACGACCTGTCGGTGCTGACCCAGGGCACCGAGCGGCGCGGTTCGCTGGTCTCGCGCGTGACGAGCGACGTCGACACCATCTCGCTCTTCGTGCAGTGGGGCGGTGTGCTGCTCCTCGTCTCGGCGCTCCAGCTGTCGGTGGCGACGGTGGTCATGGCGCTCTACTCGTGGCAGCTGACGCTGCTCGTGTGGGTGTGCTTCGTGCCGCTGCTCCTCGTCGTGCCGCGGATGCAGCGTGGCGTCAACGGGCGCTACGCCGCGGTGCGCGAGCGGGTGGGGCTGATGCTCGGCGCGCTGAGCGAGTCCGTGGTCGGCGCCGAGACCGTGCGCGCCTACGGCATCCAGGCGCGCACGCGGCGCCGGATCGACGCGGCGGTCCGGGCGACGCGCGACGCGATGGTGCGGGCCCAGACCCTCGTCGCCACCGCGTTCTCGGCCGGAGTCCTGGTCGCCAACGGCGTGCTGGCCGTCGTGGTGGTGGCCGGCGCGTTGCTCGGTGTCGGGGGCGGCATCAGCGCCGGCCGCCTGCTCGCCTTCCTGTTCCTCGTCCAGCTGTTCACCCAGCCCGTGCAGCAGGCGACCGAGGTGCTCAACGAGCTCCAGAACGCGGTGGCGGGCTGGCGGCGAGTGCTCGGCGTGCTCGAGACGCCGATCGACGTGCCGGACCCGGGGCCGGACGCGGTGCCCAGCCCGCGCGGGCCGGCACGCCTGACCTACGCGGGCGTCTCCTTCGGCTACCCGGACGGCCCGACGGTGCTGCGCGGCATCGACCTCGACGTGCCGGCCGGGACGTCGGTGGCCGTGGTCGGGGCCACCGGATCGGGCAAGACGACCCTCGCTCGACTGGCGGCGCGATTCGTGGACCCGGCGGCCGGGCGCGTGCTGCTCGACGGGGTGGACCTGCGCCTGCTCGATCCCGTGCAGTTGCGCCGCCGGGTGGTCCTGGTGCCGCAGGAGGGGTTCCTCTTTGACGGGACGGTCGCCGAGAACCTCGCCTACGGGCTGCACAACGGCGTACCCGACGACCCGCGGGTGCCCGCGGCGGTGCGCGAGCTGGGCCTGGCCGACTGGGTCGACGAGCTGCCGGCCGGGCTCGACAGCCCGGTGGGGCAGCGCGGCGAGCAGCTGTCGGCGGGGGAGCGGCAGCTCGTCGCCCTCGTGCGGGCGCGCCTGGCCGACGGCGACCTCCTGCTGCTCGACGAGGCGACGAGCGCCGTCGACCCCGCGACGGAGGTGCGGATCGCCCACGCGCTGGGCAACCTTACCGGCGGCAGGACCACGGTGACCATCGCCCACCGCCTGTCGACGGCGGAGGCTGCGGACGTCGTCGTCGTCCTCGAAGCGGGCGAGGTGGTCGAGACGGGCCACCATCGTGACCTCGTGGCGCGCGACGGCGTCTACGCGCGGCTGCACGCTGCGTGGGTGGCCCAGACGCGCTGAGGGCGGCGCGTGGCAGGATCGGCCCGTGCCCGAGACGCCCGTACCGGAATCCGGACTCGACCCCACCATCGCCGCCCGGCTGAAGCGTGACGCCGCCGGCCTGGTCGCCGCCGTCGTGCAGCAGCACGACACCCGCGAGGTGCTCATGGTCGGCTGGATGGACGACGAGGCGCTGCACCGCACGCTGACCACCGGCCGGGTGACGTACTGGAGCCGCTCGCGTCAGGAGTACTGGCGCAAGGGCGACACTTCCGGCAACGTCCAGTGGGTCAAGGCGGTCAGCCTCGACTGCGACGGCGACGCCCTCCTGGTCGAGGTGGACCAGGTGGGCGCGGCGTGCCACACCGGATCGCGGGCCTGCTTCGACGCCGGCGGGCCGCTGCCGGTCGTCGTGGGGGAGCGGGCATGAGCTCGTCCGGCGGGACGGCGCGCCACGGGCGCGCGCTCGCGGGGGCCGCGAGATGAGCGCCCTGGTGGACGACGCCGGCGTCACCCGCCTGCCGTGGGGTGCCACCTGGCCGTCGGCCGACGAGTTCCGCGCGCTGGCGCCCGGCCGCCGCGTGATCCCGGTGGTGCGCCGCCTGCTGGCGGACGGCACGACGCCCGTCGGCCTGTACCGGGCGCTCGCCGCCGGCCGGCCCGGCACGTTCATCCTGGAGTCGGCCGGCTCGGACGGCACGTGGGACCGGTACTCGTTCGTCGGCGTCAACTCGCGCGCGACGCTCACCGCCCAGGGCGGCGGGCCGGTGTGGTCGGGCGACGTGCCGGTGGGCGTGCCGACCGAGGGGTCGGTGCTGGAGGTCCTGGCCCGCACCCTCGAGGTGCTGCGGACGCCCGCGGTGCACGGCCTGCCACCGCTGACCGGCGGGCTGGTCGGCGTGCTGGGCTGGGACGTCGTGCGGCAGTGGGAGCCGACGCTGCCGGCGGCCGCGCCCGACGAGCTGGGGGCGCCCGAGGTGGCGCTCCTGCTGGTGGGCGACCTCGCGGTGGTGGACCACCACGAGGGGACGGTGTGGCTCGTCGCCAACGCCCTCAACCTCGACGCGACCGACAAGCGCGTCGACGAGGCGCACGCGGACGCCGTGGCCCGGCTGGACGCGATGGAGGCGCTGCTCGCCCGGTCCGCGGACCCTGGCGTCGCCGTGCTCGACCCCGACGCGCCCGAGCCGGAGCTGGAGTTCCGCACCAGCCGGGAGGAGTACGAGGACTACGTCCGCGCCGGCCAGGTGGCGATCACGGACGGCGAGGTGTTCCAGGTGGTGCTGAGCCAGCGCCTCGACCTGGACTGCCCGGCGTCCGGCTTCGACGTCTACCGCGTGCTGCGCACCATCAACCCGAGCCCGTACATGTACTACCTGCAGCTGCAGGACGCCGACGGCCACGACTTCGCCGTCGTGGGCTCCAGTCCGGAGACGCTGGTGAAGGTGACCGGCGACCAGGTGGTGACGTTCCCGATCGCGGGCTCCCGCCCGCGCGGCGCCACCCCGGACGAGGACAGGACGCTGGCCGACGAGGTGCTCGCGGACCCCAAGGAGCGCGCCGAGCACGTGATGCTCGTCGACCTGTCACGCAACGACCTGGTCAAGGTGTGCCGGCCGACGAGCGTCGAGGTGGTCGAGTTCATGGCGGTGCGCCGGTACTCGCACATCATGCACATCGCCTCGACCGTCGTCGGGCGGCTGCGACCCGGGGCGACCGCGCTGGACACCCTCGTCGCGACCTTCCCGGCGGGCACTCTCTCGGGGGCGCCGAAGCCGCGGGCGATCGCGCTGATCGACGAGATCGAGCCGGCCCGCCGGGGGATCTACGGCGGGACCGTCGGGTACTTCGACGTCGCGGGCGACATGGACATGGCGATCGCCATCCGTACCGCGCTGCTCAAGGACGGGCGCGCGAGCGTGCAGGCCGGGGCCGGGATCGTCGCCGACTCGGTGCCGGCCACCGAGTACGACGAGACGCGGAACAAGGCCGCGGCCGCTGTTCGGGCGGTGCAGATCGCGGCGCGCCTGAGGTCCGCCGGCGGCTAGCGTGGCGGGCATGACTGGCGCCACGGGCACACCGGCGGGCTCCCGGGGCTCGGAGCCGGACGCCGAGGATCCGGCCAACGGCGCCGCCTCGGCCCGGGTGGCCAGGTCGTCGCGCGCCACGGGCGTGGTGTGGCTGCTGGTCCTGGCGGCCCTGGTCGGGCTCTCGTCGCTGCCGACGTGGGTGCGTGCCACGGGCGTCGGAGCTCTCACGGGCGACGTGCCGGTGCACGTGTCGGGTTCGCAGGCCGCCCCGGTGGTCCCGGCGGCCGCGCTCGCGCTGGCGGCCGCCGGAGTCGCGGTGGCGCTGGCCGGGCGCGTCGGGCGGTGGGTGGTGGTCGCGGTCGTCGCCCTGGGCGGCCTGGCGGTGGTCGCCGCGTCCGCGGCCGTGCTCGCCGACGCGGGCACTCCCGCCGCGGCCGCTGCCGCGACGCAGACCGGTGTGGGGCACCTCACGGGTCCCGCGAGCGTCACCGCGGGCCCCTGGGTGGCTGCGGTGGTGGGCGTTCTCGTCGTCGCCGCCGCCGTGCTGCTGGCACGCTCGTCGGCCCGCTGGGCCGCGCCGAGCCGGCGCCACGAGGTGGGGCCCTCGACGCCTGCGCCGCCCGCCGCAGGTGCGCCCGACGAGCGCGACGACTGGGACGCCCTGACGCGCGGGTCGGACCCCTCGGACGAGTCCGGAGAAGGGGCGGGCCGGTAGGGTGAGCACACCCGAGCCACGGAGGAAAGAGATGGTGGACCAGCACGTCGACGCGCCGGCGACTGCGGTGCAGCGGACGGTCCTCGGCGCCGGAGCGGTGCCGGCGGGGGTTCCGCCCGTCAACGAGGGCAAGACCGTCGCCGCATGGACCACCGTGGCGATCGTGCTCGTCGGCGCGGTGATCTCGGCCCTTGGTGTCGCGTTCGGACAGCCTTGGCTCGCCTGGACCGGCGGCGGCGTCATCGTCGTCGGGCTGATCGTCGGCGGCGTGCTGCGCGCGGCAGGCCACGGGCAGCCGAAGCGCCCCACCGCCCGCTGAGCCGATGAGCTGCTGCCCCCACCCAGGTCTGTTCGCTCAGGGCTGAATCCCGTCAGGAGTGCGATGTCGAACCCCCAGGCGCCGGACGACCCGTTCGCGCCCAAGCCGGAGCCGCCGGCCGGCGAGCCCCCGACGCCACCGGCGGTACCCGCCTCTGGCCAGCCACCGGTGTACGGCCAGCCCGTGCCGCCGGGCTACGGCCCGCCACCGGTTGCCGGTCAGCCGCCGGCGCCCGGGTACGGCCCGCCTCCGCCGTACGGCCAACCTCCGGCGGCGCCGGCCTACGGTCAGCCCGTCCCGGGCGACGCCGCCTCGTACGGCGGTCCGGCCTACGCGCAGCCGTCCGGCTACGGCCCGCAGGCGCCCGTGTACGGCCAGCCGGCCTACCCTCCCAACTCGCCTTACCCCTACCCGGGCCAGCCCTACGCCGCCTATCAGCCGTACCCGAAGAACTCCCTCGGCATCTGGGCGCTGGTGCTCGGCCTCGCCTCGTTCGCCCTGTCCTGCTTCTTCGTGACGGGCATCCCCGCCATCGTCATCGGCCGGCAAGGACAGCGGGCGGCCGACGAGGGCCTGGCGAACAACCGCGGCCTGGCGACCGCGGGCATGGTCCTGGGATGGGTCGCCGTGGGGTTGTCGCTGGCCGGCGTGGTGTTCGCGGCGATCGTGGCGCTGATCGGCGGCGTCAGCTGGTTCGACACCCGGAGCTGACCGTGGCGACCGTCGTGGAGCCTGCCCGGCCCGCCGCGGTGCGAGGTCGAGGCGACGGCGCGCGCCGTCCGCTGCTCGTCGGCGCGTCGGTCGCGGCGGCCACGGCGCTCGTCGCGCTGCGTGACCCGCACGTGCCCTGGAGCTACGGGATCTGCCCCCTCCATGCCGCCACCGGGCTGTGGTGCCCGGCGTGCGGCGGGCTTCGCGCCACGTACGACCTGGCCCACCTGCACCTGGCGGCGGCCTGGAGCGAGAACGCGTTGTGGGTGGTGCTCGCGCCGCTCGTCGTCGTCGGCTGGCTCGTCTGGCTCGTCCGTCGCGCGCGGGGGCTGCCCGCGCGGCCGGTCCCGGCGTGGGCCGGTGCGGTGGGCCTCGTGGTGGTCGTGGCCTTCGGCGTGCTGCGCAACCTGCCCGCCTTCGCCTGGCTTGCGCCCTGAGCGCGCCTGGACCGGGCCGGCCGCTCGGGTCCCGACGGACGGTCCGGTGTCCGGGGCGGTCATCTGGCGCCTCTACGATGGCCGTTGTCCGCGGGCTTCCCGCAGAGCACCGGAGGTGGGGGCTATGACCGTGCTGGACGACATCGTCGTGGGCGTCAGGCAGGACCTCGCCGCGCGCCAGGCGGCGACGCCGCTGGACCGCCTCAAGGAGGTCGCCGCCCGGCGCTCGTCGGCGCTGGACTGCCGGGGCCGCCTGAAGCTGGACGACGCGGTGACGATCATCGCGGAGGTCAAGCGCTCCAGCCCGAGCCGGGGCGAGCTGGCGGAGATCACCGATCCGGCGGCGCTGGCCGCCGAGTACGAGAAGGGCGGCGCCGTCGCGATCTCGGTGCTCACCGAGCAGCGCCGGTTCCGGGGCTCCCTCGAGGACCTCGACGCGGTGCGCGCGCGGGTGGACATCCCGGTGCTGCGCAAGGACTTCGTCGTCACGCCGTACCAGGTGTGGGAGGCGCGGGCGCACGGCGCGGACCTCGTCCTGCTCATCGTCGCCGCGCTCGAGCAGGTGGTGCTCGAAGGGCTCGTGGACCGCGTCCACTCGCTGGGCATGACCGCGCTGGTGGAGGTCCACGACGCCGAGGAGGCCGCCCGTGCCGTCGACGCGGGTGCGCGGGTGATCGGCGTCAACGCGCGCAACCTCAAGACGCTCGACGTCGACCGCACGACGTTCGCGCGGGTGGCGCCGTCCATCCCGGCGGGGATCGTCAAGGTGGCCGAGTCCGGTGTGCGGGGCCCGCACGACGTGATGGACTACGCCCGCGCCGGCGCCGACGCGGTGCTGGTGGGCGAGGCGCTCGTCACGGACGACGCGCCGCGGCAGTCGGTCGCGGACCTCGTCGCCGCAGGGTCCCATCCGTCCCTGCGGGCGGTGCGCCAGTGACACCCGGCCTGACGCCGGGCCGCGGTGGAGCCGCCGGTGAAGGGCGGCTCGGGGTGCCGGCCAGCGGTCCGCTGGCGACCCATGCCGGGCCGTACTTCGGCAGCTTCGGCGGCCGGTTCGTCCCGGAGGCGCTCGTCGCGGCGCTCGACGAGCTCGACACCGCCTACCACAAGGCGCTGGCCGACCCGGCGTTCGGCGCCGAGCTGGCCCGGCTGCACCGCACCTACACGGGCAGGCCGAGCCCCCTGACCGAGGTGGCGCGGTTCGCGGCGCACGTCGGCGGAGGTGCCCGGGTGTTCCTCAAGCGCGAGGACCTCAACCACACCGGGTCGCACAAGATCAACAACGTGCTGGGCCAGGCGCTGCTCGTCAAGCGCATGGGCAAGACCAGGATCATCGCGGAGACGGGTGCCGGCCAGCACGGCGTGGCCGCGGCGACGGCGGCGGCGCTGATGGACCTGGAGTGCACCGTCTACATGGGCGAGGAGGACACCCGGCGCCAGGCTCTCAACGTCGCCCGGATGCGCCTGCTCGGCGCCGAGGTGGTGCCGGTGAGGATCGGCTCGCGAACCCTCAAGGACGCGATCAACGAGGCGCTGCGCGACTGGGTGGCCAACGTCGAGACGACGCACTACCTGCTCGGCACGGTGACCGGACCGCACCCGTTCCCCGAGATGGTGCGCGACTTCCACTCGATCATCGGCGAGGAGGCCAAGGCGCAGCTGGCCGACGAGACCGGCGGGCTGCCGGACGCCGTCGCCGCGTGCGTCGGTGGCGGCTCGAACGCGATGGGCATCTTCAACGCCTTCCTCGACGAGGCCTCCGTGCGGTTGTTCGGCTTCGAGGCGGGCGGCGAGGGCATCGCGTCGGGACGCCATGCGGCGCGATTCTCCGGCGGCGAGCCCGGCGCGCTGCACGGCGCGAAGTCCTACCTGCTGCAGGACGAGGACGGGCAGACCCGTCCCAGCCATTCGATCTCGGCCGGGCTGGACTACCCGAGCGTCGGCCCCGAGCACGCCTGGCTGCACGACATCGGCCGTGCCGAGTACCGTCCGGTGACGGACGTCGAGGCGATGGACGCGTTCGCGCTGCTGTGCCGCACCGAGGGGATCATCCCGGCGATCGAGTCGGCGCACGCGCTGGCCGGCGCGCTCCAGCTCGGTCCTGAGGCCGGCGGCTGGGGCCTGGACCACGACCCGGTGCTGCTGATCAACCTGTCCGGGCGCGGCGACAAGGACGTGGCGACCGCGGCGGCCTGGTTCGGGATGCTCGACGAGGGGGGAGCGCAGTGACCACGGCAGTCGCCTCCCAGGTCGGGGCCCGGCTCGACGAGCTGGTCGAGGTCGAGGGCCGGCCGGCCCTCGTCGGCTACCTGCCCGTCGGCTATCCCAGTGTGCCCGGCAGCGCGGACGCGGTGCGGGCGATCGTCGACGCAGGCGTCGACGTCGTCGAGCTCGGCATGCCCTACACCGACCCCGTGATGGACGGTCCCGTGATCCAGCGGGCGGTCGAGGCCGCGCTGGCGCGCGGCACGCGCGTGCGGGACACCCTGCACGTCGTCGAGGAGGTCGCCGGCCGCGGCGCCCCGATCCTCGTCATGACCTACTGGAACCTCGTGCTGCGCTACGGGGTCGACGCCTACGCGCGTGACCTGGCGGCCGCTGGCGGTGCCGGGCTCATCACTCCCGACCTGATTCCCGACGAGGCCGCCGACTGGCTCGAGGCTTCCGACCGCCACGGCCTGGACCGCGTGTTCCTGGTCGCGCCGAGCTCGACCCCGGAACGGCTGGAGCTGACGGCCCGGGCGAGCCGGGGGTTCGTCTATGCCGCCTCGACCATGGGCGTCACCGGTGAGCGGGCGAGCGTGGGCGCGCGCGCCGAGCAGCTGGTCGCCGACACCCGTGCCGCCGGGGCGCGCCGCGTCTGCGTCGGGCTGGGCGTCTCCCGGCCCGAGCAGTCGACGCAGGTCGGTGCCTACGCGGACGGCGTCATCGTCGGCTCCGCGTTGGTGCGGGCCCTGCTCGAGGCGCCGGACGAGGCCGCCGGCACGGTCGCCGTCGCCGCGGTCGCTGCCGGCCTGGCCGACGGCGTCCGGAAGGCACGCCCATGAACGGGCTGCTCGCGGCGATCCCCAGCCCGTCCCGCGGGATCTGGTATCTCGGCCCGGTGCCGATCCGCGCCTACGCGATGGCGATCCTGCTGGGCATCGTCGTCGCCTACCTCATCTCCAAGCGGCGGTGGGAGGAGCGCGGCGGCGACCCGGAGAAAGTGCTCGACGTCATCTACTGGGCGGTGCCGTTCGGCATCGTCGGCGGTCGCATCTACCACGTGATCACCTCGCCGGACGCGTACTTCGGCAAGGGCGGCGACCCGGTGCGGGCGCTGTTCATCTGGGAGGGCGGCCTCGGCATCTGGGGGGCGATCGCCCTCGGCGCGGTCGGCGCCTACATCGGCACCCGGCGCGCGGGGTTGAAGTTCGCGCCGTTCGCCGACGCGCTGGCGCCGGGGCTGCTGGTGGCGCAGGCGATCGGCCGGCTCGGCAACTGGTTCAACCAGGAGCTCTTCGGTGGTCCGACGACCCTGCCGTGGGGGCTGCGCATCGACGACGCGCACCTGCCGGCGGGGTACGCCTCGGGGACGCTGTTCCACCCGACGTTCCTGTACGAGCTGATCTGGGACCTGCTTGCCGCGGCGTTCATCGTGTGGGCGGACCGGCGGTTCAGGCTCGGCCACGGCCGGGTGTTCTGGCTGTACGTCGCCACCTACTGCCTGGGCCGGCTGTGGGTGGAGATGGTGCGTATCGACACGGCGCACCACTTCCTGGGGCTGCGGCTCAACGTCTGGACCGCGATCCTGGTGGGTGCGGGTGCGCTGGTAGCGTTCATCGTGGTCGGGCGCCGACACCCAGGGCGCGAGACGACCCTCCTGCTGGCCCCACCTGCGCCGCAGGACGACGAGGAAGCGACCGAGATCGCGCAGTGACACGTCGCGCGAGCAGGGCGTACGGGGAGCGGTACCGCTCGGGGCTGTCCCGGGAGGTAGGGTCGCCCCACTGAGCGGGCCGACGACGTCCCCACACTGATCCAGGCACACTGATCCAGGACGGACGTGCGGTTCCCCGGGACGCCGGGGCCGCGAAGGGCGGTGCAGATGTCGAGGTCGCGCGTGACCGGCTCGATGCCGGGCATGCCTGCCGCGACGGGGTTGTACGACCCCGCGGCGGAGCGGGACTCGTGCGGGTTCGCGTTCGTCGCGACGCTACGCGGCACCCCTGGCCGGGACATCGTGGACGCGGGGCTGACGGCGCTGCTCAACCTCGACCACCGCGGCGCCGTCGGCGCCGACGTCGACAGCGGTGACGGTGCCGGCATCCTCACCCAGATCCCCGACGCGTTCCTGCGTGACGTGGTGGACGCGGACCTGCCGCCGGCCGGGTTCTACGCGATCGGCATGGCGTTCCTGCCGACCGACCCCGACGAGCAGCGGGCTGCGGTGCGCGCGATCGAGGCGATCGCGGCGGACGAGAAGCTCGACGTCCTGGCGTGGCGGGACGTCCTGGTCACCGCCGACCTCGTCGGCCCCACCGCCCGCGCCTCGATGCCGGCGTTCCGCCAGCTGGTCGTCGCGGACCCGTCGCGCGAGCTGGCCGGCATCGACCTGGACCGGCGCGCGTTCCGGCTGCGCCGTCGGGCCGAGCACGAGGTCGGGGTGTACTTCGCGTCGCTGTCGGCGCGCACGCTGACGTACAAGGGCATGCTGACCACCGGGCAGCTCGAGCCGTTCTTCGCCGACCTGTCCGACCCGCGCTACTGCACCGAGATCGCGCTGGTGCACTCGCGGTTCTCCACCAACACCTTCCCGTCGTGGCCGCTGGCCCAGCCGTTCCGGCTGCTGGCCCACAACGGCGAGATCAACACCGTGCGCGGCAACCGGAACTGGGTCGCCGCGCGCGAGGGCATGATGCGCTCGGAGCTGCTGGGCGACCTGGCACCGCTGATGCCCATCTGCACGCCCGGCGGGTCCGACTCCGGCAGCTTCGACGAGGTGCTCGAGCTGCTGCACCTGGCCGGCCGGTCGCTGCCCCACGCGATCCTCATGATGATCCCGGAGGCGTGGGAGAACCACGCTCAGATGGATCCGGCCCGGCGTGCGTTCTACGAGTACCACTCGACCCTGATGGAGCCGTGGGATGGTCCGGTGGCGATGACGTTCACCGACGGTTCGCTGGTGGGCGCGGTCCAGGACCGCAACGGCCTGCGCCCCGGCCGGTACTGGGTGACCGAGGACGGGCTCGTCGTCTGCGCGAGCGAGTCCGGCGTGCTGGACCTCGACCCGGCCACCGTGGTGACCAAGGGTCGGCTCGAGCCGGGGAAGATGCTGCTGGTCGACACCGCGCGCGGTCGCGTGGTGGACGACGAGGTGATCAAGGCCGAGCTCGCGGCGCAGCGGCCGTACGCACGGTGGCTGGCGGACAACGCGGTCCACCTGGAGCAGCTGCCGGAGCGTGAGCACGTCGCGCACTCGACGGCCTCGGTGCGCCGCCGGCAGCGGACCTTCGGGTACACCGAGGAGGAGCTCAAGGTCATCCTCACGCCGATGGGTGCGACGGGGGCCGAGCCGCTCGGCGCGATGGGCTCCGACACCCCGGTCGCTGTGCTGTCGACGAGGCCACGGCTGCTTTTCGACTACTTCACGCAGATGTTCGCGCAGGTGACGAACCCGCCCCTGGACGCGATCCGCGAGGAGCTCGTCACCGCGATCGGTGGCGCGATCGGCCCGGAGCCGAACCTGCTGACCGACGGCCCGGAGCACGCGCGCAAGCTGTTCCTGCCGTTCCCGGTGCTCGACAACGACCAGCTGGCCAAGATCGTGCACGCGGACCGGTCGCCGGAGTTCGGCTTCAAGGCGGCGACCGTGCGCGGCCTGTACAAGGTGGACGGCGGCGGTGCGGCCCTCGAGGCCCGGCTGGAGGAGATCTTCGAGGAGGTCGACCGCGCGATCGCCGGCGGCGTGACGCACGTCGTGCTGTCCGACCGCAACTCCGACGCCGACCTCGCGCCGATCCCGTCGCTGCTGCTGCTCTCGGCCGTGCACCACCACACGCTGCGGCGGCGCACCCGCACGCAGATCTCGCTGGTGGTCGAGGCGGGCGACGTGCGCGAGGTGCACCACGTGGCGCTGCTCATCGGGTACGGCGCGGCCGCGGTCAACCCGTACCTGGCGATGGAGACCGTCGAGGACCTGGCGCGTCGCGGCTACCTGCCCGGTGTGGACCCCGAGACGGCCGTGCACAACCTCATCAAGGCCCTCGGCAAGGGCGTGCTCAAGGTGATGTCCAAGATGGGCATCTCGACCATCGCGTCCTACCGCGGCGCCCAGGTGTTCGAGGCGATAGGGCTGTCGCACGCGCTCGTCGACCGGTACTTCACCGGCACGACGAGCCGCCTGGACGGCATCGGTCTCGACGTCGTCGCCGCCGAGGTGGCGGCCCGGCACGCCGACGCGTATCCGGCCAGCGGCAACCGCCAGCCGCACCAGCACCTCGCCGTGGGCGGGGAGTACCAGTGGCGCCGTGGCGGCGAGGAGCACCTGTTCGACCCGGAGACGGTGTTCCGGCTGCAGCACTCGACGCGCTCGGGCCGCTACGACGTCTTCGAGCAGTACACGCAGCGCGTGGACGAGCAGTCGCAGCGGCTGATGACCCTGCGCGGCCTGCTCGAGCTCAAGGAGGGCGTGCGCCCGCCGCTGCCGCTGGACGAGGTCGAGCCGGTGAGCGAGATCGTCAAGCGGTTCAGCACGGGCGCGATGTCCTACGGCTCGATCTCCGCCGAGGCGCACCAGACGCTGGCGATCGCGATGAACCGGATCGGCGCGCGCTCCAACACCGGCGAGGGCGGAGAGGACCCGGAGCGGCTGCACGACCCCGAGCGCCGCTCGGCGATCAAGCAGGTGGCCTCGGGTCGGTTCGGCGTGACCAGCGAGTACCTGGTCAACGCGAGCGACCTGCAGATCAAGCTGGCCCAGGGCGCCAAGCCGGGGGAGGGCGGCCAGCTGCCCGGCCCGAAGGTGTACCCGTGGGTGGCCCGGACGCGGCACTCGACGCCCGGCGTCGGCCTGATCTCGCCGCCCCCGCACCACGACATCTACTCGATCGAGGATCTCAAGCAGCTGATCCACGACCTGAAGAACGCCAACCCGAAGGCCCGCGTCCACACCAAGCTGGTCAGCGAGTTCGGCGTCGGCACGATCGCGGCGGGCTGCGCCAAGGCGCACGCGGACGTGGTGCTGATCTCCGGCCACGACGGCGGCACGGGCGCGTCCCCGCTGACGAGCCTCAAGCACGCCGGCACGCCCTGGGAGATCGGCCTGGCCGAGACCCAGCAGACCCTGGTCCTCAACGACCTGCGCGACCGCGTGGTCGTCCAGGTGGACGGCCAGCTGAAGACGGGCCGGGACGTGATCGTCGGCGCACTGCTCGGGGCGGAGGAGTTCGGCTTCGCCACCGCGCCGCTCGTCGTGTCCGGCTGCGTCATGATGCGCGTCTGCCACCTCGACACCTGCCCGGTGGGCGTGGCGACGCAGAACCCCGAGCTGCGGGCGCGGTTCAGCGGCAAGCCCGAGTACGTGGTGACGTTCTTCGAGTTCATCGCCCGTCAGGTGCGCGAGTACCTCGCCCGGCTCGGCTTCCACACCCTCGAAGAGGCCGTCGGGCACGTCGAGCTCCTCGACGCGCGCTCCGCGGTGGAGCACTGGAAGGCCGCCGGCCTGGACCTCGCCCCGGTGCTCGCCGTCGCCGAGCCGAAGCCCGGATCGGCGCTGCACCACGCGAAGCAGCAGGACCACGGCCTGGACAAGGCTCTCGACAACCAGCTGATCTCGCTGGCCGCCGACGCCCTCGAGCGCGGCGAGCCGGTGCGCATCGACCTGCCGGTGCGCAACGTCAACCGGACCGTCGGCACCATGCTCGGCTACGAGGTGACCGCTCGCTACGGCGGCGCCGGGCTGCCGGACGACACGATCGACGTCACGCTCACCGGCTCGGCCGGGCAGTCGTTCGGCGCGTTCCTGCCGAGAGGCATCACGCTGCGGCTGTCCGGCGACGCCAACGACTACCTGGGCAAGGGCCTGTCCGGCGGACGGATCGTCGTGCGGCCGGACCGCTCGTCGGTGCTGTCCAGCCAGCACAACGTCATCGCCGGGAACGTCATCGGCTACGGCGCGACCGCCGGCGAGGTGTTCCTGCGCGGACTCGTCGGCGAGCGGTTCGGGGTGCGCAACTCCGGCGCGACGCTCGTCGTCGAGGGTGTCGGGGACCACGGCTGCGAGTACATGACCGGCGGCACCGTGCTGGTGCTCGGGCGCACCGGGCGAAACTTCGGCGCCGGGATGTCCGGAGGCGCCGCCTACGTCCTCGACCTGCAGCGTGACCTGGTGAACACCCAGGCGGTCGCCGCCGGCGAGCTGGCTCTGGAGCGGCTGGACGACGAGGACTGGGCGCTCGTCGAACGGTTGCTGCGCGCCCACCGGGACGAGACCGGCTCGCCGGTGGCGGCCCAGCTGATCGCGGACGGTGCCGATGCGCGCGGCCGGTTCACGCGCGTGCTGCCCACCGAGTACGCCCGGGTGCGTGAGGCGCTGGCGAAGGCCGAGGCCGAGGGTCTGGACCCCGGCGCGCCCGGCGTCTGGGAAGGCATCCTGGCGGTGGCCCGTGGCTGACCCGCGCGGCTTCCTCAAGGTGCGGCATCGCGAGCTGCCGCCCAACCGGCCGGTGCCGGTGCGCCTGCAGGACTGGAAGGACGTCCACGCCCAGCTCCAGGAGGGCCAGCCGTTCCTCGTTGCCCAGGCCGGCCGGTGCATGGACTGCGGCATCCCGTTCTGCCACAACGGCTGCCCGCTCGGGAACCTCATCCCGGAGTGGAACGACCTGGTGTGGCGCGGCCAGTGGTCCGATGCGATCGAGCGGCTGCACGCCACCAACAACTTCCCCGAGTTCACCGGGCGCATCTGCCCGGCACCCTGCGAGTCGAGCTGCGTGCTGGGCATCAACCAGCCCCCGGTGACCATCAAGAACGTCGAGGTCTCGATCATCGACGAGGCCTTCGACCGGGGGTGGGTTGCTCCGCAGATCCCGCAGCGGCTGAGCGGGCACACGGTCGCGGTCGTCGGCTCTGGTCCGGCCGGACTGGCGGCGGCCCAGCAGCTGACACGGGCCGGGCACACGGTGGCCGTCTACGAGCGCGACGACGCGATCGGTGGGTTGCTGCGCTACGGCGTGCCGGACTTCAAGCTGGAGAAGCGCCACATCGACCGGCGGCTGGCGCAGATGAGCGCCGAAGGCACCCGGTTCCGCCCGAACGTCGCGGTCGGCACCGACCTGTCGTGGGCCGACCTGCGGGCGCGGTACGACGCGGTCGTCGTCGCCACCGGCGCCACCGTGCCGCGCGAGCTGCGCACGCCGGGTCGCGAGCTGGACGGCGTGCACGTCGCGATGGACTTCCTCCGCCAGGCGAACGTCGCCGCAGCGGGCGGTGAGGTGCCCGGCCAGGTCACGGCTACCGGCAAGCACGTCGTGGTCATCGGCGGCGGCGACACCGGCTCGGACTGCGTCGGCACGGCGCTACGGCAGGGGGCGGCGTCGGTGACGACCCTGGCCATCGGCAGGCGGCCGCCGGACGAGCGTCCGGCCACCCAGCCGTGGCCCACCGACCCGATCGTGTTCGAGGTGTCGAGCTCCCACGAGGAGGGCGGCGAACGCGACTACCTCGCGTCGACCGTCGCGTTCGTCGGGGACGAGGAGCACCACGTGCGCCGGCTGCGCCTGGCGACCACCGAGTACCTGCCGGACGGGCGGCGCGTGCCGACGGCCGGCACGGAGCGGGACATCCCGGCCGACCTGGTGCTCATCTGCATGGGCTTCTCCGGTCCCGAGACGGCCGCGCTGAGCGATCAGCTGGGCGTCGAGCTGACCGATCGTGGCCTCGTCGCGCGCGACGAGACCTTCGCGACCAGCGTGCCCGGCGTGTTCGTCGCCGGTGACGCCGGGCGCGGCCAGTCGCTCGTCGTATGGGCGATCGCGGAGGGTCGCGCGGCGGCGGCCGCGGTCGACGCGTACCTGACGGGCGGCACGGAGCTGCCCGCGCCGGTGACGGCGAGCACCACGGCGCTGCGTCCGTGACTGCGGCACGAACGCGGGACGACGGTCCGGTGTCCGGTCGGTCCCGCGCGGACGGCTAGCGCCATCAAACCCGGGCCGGACAGGACGTTCGGTCAGAACTGCAAGGAACGAAAGGCATAAGGTCCGAACCATGCGTAGGGCAAAGATCGTCTGCACCATTGGTCCCGCGACCGAGTCCCCGGAACAGATCCAGGCACTCGTCGACGCCGGGATGGACGTGGCGCGGATCAACCGCAGCCACGGCGAGGCCGAGGCGCACGCGGAGGTGTACCGCCGTGTGCGGGCCGCCGCGAAGGCGTCCGGTCGTTCGGTGGCGGTGCTGGTGGACCTTCAGGGACCCAAGATCCGGCTCGGCCGGTTCGTCGAGGGCAAGCACTTCCTCGAGGTCGGAGACACCTTCACCATCACTACCGAGGACGTCGAGGGCACCAAGGAGCTCGTCTCGACGACCCACAAGGGCCTGCCGGGCGACGTCAACCCGGGTGACCCGATCCTCATCGACGACGGCAAGGTCCTGGTGCGCGTCCTGGAGGTGAACGGCCCCCGCGTCGTCACCCGGGTCGAGGTGCCGGGCCCGGTGTCGAACAACAAGGGCCTCAACCTGCCGGGCGTCGCGGTGTCGGTGCCGGCACTGTCCGACAAGGACGAGGAGGACCTGCGCTGGGGCCTGCGCCTCGGTGCAGACTTCATCGCGCTCTCCTTCGTCCGCAACGCCGCCTACTACGACGACGTGCGCCGGATCATGGAAGAGGAGGGCCGGATCGTCCCGGTGATCGCCAAGGTCGAGAAGCCGCAGGCGGTCGACAACCTCGAAGAGATCGTCCAGACGTTCGACGGCATCATGGTCGCCCGCGGCGACCTGGGCGTCGAGCTGCCGCTGGAGCAGGTGCCGCTGGTCCAGAAGCGCGCGGTGGAGCTCGCCCGTCGCAACGCCAAGCCGGTCATCGTCGCCACCCAGGTGCTCGAGTCGATGATCAGCAGCCCGCGGCCCACCCGCGCCGAGGCGTCCGACTGCGCGAACGCCGTCCTGGACGGCGCGGACGCGGTGATGCTGTCGGGCGAGACGAGCGTGGGGGACTACCCGATCGAGACGGTCCGCACCATGGCCCGGATCATCGAGTCCACCGAGGAGCTGGGCCGCGAGCGGATCGCACCGCTCGGCTCGGTGCCGCACACCCGGGGCGGGGCGATCACCAGGGCGGCTGCCGAGGTGGGCGACACGCTCGGCGTGAAGTACCTCGTGACGTTCACGCAGTCCGGTGACTCGGCACGCCGGATGTCGCGGCTGCGCTCGGGCATCCCGCTGCTGGCGTTCACGCCCGTGGAGTCGGTGCGCAACGTGCTGTCGCTGTCGTGGGGCGTGCAGACCTACCTGGTGCCGCAGGTGGAGAGCACGGACGTCATGGTGTACCAGGTCGACCAGACGCTGCGGGCCAACGGCCTGGCCGAGGTGGGCGACAACGTGGTGGTCGTCGCGGGCACCCCGGTGGGTGTCGCAGGCGCGACCAACTCGGTGGTGGTGCACCGCATCGGTGGCGAGATCCCCGAGAGGCTCGGAGCCCACTGACAGTCGGGCGACGGACGGACGAACGAGGGGCGGACCATGAGGTCCCGCCCCTCGTTCGTCTCAGCCGGAGCGGGCGAACCTGAGCGAGCGGAACTTCGTCTCAGCCGGAGTAGGCCGGCCGATGAGCCTCGATCTCGACGCAGTGCTGGCAGCGCGGACGGTCGTCGGTGCCGGGCCGCTTGTTCCACCACGGGATGTCGCGCCCTGCGGGGCAGTCATCGTCGTCGTGGTAGACCTGCTCGTCCGCAGGGTGGGCGGAGTGGTACGCCTTGACCTTCATGCACGGCCTCCTTGCCGTCGCGTCTTCCCCCACGCCGTGGCCGCGATGCCACAGACGCGGAGACGACGTTAGGCGCCTTGTGTGCGAGGACCCGTGACTTCGGTCCCGTGACGTGCCTCGCGCGCGCGCCCTCGCTCGGAAGACGGGGCGCGACCCGGCCGCATCCCGTCGAGCACCAGGCGGCAGCCACGGCGGACGGTGTCGGCGGCCTGGCCCGGCGGCAGCCCGCGCACCAGGCCGTCGACCATGGCGAACAGGAGCATCAGGTCGTCGTCGGTGGCGTCCTGGCGCAGCTCGCCGCGTGCGCGAGCCTGCGCCAGCGGTCCGGCGACGATGCGCCGGGTGCGCTCGGTGATGCGGTCGAGCGCGGCAGTGCCCTCCGTGGTGCCGAGCAGGACGGCGACGAGGCCGGGCACCCGCGTCTGCCGGTCCGCGACGCCGAGGACGAGCTGCTCGAGCAGGTCCGGGTCGTCGCGATGCTGCACCGCGAGCTGCTCGAGGCCGGCCAGCCGCCTCTCGTAGACCGCGACGGCGAGGGACTGCCGATCGGGGAAGTGCCGGTACAGGGTGCCGCGCCCGACGCCCGCGCGCCGCGCGACGATCTCGAGGGGTGCGTCCGCGCCCTCGTCGGCGAACACGTCCTCCGCGGCGACGAGGAGGGCCTCACGGTTGCGACGGGCGTCGGCGCGTTGGGCCACGCCAGGCATCGTAGGGCCGGCGGGGCGGACCGGGCCGTTGGGCCCTCGGGCCTATGCGTGCGCGCCGCCGGCGACCACACTGGACATTAACGGACACCGGTGCCCGGTTAACGAGCCCGGTGCGGACCAAGGAGGCTCGGATGACCCAGTTCGACCTGGTGACCGATGTCGTCGTCGTGGGGTCGGGCTCGGCGGCCCTCACCGCCGCGCTGGCCGCCGCGGACGGCGGCCGCGACGTGATCGTCCTCGAGAGCACGGACCTCGTCGGCGGCTCGTCCGCGATGTCGGGAGGCGGCGCGTGGATCCCCAACAACCCGGTGATGAAGGCGGCCGGCGTGGAGGACTCCTACGAGAAGGCGCGCCAGTACATCGACCTGTGCATCGGCGACGTGGGCCCGGCCAGCTCGCCGGAGCGCCGGCACGCGTTCCTCACCGAGGGCCCGGCGATGGTCTCGTTCCTGCAGGGGCTCGGCTTCACGTACGTCCACGCGCGCGGCTACCCGGACTACTACCCGGAGCGGCCCGGAGGCAGCGCCGTCGGGCGGTGCATCGAGGGCGAGCGGTGGAACACGAAGAAGCTCGGCCCGTGGGCGAAGAAGGTGCGCGGCTACATCCCGCTGCCGGGCCACACCTACGAGTTCGCGCAGATCAACCTCTCGTTCCGCACGCTCAAGGGCTTCCTCACCGCGGCGAACGTCGTCGGCATCCAGACCATCGGGCGGGCGCTGATCGGCCAGCGGCCCGCCGGGATGGGCAACTCGCTCATCGGCCAGCTGCTGTACCTGGCGCTGGAGCGCAAGGTCCAGGTGCTCACCGAGTCTCCGCTCGTCGAGCTGATCACCGAGGGCGACGTGGTGGTCGGCGTCGTGGCGACCCGCGACGGCAAGCCCACCCGCATCGGCGCGCGGCGCGGCGTGATGCTGGCGGCCGGCGGGTTCGCGCACAACGACGCGATGCGCCAGAAGTACGAGGAGCACCCGATCACCACGACGTGGACCAGCGCCAACCCGGGCGACCTCGGCGGCGCGGTGCAGGCGGGGATGGCCGTCGGCGCCGCGACCGCCCTCATGGAGGACGCATGGTGGGGCCCCACGGTGATCAACCCGGACGGCTCGGCGCAGTTCCTGCTCGCCGAGCGGTCGCTGCCGCACGGGTTCATCGTCGACGCGTCGGGTGAGCGGTTCATGAACGAGTCGGAGTCGTACGTCGACGCGGGCCACCACACGTACGAGCGCAACCGCACGGTCGAGGCCATCCCGGCGTGGCTGGTGATGGACGCCCGGCACCGCCGGTGGTACCCGTTCGCCATCAACCTGCCCGGCATCACCCCGAAGAAGGTGCTCGAGTCCGGCGCCCTCGTGAAGGCGGGCTCCCTGGAGGAGCTCGCGGCGAAGACCGGGATCGACGCCGAGGGGCTGCGGCGCACGGCGAGCCGGTTCGCCGACTTCGCCCGCACGGGCAAGGACGAGGACTTCCACCGCGGTGACAGCGCCTACGACCGGTTCTACAGCGACCCGCGCGTCAAGCCGAACCCGAACCTGGGCGCGGTGTCCGATCCGCCGTTCTACGCGGCCAAGGTGTACCCGGGCGACCTGGGCACCAAGGGCGGTCTGCTGACCGACGAGCTGGCGCGCGTGCTGCGTGAGGACGGCTCGGTGATCGAGGGCCTGTACGCGGCAGGGAACACGACGGCCTCGGTGATGGGGCACACGTATCCCGGACCGGGCGCCACCATCGGACCCGCCATGACCTTCGGCTACATCGGCGGCAAGCACGCCGCGGCGAAGGCTCCCACGCCCGGCGCGTGAGGGCGCAGGGAGCCGCGAGGGTACACGGGTAGTGGCCTGCAGGCCCCGTCGGTGAGTGCGGCAGGTGGGAACTGCTCAGGTCGTCGGAGATCGGGCCGATCAGGTAGCCGGGGGTTGCCCGCGACATGCGCCCTCGGGGTGATCGGGTACGGACGTCGAACTCCGTATCCTCACCCGCTGGAGGATGTTCGCGATGACGCGATACCCGCCGGACGCCGTCGACCAGCGCTGAGGAGAAGCCGGGCAGATGCAGATCGTCGGCGTCGTCGGCCTTGATGCGGCGGGCGACATCGGGGCGACCGCCTCCCGTGCGACGCAGCTGATGGCCGAGGGCGCCGACCTCGTCGACGTCGACGGCACGGCAAGCGGCCTGCAGCAGCTCGACATCCGCCGCACCGCCCGGCTCGTCCGCCGCCTCGTCGACCAGGGCGTGCCGGTGGGCGTGACGACGACGAGCGCGGACATGGTCGTCGGCGTGGTCGACGCCGGCGCCCGGGTGGTGTTCGACCCATCGGGCGGGGTGTTCGACCTCTTCATGCCGCGGATCGTCGCGGCGGCGGGTGTGCGGTACGTCGTCGGGCAGTCCGTGGCCCGGGACCGGGTGCTGCGCCCCGCGACGCCGTGGGAGTTCCGCGACCTGGCCATGCACCGGGTCCGGACGCTGCTGGATGCGGGCGTCCGACCCGACCTCGTGGTGCTCGACGCCGGCGTTGGCCAGCTTCTGCAGGGCGACCAGGAGTGGCCGATCTTCGACCACCTGCAGAACCTGGCTGGGTTCGGGTACCAGGTGTTCGTCGACGCTTCGTGGCCGGCCCTCTTCAGGGCCGAGGCGCGGTCGCCGGAACCGCTCGGCTCGAGCGACGACGACGAGACGGCGATCGGCGTGTGCGTCGCCGCGGCCTGCACCAACGCCTGGGGGGTGCGGGTGAGCAACGTGGCCCGCGCGGCCGCCGTCCTCAGTGGGCGCCCTGCCCACTCGCGTCACGGGACGGGTGCTCGCACTCGCTAGACTCTGCGCGCTTGTATGTCGACGACGCGCACAGGTGCGCGGAGGAGGAGACGTGGCCGAGGTACTGCCGTTCCGCGTGGCACGTCGCGGCGGTTACGACCCTGAGGATGTCGAGCGCGCCGTCGCGGAGATCCGCGGCCGCGTCGCGTCCCTCGAGCAGGAGCGGGCCACGGCGGAGGCGAGCCGCAAGGCCGCCGAGGCGAGCCAGACCGCGGCGGACAGGACGATCGACCGGCTGACGCGCGAGCTGGCGGAGGCGCGCAGCGCGGTGCAGCGGGCACACTCCAAGCCGACGTTCGCCGACCTGGGCGCCGCCTTCGAGCAGACGCTGCGGCTGGCCGAGGACCAGGCCGCCAAGATGATCCGTGAGGCCTCCGCCGAGGCCAAGGCCCTGCGCGACGGTGCGCGTGGCGAGGCCGAGGAACTGCGGCGCACGTCGACCCAGAACGCCGAGTCCGTGGTTCAGGACGCGGAGCAGAAGGCCGCCGAGCTCAAGAGTGCCGCCGAGCGCAAGGCGGCCGAGATCGAGAACCGGGCCGAGGCCCAGATCGTCGAGGCGCGTACCGCCAAGGAAGAGGCGGAGCTCCAGGCCGCCGGGATCCGCGCCGACGCCGAGCGCCACGCCGCGGAGACACGCGCCAAGATCCACGCCGAGATCGAGGACGCCAAGGCAGAGGTGGCGCTGCTGCGCCAGCTCGCCGAGCGCGACGAGCTGCGGGTGCGGAGCGAGATCAAGGTGGCACAGGACGAGGCCGAGCAGGAGCGGATGTCGCTGCACAACGAGGCGACCAGGCAGGTG
>DASWOL010000054.1:0-12130 GCA_036398695.1 Cellulomonas sp. | reverse complement strand
CGGCGAACGCCCGGGTCGCCAGCAGCGTCGAGCGGGTGTTCACCTGCCAGTGCGCGTCGAGCATCTCGGGCGTGAGGTCCGCGAGCCGGCCGTCGCCACCGCTGCGCGCGTGGTTGCACACGAGGATGTCGAGGTGGCCGTACCGCGCTGTCGCCTGCCGGATCAGCTCCTCGGCGGCGTTCTGCACGGCCAGGTCGAGGCTCGTGTGGGCCAGCGCCGAGCGTCCGCCGGTGACCGCCGCCAGCTCCGCGACGAGCTCGTCCAGCCGGTCGGCACCCCACGGCTGCTCCGCGTCGTGCGGGGCGTGGTGCTGGAGGAAGAGGTCGGCCCCCGTCGCGGCGAGCCGGGACGCGATGGCGAAGCCGATGCCCTGGCGGCGGCTGACCCCCGTGATGACCGCGACCCGACCCGCGAGGGGCTGACTGTGCATGTCCGCGGACGTTACGCGGTGGGGCGGGCGAGGGCGAGGGGATTCGCAGAGGGAGGCCCGTTCGACGACACGGCGGCGGCTCGAAGGTCACCGTCGTGTGACGGGTCTCCTGCGACTCCGGCCGCGCGGCCGGCATCCCGGCGAGCTCGAGCAGCGGCGCACCGGGACGGTCGCGGCTGCGGTAGGGCACCGCTGCGCGGGACACCTACGGCGCCTGCGCGAAGCCGCTGTCGCTCTCGCCATCCCTGCCTGCCGGCTACCCGCGCCGTCGGCCGATGAGGCACGCGCCGAGCGCCAACGCGGTGGTCACCACGAGCACGGCCGCGAGCGGCCCCGCCGTGTCGTCGCCGCCGAGCCCGACCAGCGGCGCCGTCAGCGCGGCGAGCCCGAACTGCACCGCCCCGATGACCGCCGACCCCGTTCCGGCCGCCCGCGGCAGCGACCCGAGCGCGAGCGCGGTGCCGTTGCCCATGACGAGGCCGAGGCTCGGGACCACCACCAGGAGCGGTACGGCGAACCACAGCGGGGGGGTGTCGGCTGCGACGAGCATGGCGAAGGCGACGCTCCCGGCGAGCATCGCGCCGATCCCCGCGGTGATCGTCGACACGGGTGCCGTGCGCACCGCGAGCCGGGACGCGACGGCGCCCGACAGCACCAGGAGCAGGGCCGTGCCGCCGAACATCAGGGCGTACCCGACGGCGCTGAGCCCCAGGGTGACCTGGAACAGGAAGGGCGATGCCGCGATGTAGGCCATCATCGCGGAGAAGCTGAGGCACAGCGCGAGCGTCCAGGCGAGGAACGGCACCGACAGCAGGGGTGTCCGGCCGGCCTGCGCCGCCCGCGGCGGCCGGACGCGCGCAGCCGGAGGGTGCGACTCAGGCACCACCCGCGCTGCCGAGACGAGCATGACGACCGCGATGCCGGTCACGACCATCAGGACCCCACGCCACCCGACGTGCTCGACGAGGACGCTGCCTGCGAGGGGTGCGACGACGGGTGCGACGCTCCCGACGAGCATCAGCAGGCTGAAGGCACGGGCCGCCGCCCGGCCACGGGCGAGGTCGCTGATCACGGCCCGGCCGATCACCATCCCCGCGGCGCCGGACAGGCCCTGAGCGACGCGCGCGGCCACGAGCACCGCGATGCTCGGGGCGAGAGCGGCCGCCAGGCTCGCCACGACGCAGAGCGCCGCGCCGACCAGCAGCGGGGTGCGCCGACCGTACCGGTCGGACAGCGGGCCGAAGACGAGCTGGCCGGCGCCGGCGCCGGCCAGGAACGCCGTGAGGCTCAGCTGGACGCCCACGGCGCTCGTGCCCAGGTCGGCCGTCATCCCGGGAAACGCCGGCAGGTACATGTCCATGGCGAACGGCGCGAACGCTGCGAGCAGCCCGAGGGTGAGCAGCAGGGGGCCGGAGACGTCGGCGTGTGACGGCAGCGTCAGGGGCGCGTCGGACGGAACGCGCGACTCGTGGAGTGCGTCGGGGCTCACCTCGCGTCCGGTTCGGTCTCCGCGCGGACGGTGATCACGGTGTCCCCGGGCTCGACGTCACCGGCGGGGCCGGGCACGACGGCGGCGAGGTCGTGGGCGTTGGTGATCACGACGATGGTGACCGGGTCCTTGCCGGCGGCCCGTACGGCGTCCAGGTCGACCGTGCCGAGCCGGTCGCCGACAGCCACGGTCTGCCCCTGCACGACCTGCTGCACGAAGCCGCGCCCCTCCAGATCGACGGTGTCGAGCCCGATGTGGACCAGCACGTCGACCCCGCCGGCGGACCGGATGCCGTAGGCGTGGCCCGTCGGGAACGCTGTCGCCACCGTGCCTGCGACGGGTGCGAACACCTCGCCCCGGCTCGGGACGATGCCGATGCCCGGACCCATCAGGCCCGTCGCGAACACCCGGTCGCCGATACCGCCCAGCGGGACCGCCCGGCCCGCGACCGGGGCCGTGATCTCGGTCCGGGACGCGCTCACCGGCGACGCCGGGGCCGTGCTCCCGGAGGTGTGCTTCTTGCCGAACAGTGCCATGACGCTGCTTTCTCTGTCATTCCCTCGTGGGCACGGGGTCCGGCCGGGCGCGCGAGGCTGTCCCCACGGGCCCGGCCGGACGGTGTCACCTAGCCACGCCAACCTCGTCCTTCTTGAGGTCCTTCCTGGCGAATGCGCGCCGGGCGTCATCCCTCGTGACGGGCGCGTCGTCGAGGCTGACGTCGATGTCCTTCCGGGCACCGAGCACGAGCCCCGCGGTCAGGGCCAGCCCGAAGGCGACCACGGCCCCGATCACCAGACCGATGAACCCGCCGTCGACGCCCTCGGGGTTGAGGAAGCCGGGCAGACCGAGCGGTCCGGACGCCGTGAACGAGTAGAGCCTGGCCCCGGCGAGCCCCGCGATCGCGCCGCCGACGCCGCCGGAGACGAACGTCGCCCACATCAGCTTCTTGCGGGGCATCAGCACGCCGTACAGGGTCGGCTCGTTCACGCCGAAGAACGTCGAGATGAGCGCAGGCAGGGCGATGCTGCGGTCGTTCGCGCGCCGGGCGCGGATGATGACCGCGAGCGCGGCGCCCATCGACGCGGTCGCACCGGCGAAGATCAGGGGGTTGATGGTGTCGTAGCCGTACTCGGCGACGTTGACCGCGAACAGCGGGATCACCCCCCAGTGCAGGCCGAACACGACCAGCAGCGACCAGAACGTGCCCAGGAGGAGTCCGGCGATGCCCGGGTTGAGGCTGATCAGGCCGCTCACGGCCTGGCCGAGCAGGTCCTGGAGCACGACCGAGACGGGCCCGATGACGAGCAGGGCGAGCGGTGCCACGACGACGAGGGTGATCAGCGGCACGAACAGCGACTTCACCAGCGCGGGGATGACGCGGTCGAGCCAGTGGTCCACCTTCGACGCGAAGTACACGATCACGATGACCGGGATGACGGTGGTGGAGTAGTTCTGCATGACGACCGGGATGCCGAGGAACGACGTGTAGACCTGCTGCTCGAACATCGTCCCGGTGAACAGGGTGGAGAGCGCGTCGCCCGAGGTGAGGGCGACCAGCGTCGGGTAGACCAGGATCGCCCCGAGGGTGATCCCCATGCTCTCCTTGAGCTTGAACCGGCGGGCTGAGGACCAGCCGAGGATGACCGGGAAGAAGTAGAACAGCGCGTCTCCGATGGCGCTGAAGATCACGTACGTGCCGTCGGTGTCGTCGAGCCAGCCGAGCAGCTTGGCGGCCGTCAGCAGCGCCTTGATCATGCCGCTGGCGATGAGCAGGCCCATCACCGGCTGGAAGATCTCCATCACCATGGCGAGGAACCGGTCCACCGGGCCCTTCTTCTCACCGTCGTCCCCGCCGGCGCTCACCTCGGCCGTCGCGGTCCCGCCGGGCGGGGTGCCGATGCCGTAGATGCTCGAGATCTCACGGAACACGTCGTCGACGTGCGGTCCGACGACCACCTGGTACTGGCCGCCGCTGGTGAGCACCTCCAGGACGCCGTCGGTCTGCCTGAGGCCCGCGGTGTCGGCGACGGCCTCGTCCTTGAGCCGGAACCGGAGGCGGGTCACGCAGTGCGTCAGGCCGGCCACGTTGTCGGGACCGCCGACGCCCTGCACGACCTGCCTGGCGAGGGATGCGTACGTCATGGTCATTCACTCCTTTGTGTGCGGCACCCGACGCTGGGTGCCGTGTGCTGCGCAGAACACGGGGACGAGCGGGTGCGGCTAGCCGTCCAGGAGGGACGCCGCGAGGACGAGCTTCGCCACCAGCCGCTCCGGCTCTCCCCGGGGGATCCGGCTGGAGGTGGTCTCGAACGACAGCCCGTACTCCTCGGCGGGCATCCAGTAGGCGTAGTAGCCGTTGGTGTAGCCGCAGACGAGTGCGAGCCCGGGGTGGTTCGCTCGGAGCCGGGGCCCGAAGGCCGACCCGAGCTCGCCGGGGAAGACGAACAGCCGCAGCTGCCCGAGGTCGACCACCCAGCCCTTGGCGTCCAGGTGGAAGCCGTCGTGGTGGACGGTGTGGAACAGCGTCTGGCAGCGGACCGGGCCGAGCTCGACGTGGCGGTCGAGCGGGATGGCCGCGATGCGTCCGGCGAGAGCCGTGGACACCCGCTCCAGCTCGGCGAAGTCCCGGCCCTGGCGCTGATGGCGGTTGCTGCAGTCGCCCGCCGCGCCGACCATCATCAGCGGGTGGAAGCCGAACGCCTCGGCGAGCCGGTCGCGGACGGCGCCGGCGAGGTCGCCGGTGAGCTGGTCGTTGGCGGCGGGCAGGACGGTCGAGTGCACCGCCCAGCCGACGATCCCGCAGAACGGCCGGCCCTCGTCGTCCAGGAACGTGACGACCGTGACCTGGTTGTCCGCGGGCTCGCCGGGGTGGTTGCGGTTGCCGTAGTGGCCGAGGACGGTGTCCCGCCCGTAGACCGCGGAGGCCGGTCGAAGCCCGTCGCGGCAGGTGGTGAACGCGTCCGCGATCTGCTCCAGGAGCGCGTCGTAGGCCACCTGGTCGAACTTCCGCGTCCACCAGTCGCGGTGGTAGACGGCGGTCGACGAGTGGTCGTGGGTCGCCGCGACGAGCACGAGGTCGCGGTCGATGCCGAACTGCCCGGCCAGCAGCGTCTTGACGTCGTCGGCCATCGTCTCCTCGATCTCGACGAGGTCGAGCGAGACGAGGAAGGCCTGCGTGGCGCCGTCGTCGAACAGCAGGGCGTTGCCCCAGATCCGGTCGTGGACACCGCGGGCGGGCTCCAGCCGGCTCTCGGCGCGGTACCCGCCCAGGTAGGTCCGACCGGCGGGGGTGATGTCGAAACGGGCGTTGCCGACTCTCATCGGTGCTCCTGGAGGGTCTCGGCGGGCTGGAGGAGGGCGCGGGCCGCACGGACGACCACCTCGCCTGCGCCGCGGCCGAAGGCCGAGGCGAGGGCGGTGCGCGTCCCCCGGTCGTGCGCCTCATCGTCCACCAGGTACCTGGCGCCGCCGTTGAGCATGGTGCAGACCAGGGTCACGGGCCAGGGCGACGCGGCCCTGATGCCGGACCCGAGGACGCTGGTCAGCTCGGGCTTCACGCCGAGCACCGCGACGTCGCCGATCAGCAGCAGGTCGAGATCGAGGTCGAGCGTCGTCGGGGAGCCTGACGAGGGCGAGGTGCTCGCCGTCGGCACCGCCACGCTCGTCCGGGCTGCGCGGATCCGGGCCGGCTCGCGGACGACCGCGCCCTGCACGACCGTGACGACGTGCCGGGCGAGCGTCGCACCGAACGCGTCCGAGAGCTCGTAGACCGTCGGCGCCCGCCCGCTCCTGCCGTCCTGCGGCGCTGCCGGGGCGACCGCGTCCGCGTCCGCGAGGTCGGGCATCTGGTCGGCCATCGCCCCGGGCAGGAAGATCGCCACGCCGCCCCACCCGGCCTCGACGACGCGGGACGCGGCGCCGGTGCAGTCCGCGCTGACCAGCGCGTGCCCCATCTCGGCGCCCGCCGTGACGGACGAGCGCAGGTCGTACCCGTAGAGCACTGCGACCGGCTCCCCGCCTGCGCTGTCGACCCGCACGGCCGTCAGGGTGCGGTCGGAGTATCCGGCCGGGTCGGCCCCGTGCGTCCAGCGGCCGTCCAGCAGCAGGTCGCGGCTCACGTTGAGGGGTACGGACGCCTCGCCGGCGCCGACGACGCAGGGAGCGAGCCCGGCCAGGGCGCGGGAGGTCGCGGCGTCCACGGCGTCCTCCAGCCGCTCGCACCAGATCGCGTCGCGCCGCGCGACGTCCGGGTCGGCGAGCGCGGCCTCGGACCGGACGTGCGGGGCGCTGAGCGTGTGGGTGACGGTCAACCAGACCCGGCCGACGGGCGTCCCGGCCACGTCGGCGACGCGGCGGCGCAGCCGGGCGACCTCGCGGTCGCGCACCGACGGCAGCTCCAGCGAGACGACGACGTGGCGCCGGCTGTCGTGGTCCAGCACGAGGACGCGAGCGTGGAGGGGGTCGTGCACGCCGTGGTAGCCGTCGATGACGAACAGGTCGTCCGGCAGCTCGATCCTCACCCGGCCGGCACCCGCGAGCGGGCCTCCGGCGACGCTGGTCACGAGCCGACCGCCGCGCGGGCGTCGACCGGGATGCGCCCGGTGACGCCGTCCAGGGCGTACAGCCGCGCGGCGTTCCCGCCGAGGACGAGGTCCTGGTCGGCCTGGGAGAGCCCCAGCGCGCGCACGAACGCAGGACCGCCGGTCATCCACTCCCGCTTCACCGGGTACGACGAGCCGTACACGACGTGGTCGGCGCCGAGCACACGCACCGCGCACTCCAGCTGGGCGGCGCCCCACGGCTGGGCGTGGGAGAGCTCGAAGTAGACGTGCTCGGCGAAGGTGCGGCGCAGTCCCCCGGCGGCGGTCTCGAAGCGTCCGTCCGCCACGTCCGGGGCGTGCGGGGGCAGCAGCAGGTCGAGCAGGGCGAAGAACGCTCCGCCGAGCATCGAGTGCACGAAGGTCAGGTGGGGGTGGCGGTCGAAGAACCCGCTGAACATCTCGCGGCCGATCGCCGTGGCCTGGTCGACGCACCGCCCGTAGGAGCGGCGCAGGTTCGTGTAGTCGAGCAGGCTGGCGTCGTCCACCGGGGTGGGCGTGTGGTGGATGTACACGGTCGTGGGCTGCGTGCCGAGGTGCTCGAAGAAGGCGGTGAACCGCGGGGAGTCCAGGTAGTCGGCGCCGTAGTGCGCGCTGAGCTGGACCCCGCTCGTCCCGAGCTCCTCGCGACACCGGCGCAGCTCGGCCAGGCAGTCCTCGTCGGCACTCGGCGGCACGCAGGCGAGCGGGGACAACCGGCCGCCGCTGCGGCGGGCGTGCTCCGCCATGCCGTCGTTGAACCGACGGCACAGGTCGAGCGACATCCACTCCTGACAGCCTGGCAGCTTCAGGACCGCGTGGTCGACGCCGGCGGTGTCCATGTCGGCCAGCTGACGCTCCAGCCCGTAGTCGCCGGCCCGGTAGTTGAGGTGGGCGAACCCGGGCGGGTTCTCCATGACGATCTCGCGCCGCCCCGCGCTGTCGGTGCGCAGCTGCCCGGACATTCCCACCGACTTCTCGGCGTCCGCCAGGAAGCGCTCAGCGAGCGCCTGGTCGTCAAACAGCTCAGCGGGGAGCCAGTACAGGTTTGCGTCGATCACCATTGTTCAACCTTCACATCGGATTCCTGGACCCTACGAGGACGGCGGCCGTGTGTCGATTCCCATCCGGGGTCCACTTATTCCGGGATGGAATAGGTGCAGCGGAGTGCCGCGGGCGCGGGGAGGCCGGCCGGGCGCCGGGCGCCGACGGCCGACGGGGCGGGGCGGGGCGGGGCCTACGATCGCAGCGTGGACATCCGGCACATCAAGGAGTTCGCCGTCCTGGCCGAGGTGCAGAACTACCTCGCGGCCTCCGAGCTGCTGTTCATCTCCCAGTCGTCGCTGTCCAAGCACATCAAGGCGCTCGAGGCCGAGCTCGGCGCCCCGGTGTTCGACCGGTCCACGCGGCACGTGCGGCTCAACGACGTCGGCCAGGTCTTCCTGGAGTACGCGCGCGAGGTCGTCGCCCTGCAGTACCAGTGCACGGCGCGCATCCGCAGCCTCACGGCCGACCACTCCCAGGCGCTCGGCATCGGGGCGATCCCGGTCATGGCGCCCTACGGCATCACCGACGCCATCGCGGCCTTCAAGCGGGAGAACCCCCTGTTCTCGGTCACCCTGCTGGAGGGCGACGCCAAGGCGCTCAAGCAGGCCCTCCAGCAGGGCCGGTGCGAGCTGGCGTTCATCCGGGACGACGGGGAGGACGACCCCGACTTCTGCAAGATCCCCTTCGCCGCTGACTCCCTGGCCGCGGTCCTGCCCGCCTCGCACCCGCTCGCCGGGCGCAAGAGCCTGCCGCTGGAGCGCCTCGCCGGCGAGGACTTCATGCTCCTGACGCCCGGCTCGCTGCTGCACGAGCTCAGCCTCAAGGCGTGCCGCGAGGCCGGCTTCGAGCCGCACGTCGTGTTCACCGGGCAGCGCGCGGAGAACATCATCGACCTGGTCGGACAGGGCATGGGCGTCGGCCTGCTCATGCGCAAGGCGGCGCGACGCCTGCTCCACCGGGGCGTGTCCGTGATCGAGGTGAGCCCGCCGGTGACCACCTACGTCAAGATCTACTACCGCTCCGACGCCGACCTCACGCCGACGGCGCGGCACTTCATCGACTCGCTGATCGTCCATCACACCATCAACGGGTGAGCGCGGCCGCGGCCGTGCGGCAGTCACAGGAATGCCTCGTCGCGACGAGGGCCGGCCCCGCCAATCGCACCGTGCGCGCCACGGACATTTGACATGCGCTTCGTCGTGCGCGTAAAACCGGCACCACAAGGATTTCGACCGCGGCACGGTGACGTGACCGGCAGGCACCACCGGGGCGCGCGTCAACACGCCTTCGGTTCTTTTCCATGATGCGCCGCGTCCGACGAAGGGCGCCACGTCCCGACAGGAGCACACATGCCTCAGCGACGCGTGACCATCCGGTCCGCCAACGGCCTGCACGCCCGGCCCGCCTCGGCGTTCGCCCAGGCTGCCTCCGCCACCCGGCACCGGGTGCAGATCGGGCGCATCGGCGATGAGCCGGTCCTCGCCTCGAGCGTGCTCATGGTCATGGGCCTCGCGCTGCAGGACGGCGAGGAGGTCGTCCTGTCGGCCGACGACGCCGCCGCCGAGCCGGCGCTCACCGAGCTCGCTGCGCTCCTGTCGACGCTCGAGGACGCGAAGTGATCGCCGCCGACGAGCACGACGTCCTGACGGCCGCGACGCCGACGCGTGGCGGTGAGGCGCACCTCGTCGTCCATGGCCTCGGCGTCGGGCGCGGAGCGGTCGTCGCACCCCTCGCCGTGCTCCGCCCCGCGCCCGTCGCGCCCGTCGACGAGCCGGTCGCCCTCGACCCCGAGGCGGCGGCCGCTGCGGTCGACCGGGCGTTCGCCGAGGTGGTCGCGGAGCTCTCCGCCCGCGCGGCTGCCGCACCCGGAGCGCTCGCGGAGGTGCTGGCGGCCACCGCCGCGATGGCCGCCGACCCATCGCTGGCCGCTGACGCCGTGGACCGTGTCCGCACAGGGACCGGACCGGCGACCGCCGTGACGGCCGCGGTCGCGCAGGTCGCCACGAAGTTCGCCGCCGCAGGCGGGTACCTGGCCGAGCGGGTCAGCGACCTGCACTCGGTCCGGGACCGGGTCGTCGCACGGCTGCTCGACGCGCCCGAGCCCGGCCTCGGCCAGCTGGTCGTCCCGTCGGTCGTCGCCGGCGCGGACCTGGCGCCTGCGGACACCGCGGCGCTGGACCTGCGGCTCGTCGTCGGGCTCGTCGTGGAGCAAGGCGGCCCGACGGGCCATACCGCGATCATCGCCCGGCAGCTCGGTCTCCCCTGCGTGGTGCGCGCGGCCGGGGTCACCGCCATTGCCGACGGCACGCTCGTCGGGGTGGATGCCGGGACCGGCGAGGTGATCGTCGAGCCGACGTCCGACGAGGTCGCGACACTGCGGGCGCGGGCCACGCTCGAGCGCGAGCTCGCCACCGACACCTCGCCCGGCGCCACCGCCGACGGCTCATCGGTCGACCTGCTGGTCAACATCGGCACCCCGGAGGACGCCGCGCGCTGCACGAGCGCGCCCGTCGCGGGCAGTGGCCTGTTCCGCACGGAGGTGCTGTTCCTCGGTCGGCAGTCCGCCCCGACGACCGACGAGCAGATCGCGACGTACCAGCACGTGCTCGACGCCTTCGGCGACCGGAAGGTGGTCGTGCGCACGCTCGACGCCGGCGCGGACAAGCCCCTCGCGTTCGCCACCCAGCCGGACGAGGACAACCCCGCGCTCGGCGTGCGCGGCTACCGGCTCACCCGCACCCTGCCCGATCTGCTCGACGCGCAGCTCGCCGCGCTCGGAGCGGTCGCGGCCGACCTTCCCGATGCGCGCCGTGACCAGCTGTGGGTCATGGCCCCGATGATCGCCACCCCGGCCGAGGCCAGGGACTTCGCCTCCCGCGCCCGCGCCGCAGGCCTCGCACGGATCGGCGTCATGGTCGAGGTGCCCGCCGCGGCGCTCCGAGCACGCGAGATCCTCGCCGAGGTCGACTTCGTCTCCCTGGGTACCAACGACCTCGCCCAGTACACGATGGCCACCGACCGCCTGTGCGGGGGGCTCGCCGATCTCCTCGACCCGTGGCAGCCCGCCGTGCTCGACCTCGTCGCCGCCACGGCCCGCGCCGGCATCGAGGCCGGCAAGCCGGTGGGTGTGTGCGGGGAGTCCGCGTCCGACCCCCTGATGGCGCTCGTGCTCGTCGGGCTCGGCGTCACCAGCCTGTCCATGTCGCCGTCCGCGGTCGCGGCCGTGCGCTACGCCGTCCGCCGCCACAGCCGCGAGCAGTGCACCGCGCTGGCGGAGGCAGCACTGCACGCCGGTTCCGCACCGGACGCCCGCACGGCAGCGCTGCGCCTCCTCGAGCCGGCTGTCGCCGATGTCCTGCGCCTGACCTGACTTCCGTCAGGCCGGTCGACGCCCCCCCGCGTTCGTGCTGTGCGGCCTGCGCGTGAGCAGGCGCAGCGCCCTGCGCGGACGGGACGCACGGTGAACGGCTCGGCCAGGGCGGGCCGTGGTCAGGTGACCACGGTCGCTACACGTTGAAGCGGAACTCCACCACGTCCCCGTCGGCCATCACGTAGTCCTTGCCCTCGATGCGGGCCTTGCCGGCGGCGCGGGCGGCGGCCACGGAGCGGGTCTCCACGAGGTCGTCGAAGCTGATGACCTCCGCCTTGATGAAGCCCTTCTGGAAGTCCGTGTGGATCACGCCGGCGGCCTGGGGCGCGGTCCAGCCCCGATGGATGGTCCAGGCCCGCGCCTCCTTCGGGCCGGCCGTCAGGTAGGTCTGCAGGCCGAGGGTGTGGAAGCCGACGCGGGCGAGCTGGTCCAGACCGGACTCGGCCTGACCGTTCTCCGTCAGCATCTCACGCGCCTCCTCGGGCTCCAGCTCGGCGAGCTCGGACTCGAACTTGGCGTCGAGGAAGATCGCGTCGGCGGGGGCCACCAGTGCGCGCAGCTCGTCCTGCATCGCCGTGTCCGCGAGGCCCGCGTCGTCGGTGTTGAAGACGTAGATGAACGGCTTGGCCGTCATGAGCTGGAGCTGGGCGAGCTGGTCGGGGTCGATGCCCGCGGCCGCGGCGCCCTGGAAGAGCGTCTGGCCCGCCTCGAGCACGGTCTGGGCCTCCTGCGCGGCGGTGAGGAGCGCCTGCTCGGCCTTCTTGCCGCGGACCTCCTTCTCCAGCCGCGGGACGGCCTTCTCCAGCGTCTGCAGGTCCGCGAGGATCAGCTCGGTGTTGATGGTCTCGATGTCGTCCTTCGGCGAGACCCGGCCGTCCACGTGCACGACGTCGGGGTCGGCGAACGCGCGGGTGACCTGGCAGATCGCCTCGGCCTCGCGGATGTTCGCGAGGAACTTGTTGCCGAGCCCCTCCCCCTCGCTGGCGCCCTTGACGATGCCGGCGATGTCGACGAAGGACACCGTCGCCGGCAGGATCCGCTCGCTGCCGAAGATCTCCGCGAGGGTCGCCAGCCGCGGGTCGGGCAGCGGCACGATCCCGATGTTGGGCTCGATCGTCGCGAACGGGTAGTTCGCCGCGAGGACCTGCGCCCGGGTCAGGGCGTTGAAGAGGGTGGACTTGCCGACGTTGGGCAGGCCGACGATGCCGATGGTGAGT
>DASWOL010000053.1:0-12832 GCA_036398695.1 Cellulomonas sp. | reverse complement strand
CCGCCAGGCGCACGCCCAGGGCCTGCCGGACCGCGACCTCGACCTGTACGCACTCGACCCCCAGGTGTCCGACCCGCTGGTGCTGGGCTGGATGACCGCCGCTGCCCGCCGCACCGGCGGCGCCGTGGTCTCCGCCGACCGTGCGCAGCTGATCGTCCCGGACGCCGCGTCCGCGGTGGACCTCACGCTGTGGACCGGCGCCGTGGTCCCTTCCGGGGACCTGGTGAGCGCGGTGCGCCCCTTCCTCGCGGGCTCGCGACCAGGGCCGGTGCGCGAGCTGCCCGGTGGCGCGTACACGCTGACGTCACGGTTCGAGTTCGACGGCGCGCTGACCGTGACGGCGCAACCGCGCGACGCCGTCCCCGTCGCGGTCGCCTCGCAACGGTGGGGCGAGCAGGGGCCGTGGACCTACGCGGTGACGTGGGTGCCGCCGGACCCGACGGAGCTCACCTCGGAGCAGCCGTCGCGACTGCACCTCATCGCGCGCAGCCGGGTGGCGCCCGTGGTCGCCCGCGCCGCGTGGGCGATGCTGCGGGTCGCCGGGGGCGTCGTGGTGGACGACGGTGGCTTCCCGGTCACCGCCGACGACCTGGCGCGGCGGGGGACGACCCTGTGAGCGAACCGGCAGGGCAGGGCGGGCCCGCACCGATCGAGCCGGACACCAAGGACTGGACCTGGGTGCTGGGGCGGGTGTGCCCCGAGTGCGGCTTCGACGCGTCGGCGGTCGACCCGCGTGCTCTGGGCCAGGCGGTGCGCGCCACGGTGCCGCGCTGGACCGCTGCGCTGGCCCGGCCGGACGTGCGCGTGCGGCCGGCCCGGGACGTCTGGTCGCCGCTCGAGTACGGCGCACACGTCCGCGACGTGCTCCGCGTGTTCGACGAGCGGCTGCGCCTGATGCTCACGCAGGACGACCCGCTGTTCGCCGACTGGGACCAGGACGCCGCCGCCGTCGCGCACCGCTACGACCTGCAGGACCCGTCGGTGGTGTCCGGCGAGCTCGCCGCCGCCGCCGCGACGATCGCCGCGGACTTCGACGCCGTGCCCGGCGGCGCTGTGCCGGACGCCTGGTCCCGTCCGGGGAGGCGTTCCAACGGGTCGGTGTTCACGGTGGCGAGCCTGGGGACCTACTTCCTCCACGACGTGCTGCACCACCTGCACGACGTCTCCGCCTGAGCGCCCGGCCGGGCTCGTGCGCGAAGCGGGCAGCGAGGCTCGATGCGCCCGGGCTCAGACGAAGGGGTCGCTGCCGGCGGGCACCAGGTCCACCGAGACCTGCGGGCGCGCGGGCGTCCCCTCCGTCTCGATGACGCCGCGCAGGGGTGGGACGTCGTCGTAGTCGCGGCCCCAGCCGAGGACGACGTACCGGTCGTCGACCAGCTTGTCGTTGGTGGGGTCGATCTCCAGCCAGCCGGCGCCGGGGATCCACGCGGACAGCCAGGCGTGCGACGCGTCGGCCCCGCGCAGCTTGGGCGCGCCGGGCCGCGGCCGCGTCTCGAGGTACCCGGAGGCGTAGCGGGCGGGCAGCCCGTGGGCGCGCAGCGCGGCGATCGCCAGGTGCGCGAAGTCCTGGCAGACGCCCGCGCGCTGGTCGAGCAGCTGGGCCTGGGTGGTCGACACCGTGGTCGCCCCGGTGCGGTAGGTGAACTCGTGCCGGATCCGGTGCGCCAGGTCGGCGACGACGTCGACGAGCGGGCGTCCCGGCGTGAAGGACGGCTCCGCCCACGCCCGCACGTCGTCACCGGGCCGCACGTGCCGGCTCGGCAGCACCATCTCGAGCAGCCGGACCAGCCCGGCGGGTCCGGTGCCGCACGCCGCCGCGTCGCCGGCGCGCACGGCGGCGACGACGTCCTCCCAGCCCACCTGCGGCAGCGCGGCCGGGTCGGGCGCGACGCGGCTCACCTCGACCGTCGAGCGGCAGGTGACCACCAGCCGGCGGTGGTCGGTGGTGATGGCGAAGTACCGCGCGGCGTTGCCGAAGTAGTCGGTGTGGGCGTCGCTGTCGGCGGGCGCGGGGTCGATCTCGAGGGCGGCCGAGAGCAGCCGCTGGTCCGGCAGGTCGCGCGGTGTCAGCGCGGTCGCGCCGTACGACTCCGTCACCGGCCGGTCGTACTCGTAGGTGGTGCGGTGCACCAGGTCGTAGGTGCGGCTCATGCGGCGTCCTCGGGCTGGACGTCGCTGCCCCAGATGCCCTCCTGGAGCCGGCTCGGGGCAGGACGGGCGAAGTGGACGCGTTCGATCTCGTCGGCCGCGGCGCGCAGCCGCCAGCGCATGGAGTCCAGAGACTCCGCGAGGCGCACCCGGCGGGCGCCGGTCACGGCCGCGCCGACGGTGACCGCGTCGAGCTCGTCGACGAGGTCCGCCACGTCGCCCAGCAGGTGGTCCCGCTGGTCCGGTGCGCGCCAGGAGACCGGCACCGCCTCGAGGTCGGCCCGCAGCCGGGTGAGCTGGAAGGCGAGCGAGCGCGGGTTGGTCTCGTCGTGCACCAGCAGGTCGAGCACCGCCGCGACCGACGTCCCCGACTGGTTGCGCCGCCGATAGGTGATCGCCGACTCGTGGATCAGCAGCACCGACTCCAGCACCAGGTCGTCGACGTCGGGCGCGCGGCGGTCGAGCAGCGTCGCCGCCAGCGTGTCCACCACGTGCTGGGCGCGCTCCACCCGCCGGCCGGCGTCGAGCAGGTGCCAGCCGACGTCGCGTGTCAGCCCCTCGGCGGCGACGCCGGAGATGGCGAGCAGCCCCTCGAGCACACGGTCGAGAGTGGGCCGCAGGCCGGCGGTGACCGCCGAGCGGGTGGGGGCCGGGCCGAGGTCCAGCCCGCCGGCAGGCGTGGCCCGTGGCCGTCCGGCCTCGTCCCGCAGCGCTCGCTCGATACGCGCGATCGGGGTGAAGGTGTCGTTCGAGAGCTGGTCGCGCACCGTGTCGGCGGCCCGGTGCAGCGCCAGCACCGACCGCGCCACGCTGGCGGAGGCGTGCCGGTCGAGCAGCAGGTCGCGCAGCGCCGGCACCGGCACCGTCGTCGTGGGCTCGTCGCCCGGCGGCTCCTCACCGCCTTCCGGGAGCGCCTGCGGGGTCAGCACCTCCAGCAGCACCGCGAGGGCACGCCCGCCGGCGCTGCCGGGCCGCGCGTGGTAGTCGTCCCAGCGGTCCGCGACGGCACGCAGCACGCGCACCTGGTCCTCGGCACGCTCGGCGTAACGGCCCATCCAGAACAGGTTCTCGGCGGTGCGCGGCGAGATCGCCGGTCCACGCACCCGTGCGCCCTCGGCGACCTCCTCCTCGTCGCCGGTGAGGGCGACGGCATCCGCCTGCGACGCCATCACCCAGACGTCCTTGGCCACGGCCCCGAGCGACGACGAGACCACCGGCCCCTCGCCGATCCGCGCCAGCCCGCCGGCCATCACGGTGTAGCTGCCACCGTGCGCCACGGCGTACGTGCGCAGCACCGCGGCGACGTGCTCGTCGTCCACCCGCACCCGTTCCTGGCCCACCCAGCGCCACGGGGCGGCGGCGATGCGGCCGGCGAGGGCGTCGCGTCGCTCGTCGGACAGCTCCCAGCCGAACACCGACCCCTCGCCGGGGGCGATCGGCTTGACGATGAGCCGGTGGAGGTTGGCCAGCACGTGCTCGCGGCCCAGGTCGTCGCCGCACCACCACGTCGGGGCGGACGCCAGCAGCAGGTCCTGGTCGAGCACCGCACGGGCGAGCGCCGGCAGGTACGGGATGAAGGCGGGGTTCTCCAGCACCGAGGCGCCCAGCGGGTTGACCACGCTCACGGCGCCTCCCCGCAGAGCCCTGACCAGGCCCGCGATGCCGAGCCGCGAGGTGGCGCGCAGCTCCAGGGGGTCGCACCAGTCGGCGTCCATCCGGCGCAGCACCACGTCCACCGGCTCCGGTCCGTCGAGGCCGCGCAACCAGACGCGCCCGTGTCGCACCAGCAGGTCGGCGCCCTCGACCAGAGGCAGCCCCAGCATCGAGGCCAGGTAGGCCTGGTCGAACGCCGTCTCGCTGTCCGGCCCGGCGGTGAGCAGGACCACCCGCGGCTCGCCTCCCGCCCGCGCGGGCGCGGCTGTGCGCAGCGCCTGCCGCAACGCGTGGAAGAACGGCCCGAGGCGCGCGATCGACGCCTGCCGGTAGACCCCGGCCAGCGCCGCGGCGACCACCCGGCGGTTCTCCATCGCGTAGCCGGCGCCGGACGGCGCCTGCGCGCGGTCGGCCACGGCCACCCAGTCCCCGCCGGGGGAGCGCACCAGGTCCGTCGCGGCCAGCACCAGCTCGCGGCCGCCGGGCAGCCGCAGGCCGTCCACCTCGCGCAGGAATCCAGGGTGGGCGAGCACCGCGGTGGGCGGCAGCAGGCCGCCGACGAGCAGCCGGCGCTCGCCGTAGAGGTCCGTCAGCACGGCGTCGAGCAGCTCCGCGCGCTGGCGCAAGCCTGCGTCCAGGCGGGCCCACTCGTGCTCGTCGACCGTGACCGGCACGGGGTCGAGGCGCCAGCGCCGGTCGGCGCCGGTGCCGTAGGAGACGCCGTGGTCGGCCAGGAGCTGCTCGGCCTGGCGGCCGGCGCGCTCCAGGTCGGCGGCCGTGGGCTCGTCGGACGGATCCGCCAGCCAGGACCAGTCCGCCCCCCGCCCGGCCGCGGCGTCGCCGGGCCGTGCGGAGGAGAGCAGGTCCGTCACACCCTCAGTCTGCCGGACGGCGGGGGGCCACCGGAGACGTGCCGCGGGAAGTCGCGCAACGACGAGCGTGTCCGTGACGCCACGCGACTCCCCGTGACTCCCCGGGACCCGCGCCGGGACCCGCGCCGGGGCGACGGGACGGAAGCAGGACGACGACCGGCAGGGTCAGACGGTGCGGGCCGCGAGGTAGGCGTTGACCGCGGCCGTGAGGGCGTCGTCGACGCGACGTGCCACCCCGTCGACCGCCGTCACGGGGACGGCGAGGCGCACGGAGCTGGTGAGCCACAGCGCGTCGGCGTCGGCGAGCTCGCCCACCCGGATGTCGCGGAGCTCGGTGGCCAGACCGATGCCCTCGGCGTACGCGAACATCCCCTGCTGCGTGGTGCCGGGCAAAACGCCCGCCTCCGGCGGAGTGGTCACGAGCGTGTCGCCGAACCGCGCGACGACCGAGCTCGTCGGGCCCTCGAGGACGTAGCCGTCGGTGGTGGTGAACAGGACGTCGTCGGCGTCGCGACGGCCCGCCTCGCGCAGGGCCGCCCGGTTGACGGCGTACGAGAGCGTCTTGGCGCCCTGGAGCAGCCACGGCGCGGTCTCGGTGACGTCCTGGGCGTAGCCGCGGGACAGCAGCACCACGCGCACGCCGTCGCGGCGCACCGCGGTGAAGTCCTCCGAGACGTGCAGGTGCGCCCAACCGATGGGGCCGAACGACGGGTCCTCCTCGTCGCCGCGGGCGAGCACGTACTTCACGGCGGCGTCGGAGGCGTCGTCGAGCGCTGCGATGCCGTGCTCGATCGCGGCCGTGTAGACGGCCGGGTCGGGCGCGGGCAGGTCGAGCATCGCGGCCGAGCGGGCGAACCGGGCCAGATGCGCGTCGGCGGCCTGCACCCGGCCGTCGCGGATCGCGGCGGTCTCGAAGATGCCGTCGCCGCGGGTGGCGGCCAGCACCGTGGCGCGCAGCGCCGGCTCGTCGGCCGGAACCACCCGGAACGGCGCGCCGTCGCCGGTCTGGCCGATCGTCGGGCGGTCGATCATCACCAGGATGCCGGTGCTCATGCGTGTCCTTCGTCGTCGTTCGGCCGCCGTGCGCGTACCGGCCGACGACGAGGATAGGTCGCGGATGTTGCGGGCATGTTGTGGCCGGAGGGCGTTCCGCAGGTAGGCACGGGTGCGTGCGGCACCCGACGAATCGTCGGGCCGGACGGAGCAGGGCGCGCGGTCGTTCGGATCGACGGCCCCGTCACGACGACGCGTCCGGGCCCGGCGTGGCGCGCCGAACGGGACCTTCAGCCGGTGCGCCGGCCGAGGTTTGCCCACCGTGCGTCCCGCCCGCTCGCCGGACGGCCCCGCACGCGGCTCGACACGCCGGGCCCGCACGGGGAACCGGCTGTGGACCCGCCATGATGTCCCTATGACCGGGCGCCGTCGTGGATCGTTCGCCGCCACGCTGGCGCTGGTCCTGGTCGGCCTCGCCGCGTCTCCGGTCGCGGCCGTCGAGGCGGGGCCGGAGTCGTCGAGCCAGTGCCTGGCCTCCCAGTTCTGCCTGTGGTCGGGCGCGGGGTTCTCGAGCTTGGAGACCAGCACGACGAGCACCACCGCGGCAGGCGTGTCCTTCTCGCGGACGCTGTCGGTGTGGAACCGGTCGTCGTACGCGGCGCGGGTCTACTCGGGGTCGGGTGGCACGGGCACGTCGGTGTGCTTCGAGCCGGGTGCCCAGGTGTCGTCGACGTCGGTCTCCTCCGCGTCCTTCGCTCTCCTGACGGCGACCTCCTGCTGAGGCATCGGCGCCCGTGACGGACCTCGTCCCTGAGCAACGCTCGTCGTCCGCTGCGGACTTCGAGGAGTTCTACCGCGCGCACGTCTCCCTGGTCCGGGGGTACGCCGAGCGGCACGTCGGACCGGACCTTGCCGACGACGTCGTCGCCGAGACGTTCGCGGCCGTGTGGCATCGGTGGGGCACCCTCCCGGCACCGGAGGGCGAGCGGCGCGCCTGGACGTTCGGAGCCGCGCGGATCGCGATCCCGGTGGTGGTCCGGCGCGGTCGTGGCAGCCGCCCGTCCGGTCCGGCGGCCACCGAGGCAGCGGAGCAGTCAGTCGTCGACCATGCGGACCGCGTGGTCGACGATGATCGCGTGTCGCGGCTGCTGTCCGCGCTGCCGCCCCGGGAGTTCGACGCGATGTGGCTGGTCGTCTGGGTGGACCTGACGCCCACCGCCGCAGCGCTCGCGCTGGGCTGCAGCGTGACGGCGCTCACGTCGCGGCTCGCTCGGGGTCGTCGGCACCTCAAGGCGTTGCTGGCAGCCGAGGCGCACGCGGAGCAGGGGGTGCACCGTGTGGGCTAGGCGAGCAGAGCGGGAGGCTCAGCGGATTCGCGTGCTGCTGCGCGAGGCCGGCGGCACGGCGCCGGCGGTGGCGCCCGCCACCTCGGAGCGGGACGAGCAGATCCTTGCCCGGCTGTTGAGCTCCGACCAGCCGCAGTGGGCAGAGCGCGCTGCGGTGCTTCGCCGCCGGCGCGTGACACCCGTGCGGGTGGCGGTGGCCGCGCTCGTCGTGATCGCGATGGTCGTCGCCGGCGTCGCATGGCAGTCGTGGCAGTCGTCGCCCGCGGATGCCCGCACCCCGGCATTGCTCCACTTCTCGGAGGCCGACCTCGAGACTGTGCTGACCGGCCAGGGGCAGCCGGCGCGCCAGGCGCTTCTCGGGCTGGCCTCGGACGCCAGCGCGCAACCGGTGGTGGCTGGACACGGCGATCAGACGGTCTCCTCGTACGGGTGGTACCTCGACGCCGCGATCGACCAGAACGGGACGGCCACCACGCTCCTGGCGCCGATGTTCACCACGACGGTGCTGCGCCCCGACGGCTCGATGTCCAGCCACGAGGCCCGTGGCCGCGCTCTGGACGTGCACGGGAACGTCATCGACGGGCGCTACCCGCCCGGAGGTCAGGTCGCCGGTGACGACCTTCCGGCGGGCACCTTCGACGCCAACAGGGCGGCCAACCTGCCCCGCGACCCAGTGGCGCTGCGCAACGCCCTGATCACGGCGTTCGCCGGGGAGGGCGCCAAGCTCGACCCGGGCGACGAGGCGACCCTGCTGATCCAGGCGACGATGGACCTCTACCAGCGCGAGGTCATCAGCCCCGACCTGGCCGCCGCGCTGTGGACGGCCCTGGCCGACGAACCCTCGATCGTCCGCCTGGGCACCACGACGGACCGGCTGGGTCGGCCAGGAGTGGCGGTGGCGGCGCCGACCGGCCAGGTGGATGCGCCGGGGATGCTGGTCCTGGTGATCAGCCCCAAGGACGGGCACCTGCTGGAGTGGGACGACGTGGTGGCCACGGTGCCGCAGCTGGGCATCGACCAGCCAGCAGTCATCGGATTCGAGGCCTTCCTCTCGTCGGAGTGGTCGTCGGCCTCCTAGGCGCGGCGGGTGACCGTCCGCCCGTGTGATGAATGTCACAAGGTCCCGGCGTGACAGATGGAACCTGTACGCGCGTGTAGGGGCAACGGCTGCGCGCAGGGGGCGCAGCCTGCATCGCGACAGGCTGAGCCTGTTGACGTGGGAGGCGCGGTACGCGGCGCGCCGCCGTTGCGCGTGACCCGGTGAGGGGTCAGCTCCGGCGGCCGCGCTCGTACTGGACCGGCCAACCCGTGGGCTGTCCCGGCAGCACGCGCGCGTCGGCACCGGCGAAGGCGAGGACCGGGGTCTCGACCCCGAGCTCGTGCGCGGCGCGCAACGGCCAGGCCGGGTCGCCGAGGGCGGCGCGGCCCACGAGCACGGCATCGGCGGAGCCCTCGGCGAGGATCTGCTCCGCCTGTGCGCCGGTGGTGATCACGCCCACGGCGGCCACCGGCAGGCCGGACACCTCGCGCACACGGCGGGCGTAGGCCACCTGGTAGCCCGGAGCCACCGGCACCGCCGCCGGCACGTTGCCTCCGGTCGACACGTCGACGAGGTCCACCCCGTGCCCGCGCAGCGCGCTCGCCACGGATGCGACGTCCTCGACGGTCAGCCCGCCCTCGGTCCAGTCGGTCGCGGAGAGCCGGACGAGCAGCGGACGGTCGTCCGGCCACACGGCGCGCACGGCATCCACCGTCGCCACGAGCAGGCGGGCGCGGTTCTCGAGCGAGCCGCCCCAGCGGTCCGTGCGCAGGTTCGAGAGCGGGGACAGGAACTGGTGCAGCAGGTAGCCGTGAGCGGCGTGCAGCTCCACCGTGTCGAATCCGGCGGACAGCGCCCGTGCGGCCGCCGCGGCGAAGGCGGCGGGGACGGCCGCCACCTCGTCGTCGGACAGCGCGTGCGGCTCGGCGAGCCCGGGGAACGCGAGCGCGGAGGGGGCCACCGTGGTCCACCCACCCGCGCCGGCGGCCACGGAGCCGTCGCCCTCGTGGAAGGGCCGGTACACCGATGCCTTGCGGCCGGCGTGCTGCAGCTGGACCCCGGCGTGGGCGCCGCGCGCGTGCACCACGTCGGTGATCCGCGACCAGGCCGCCGCCTGCTCGTCGTTCCACAGGCCGGTGTCCTGCGGCGTGATCCGGCCCTCCGGCACCACCGCGGTCGCCTCGGCGATCACCAGCCCGAACCCGCCGACCGCCCGCGCGCCGAGGTGGACCAGATGCCAGTCGTTCGGCACCCCGTCCAGGGCGGAGTACTGGCACATCGGGGGAAGCCAGACGCGGTTGCGGAACGTGGTGCCGCGCAGGGTGAAGGGTTCGAAGAGGAGGGCCACGCCCGGAGCGTACGTCCGTGGTGAGCCGACGCCGGTGGCCCTCCGCGGGCCCGAAGCACCGCCCACCGGACACGGGCCCGGGTAAGCCGGACGTTACGGGCCCGCTGTCCTGTGTGACGGCGCCGGGCCAGGGGTTACGTCCCGGTGAATTCTCGGCCCCCCTGCTGGCCGCGCGACGAGCCGCGGGTGACGATGTGGACGCCCGGCCAGACGCCGGTGCCGATCGAGAGGGGCCCGCGATGGCCGGCCGCCATGCTGGCGTCCCTGCGCGGGGCGAGGGGGAGCCGTGGCCGACCTGCTGAGGCGGCCAGGGCCGGTGGCAGACGGGCTCGAGCCGTGGGACGGCCCGTCGCCGGACGACCCGCGGCCGGACGCCGTCCTGTTCGACATGGACGGGACCCTCTTCGACACCGAGTCCATCTGGGCCGCGGTGGTCGGCACGCTGGTCCGCTCCTACGGCGGGGTGTGGCGGCCCGACGACGACGGCGCGGTGCTCGGCTGGTCCGTCCCCGCGCTGACGGCGGAGGTGGCACGCCGGGGCGTGCCGTTGCCGTCCGACGAGGTCGCCGAGCGGCTGCACGCCGGCGTCGGCGCGGTGCTGCGCCGGGGCCTGCCCTGGCGGCCCGGGGCCCAGACCCTCCTCGTGTCGCTGCGTCGCGCGGGCGTTCCGTGCGCACTGGTCACCGCGACGCACGCATCGATCGTCGACGGCGTCGTCGCGCAAGCGCCCGAGGGCGTGTTCGCCGTCGTCGTCACCGGGGACGGCCCGTCCCGGCCCAAGCCCGCGCCCGACGGCTACCTGGACGCGGCGAGCCAGCTGCGCGTGGACCCGCAGCGGTGCGCGGCGGTGGAGGACTCGCCGACCGGCGTGCGTGCCGCCCTGGCCTCCGGCGCACTGACCTACGCCGTCGACCCGGCGATCGCGCTTCCGGTGGATCTGACCGCTCACCCGCGGCTGCGTCGCGTCGACGGGCTCGCCGCGGTGGGGCGGGCGGTGCTGGCGACGTCGGGCTGGTGACGCCGCCGGCCTCGCCCCCGCACGTCTCCCCTCGCCAGCCGCGCCTCAGCTGCCGTCAGCCGCTCGCGAGCAGGTCGTCGAGGGTCGCGAGCGCCTCGGCCAGGTCCCGCGCAGGTAGCACCCCGGCCACCTCGTGGTTGCCGTCCGTCACGCGCCAGCCGCCGATGGCGACCACGGGCACCCCGGACCGCACGGCGAACGCGACCTCGGTCAGCGTCCCCCAGGAGCCGCCCACGGCGACCACGGCATCGGCCGCGCGCACGACGAGAGCGTTGCGCAGCTCGCCGAGCCCCGTGGGGATCGCCACGGTGAGATGCCGGTTTCCCTCGTGCCGGTCGTCGCCCGGCAGCAGGCCGACGACGATCCCGCCGTGCTCCTCGGCACCGCGCGACACCGCCGCCATGACGCCACCCCCGCCGCCGCACACCACCACGTGCCCGCGTTCGGCCAGTGCGCCCCCGAGCCGCTCGGCGACCTCGTACTCCTCGTCGGCCGCCGACGAGGGCCCGACGACCGCCACGTAGCGCCGCCCGCTCACCTGCACCTCCACCGGATGAGGCTCCCGCCCGTCAGAAACGATCGGGGTCGCCGGCCCCCACGCGGACGATCTCCGGCTCGCCGCTGGTCCAGTCGACCACGGTCGAGGGCTCCATGCCGCAGTCGCCGCCGTCGAGGACCGCGTCGAGCTCGTCGTCCAGCTCCTCCTTGATCTGCCAGCCCTCGGTGAGCGGCCAGTCCGCGCCGGGCATCAGCAGCGACGAGGACAGCAGGGGCTCGCCCAGCTCGCGCAGCAGCGCCTGGGCCACGGCGTTGTCCGGGATCCGCACGCCCACCGACCGCTTCTTGGGGTGGGCCAGGCGCCGCGGCACCTCCGACGTCGCCGGGAGGATGAACGTGTACGGCCCCGGGGTCGCCGCCTTGATCGCGCGGAACGCGGCGTTGCTCAGGATGACCAGCTGGCCCAGCTGCGCGAAGTCCGCGCAGACCAGGGTCATGTGGTGGCGGTCGTCGAGGTGCCGGATGCGCCGGATCCGCTCGGCACCGTCGTGGTCCTCCAGACGGGTGCCGAGCGCGTACATCGAGTCGGTGGGGTAGGCGATCACCGCACCGGCACGCAGCAGCTCCGCCACCTGAGCGATCGCTCGCGGCTGAGGGGCTGTCGGGTGCACCTCGACGTAACGGGCCACGGCCCCATCCTGCCTTTCCTCCGGGTCCCGTCGTGCCGGGACCCGGAGGAGCCGCTCGTCAGGCCGGGACGAGGTGGGACGGGAGGATGTCGTAGTGGTCGGGCTCGATCGTCAGCTCGGCCCGGCCTCCGGACAGGGACCGCAGGTCGAGGACGTAGCGCGCCAGCTCCGACTCCGGTACCAGTGCCGCGATCCGCACCGTGCCGTCGTCGAGGGAGGTGGTGTCGGCGATGCGCCCGCGCCGGGTGGACAGGTCGCCCATCACGTCGCCCTGGGCGGACGTCGGCACGGTGACCGTGATCCTCGACACCGGCTCGAGCACCACCGACCCGGCGGCGACGAGAGCCTCCTTGAGACCCTGCGCCGAGGCCGTCCGGAAGGCCATGTCGGACGAGTCGACCGGGTGCGACTTCCCGTCGTACACCTCGACCCGCACGTCCACGATCGGGTATCCGTGCGGCCCGCCGGCGGCCATGCCCTCGACGATGCCCTTCTGCACGGCGGCCATGTAGTTGCGCGGGATCGAGCCGCCCACCACGGAGTCGACGAACTCGTACCCGGAGCCGTGCGGCAGCGGCGACACCTTCATGTTGACCACGGCGTACTGCCCGTGCCCGCCGGACTGCTTCTTGATCTTGCCCTCGGCCTCGGCCGTGCCGCCGATCGTCTCGAGGTACCCCACCGGCACGGGCGACGTCGTCACGTGCACGGAGAACACGCGCGCGAGCCGCTCGAGCGAGACGGCCAGGTGCGTGTCGCCCAGACCGCGCAGCACCGTCTTGTCGGCGATCCGGTCGACCTCGAGCGTCGGGTCCTCGGCGACGAGGCGCGACAGGGCGGCGGACAGCCGGTCGTCGTCAGACTGGGTGACGGGCTCGAGCGCCAGCCCGTAGACCGGCTGGCGGGCCTTCCCGGGCCTGGCCCGCAGCGCCGTGCCGCCGGGGGCGCCCTTGCCCGCGAGCAGCGAGCCGGACGGCGTGCCGGCGAGCTTCGGTGCCGCGGCAACCTCTCCGGCGATGGCCTCGTCGACCGGCAAGTGCTCCTTGCCGCGCATCCGGAACAGCCCGGGCAGCCGCTCCTCGACCCCGGTCGTCGTGTTCGTCAGCTTGTCGCCGGCGTGGATGGTCCCGGACAGCACGCGGAACAGCGTCACCTGCCCGACGAAGGGGTCGGCGACGGTGCGGAAGGCGTGCACCAGCACGGGCCCGGCAGGGTCGGGGGCGACCTC